>DASWQJ010000071.1:0-18857 GCA_036403795.1 Stenotrophomonas sp.
CACGCTGTTCAAGATCGCGTCCAACAGCAAGGCGATGACGACGGGCGTATTGGCCCGATTGGTGGACCAGGGTCGGCTCGCCTGGGATGACCCGGTGACGAAATACTTGCCAGGCTTCCGCATGCAAGATCCGTGGGTGACCCGCAACATCCAGGTACGCGACCCGCTGATCCACAACAGCGGTTTGGGACTGGGCGCCGGCGACCTGATGCTCTGGCCCGAACCCAACGACTTCACCCGCGACGACATCATCGCCGGCCTGGCCTGGCTGAAGCCGACGCACAGTTTTCGCTCGCATTACGCCTACGACAATCTGATGTACGTGGTGGCCGGGGCAGTGGCCGCCAGCGCCGGTGGAAAGCCCTACGACCAATTGGTGCGCGAGCAGTTGTTCAACCCCCTGGGCATGGATCGCTGCCAGGTGGGCAGTTGGTCGCGCACGGCCGTTGGCAACGTGGCGCAGCCCCACATGCGCGAGGGCCAGCGCAACGTTCCGGTGCGCGAGGACGGGGACCAGGTGGCCGACTTGCCATCGATGGCGGCGGGCGGCATCCGCTGCAGCCTCAATGACATGCTGTCGTGGATGGACCGGGCATGGCTCCGACCCGATGCGAAACAACCCTGGCTTTCCGAGGCCCAGCGCCGCGCCGTCTGGTCGCTGCATACCCCGATGCCGATCAGCCAACGCATGCGCGATTGGGATGGCACGCGACTGTACGGATATGGCTACGGCTGGCGCCTGTCCGACGTGGATGGGGAATGGAAGGTCGCCCACACCGGAACGCTGATGGGCATGTATTCCTCGCTGGTCCTGCTGCCCGATCGCCGCAGCGGATTCGTGATCCTGATCAACGGCGAGGGCGAGGCCGCGCGCACGGCCCTGGGTCAAGCGCTGCAGAAGCATTTGCTGGGCGCCGATCCATCGCTGGACGTGACGCATTACGCCGCGGCACTGGCAGAGGAAGATGCGCAGCCGCGCACGCCGGCGCAGCGCAAGCCCGACACCGCCGATCGCCGGGCGGTTACGCCCGCCGAGGCGAAAGTGCGGCTTGGCCTGTATCGGGATCCGTGGTTTGGCGACGTCGCGCTGTGCGCCGATGGCCACGGCATCACTTTTGCCTCGGCGCGATCGCCGTTGCTGCGCGGGCACGTGATGCAGTCCGGCGGTCGCTGGCTGGTCGACTGGGACGACGCGAGCGTCGATGCCGAGCCCTGGCTGGCATTTGCGGCCGACGCACAGGGGCGCGCTACGATGCGCCTGGCCGCCATCGATCCGGACGCCGACTTCAGCTATGACTATGCCGACCTGGAATTCCATCGCAGCGGCGATTGCCGTTAGCGCTGCCACGATGCCGGCGCTGGCGGCGAACCCGTCGGTCGCTGCACCCGTGGTCTCGCCAGCACGCAACGCGGTGCAGGCGGGCATGCAGGATGTGGCGGCCATCGCACCCGGAATTCAATTGGACATGCGCTACGCCGGAGCGGACAACTTCACCGGCGGGCCGGTGCCAGGCTACGACGCGCCGCGCTGCCTGATGCTGGGCCCGGCCGCCGAGGCACTGGCGCGGGTTCAGGCCACGCTGCGCGCACAGGGCTACACGCTGCATCTGTACGATTGCTACCGGCCCGTGCGTGCGGTGCAGGCATTCGTGGCCTGGGCACAAGACCCCAATGAGCAGTCCCGCAAGGCCCAGCAGTATCCGGACATCGACAAGGCCGCCTTGATCCCGGGCTACATCGCCGAACAGTCGGGACACAGTCGGGGCGCCACCGTCGACCTGACCCTGGCGGACTGCCGCCACGGCAGTTGCCGCCCGCTGGACATGGGTACCGAGTTCGATTTCTTCGGGCCGCGTGCGCACACCGCTGCGCCGGGGTTGTCGGCGGCCCAGCGCGAGGCCCGCCGGCAGCTGCTGCAGGCGATGGTGGCCGAGGGCTTTGTCAATTACCCGATGGAATGGTGGCATTTCACCTTCCAGCCCGAGCCCACGCCCGATACTGCCTACGACTTTCCGGTGGAGTGAGGACGGCCATGGGAGACCTGCAGCACTACGTCGATATTCCCTGTCCTTATTGCGGGGAGTGGATCGGCATCGTGGTCGATGCGTCGGCCGGGGCGCAGTCGTATGTCGAAGACTGCCAGGTCTGCTGCCGCCCGATCGAGATCGATGTGTCGATGGACGAGGACGGGCAGCCGCAGATCCGGGCCCGCTCGCAGAACGAAGGCTGACACTGTCGGGCTTGGCCGACCGCCCCTGCGCGTAGAATGCGCCGCTCCCCTCATGGATGCCGCGCCGCAATGAATCTGCCCCTGCATTTCGGCCTGCTGGGCTCGCTTGAAGCCGGGCTCATCGCCTTCCTCATTGGCTTGGGCGTGTATTGGCTTTCGCAGTGGCTGTGCGCGCGCAATGGTCTGTCGGTGGGCCATGCCATCGGCTGGGCCTGCCTGGCCGCCGCCACGATCGGCGCGGGATGGGATATCTGGAACCTGTTCTACACCAGCATCGTGCGGCTGGAATCGCCGCTCTACGCGCGCCTGGCGCTGGAGCGCATCCACGATCCCAACGAACTCGGCGGCCGTGTGGTGCTGGAGTTGGTCGGTGCACTGGCCGGCGTGGCATTGGGATGGCGATTGTTCAGTGCCGAGCCAGACGATGAGGATGTTGGCGAAACGTAAATCGGCTTGCTCCAGGTCTCACTTCTGCGGCGATTGAACCCAATGCTTACGGGTTGCTGATGCGGTCGTAACCGTTGGCTACCCGCAAATGGCGCCGCGGTGGTTAACAAGATGTCGAGCTTGCGGCTGTGGGGCAATTGCCATTCATGGCTGGCCTGTAGCGTGTCTCCCATGCGCGATCGATGCCTCTGGTTCGAGGCGCATATCCCACACGGGCAACCCGTTACCAGGAGACCACCCCATGAGCAATCGCAAGCCGATGATCGTCCTCACCGCCGCCCTGGCTGCAGCATTGGCCGTTCCCGCATTCGCGCAGACGGCCAGCCCGCAACCGGCGCAGGCCCAATCGGGCGGTGGACAGACTTGGGCCAGCGTCGATACCGACAGCGACGGCGCCATCAGCAAGCAGGAAGCGCAAGTCAACGCGGGCCTGTCACAGATTTTCGAACAGGCCGATGCCGACACCAACGGCAAGCTGACGCCCGATGAGTACAAGGCCTTCGTCGCCAAGCAGCAGAGTGGCGGCGCAGGTGCCCCGCCACAGCAGCAGCACTGAGTGATGTGCGGACGCGCGCAGGTCGGCGCGCGCCTGCCAATGTCGTGCGGGAGCCGCCCAGGCGGCTCCCGTTTTTGCGGAGGGGACTCTCCAAGGCCTCCGCTTGCCGGATGGTGACGCCATGAGGCGCATGCATCATTGCCCGCGGTCGCGCGGGCAATTTTTGGCTCGGACAGGTTTCGCGGCAATGACTTGGCTGGTGGCATCGCTGCCCGTGGCGGCGGTCGCCGCCTCTGTGCTGCAGGCCCTGCCGACTTCGCCGGAATCCTCCCAGCAGCCCGTCATCGGACCACCGATGCCGCCGGCCTCGGACCCGGGTCCACTGCCACTGCCGCCCACGCCCGTGCCGCCGACACCCGCTGCCGCGATGCCGGCCTTGCCCACGCCGCGCGGGCCCGATGCGGTGCCGGCCCGCGCCCTGGCCCCGCATGACTTCGCCAGCCTGGACCGCGATCGCGACGGCAACCTGGATCCCGCCGAATGCATGGCAGATCCGATTCTTGCGCAAGGCTTCGACGGCTTCGACGACAACCGGGATGGCCGGCTCTCACGAGAGGAATTCGCCAGTTATCAGCCCGGTCCGGCCGATGAAGGCAGCGACTGAGCTCGCCCCCGGCGCTGCTAGAATCGCGCCATGAGTCCTGTCCCACTCTCGCCAGCGCATGGCATCGAACTGGTCGGTTTCGACGGCGACGATACGCTGTGGCGCAGCGAGGACTACTACCGTGCGGCCGAGCAGGACTTCGAGGCCATCGTCGGCCGCTACGTGGACCTGCGCGACGCCGGTACGCATGGGCACCTGCTGGCCGTGGAGCGCCGTAATCTCAAGATATTCGGCTATGGCGTGAAAGGCATGACGCTGTCGATGATCGAGGCGGCCATCGAAATGACCGAAGGGCGAATCGCCGCGCGCGATTTGCAGCGGGTCGTGGAAATCGGTCGGGCCACGCTGCAGCACCCGGTGGACGTGCTGCCCGGGGTACGCGAGGCCGTCGCCGAGATCGCGCGTCATCGACAGGTGGTGCTGATCACCAAGGGCGACCTGTTCCACCAGGAACAGAAGATCGAGCAGTCGGGGCTGTCCGATCTGTTTCCCCGGATCGAGATCGTCTCGGAAAAGAATGCGTCCACTTATGCGCGCGTGCTGTCGGAATTCGGTCTGCCGGCGGAACGTTTCATCATGATCGGCAACTCGCTGCGTTCGGACGTCGAGCCCGTGCTGGCGCTGGGCGGCTGGGGCATCCACACGCCTTACGAAGTGACCTGGGCCCACGAGGCCGACCATGGCGTGGCCGCCGACGCGCCGTGTTTACGCGAGGTCGCACAGGCCGACCGCTGGCCCCAAGCGGTGCTCGACCTGGACCGCCTGGCGCGGCTGGGCGCAGCAGCGGTGGGCTGAGGCCAACCCATGCCCCTATTGGCGCTTCGATCTGCGAGCGTGTGGGTGCTGGTGGCCTGGCTGGCGACCGGGCCGGCGCTTGCGCTTGCGCAGGCGCCTGCCTCCCCCGCACCGACGCAGGCCCAGACCCAGGCCCAGACCCAGACCCAGACCCAGACCCAGGCATACCGCACCGGCGATGCGTGGATCGATCGCCAGGTCACCGACATCGATGCCTATGCGCGGCGCTATCCCGCCAGCTTTCTCGATGAGGCCAGCCGCCACTTGGGCGTGCCCCGGGGCTACGCCGAGGCGGTGTTGCGGGTCCCGGGCTGGCGCGCGGGCGACCTGTATTTCGCCTGCGCTTGGGCGCAGGCCACCGGGCAATCGTGCCGCGAGGTGGTGCGTGCGCTCAGCCGCGCACCCGAACGCGACTGGCAAGCGGTGCTGGAGGCCGGCCCCGATGCCGCGCCCAATCTGGCTTATCGCCAGGTGCGGCACGCCATCGTGGCCAGCTATGACCGCTGGGACCGGCCGATCGAACTCGATGGACGGCTGCGCGAGCAACTAGGCGATGCGGAGCACCGGCTGGAGCGCGCGCGGCAGGTATTGCAGGGGCCAGTCGAGCCCGCCGCCGATCGCTGACACCGGGCACATGTTGCTGCGCGTATGGCCCGGATCGCCCGGCTCGGCGAAAATGCCGGGGCCGGCGGATGGTCGGCGCCGCTGCCAGCTGCCATGAACCAGAACGCCTTCGTTGCCCCGGATGAAATTCGCGCCCGCTTCGCGCAAGCCATGTCGGACATGTATCGCGACGAAGTGCCCCTGTACGGCGAACTGATGGCGTTGGTGGCGCAGGTCAATGCGTCGACGCTGCAGCAAGACACCGAGCTCGCACAGCGGCTGGAACGCAACGACGAGCGCGCGCGCCTGGATCTGGAACGACACGGCGCCATTCGCGTCGGCACCGCGCAGGAACTGGCCACCTTGCGTCGGCTGTTTGCGGTGATGGGCATGCTGCCGGTGGGTTACTACGACCTGTCGGTGGCCGGCGTGCCGGTGCACTCCACGGCATTTCGTCCGGTCGAGGCGACGTCGTTGGCCCGCAATCCATTTCGGGTCTTCACCTCGCTGCTGCGTTTGGAATTGATCGAGGATCCGACCCTGCGCGCGCGCGCGGCCGACATCCTGGGCCGGCGCGAGATCTTTACGCCCGACGCACTGGCACTTATCGAACAGGCCGAGCGCGACGGTGGCCTGGCGAGCGCCGATGCGGATCGCTTCGTTGCGCAAACCCTGGAAACGTTCCGCTGGCACCGCGATGCCACCGTGCCGCTGTCGACCTATCGCGCGCTGAGTGAAGCGCATCGACTGATCGCCGACGTGGTGTGTTTCCACGGTCCGCACATCAATCACCTGACGCCCCGCACGCTGGACATCGATGCCGCCCAGGTGCAGATGCAGCAACGCGGTATGTCCGCCAAGGCGGTGATCGAGGGCCCGCCGCGCCGGCGCTGCCCGATCCTGCTGCGCCAGACCAGTTTCAAGGCGCTGGAGGAGGCGGTCCACTTTCCCGGCAGCGATGGCGCGGCCGAGGCGGGCAGCCACACCGCGCGCTTCGGCGAGATCGAACAGCGGGGCCTGGCGCTGACGCCCAAGGGCCGGGCGCTCTACGACACGTTGCTTGCGCAGGCGCGCGAGAGCGATGGCGCAGGCAGTACGGAGTCGGCCTATGCCGCTCGCCTCGAAGCGGCGTTCAGCGGTTTTCCCGACGACTACGAAACGTTGCGTCGCCAGGGCTTGGGTTATTTTCGCTATCGGCTGACCGACGCTGGCCAGGCCGACCCGGTGCGAGCCGGCGAGCTGTCGCCGGACGATGCGATCGATGCCGGCCTGATCGATGCCGACCCGATCGTCTACGAAGATTTCCTGCCAGTCAGTGCCGCCGGCATTTTCCAGTCCAATCTGGGCGGCGGCGAACAACGCGCCTATGCGGCCCACGCCCAGCGTGAAGCCTTTGAACGATCGCTGGGAGGCAAGTGCCGCGACGAGTTCGCCCTCTATGCCGCGATCGAGCGCGACTCGCTGGCAGACCTGGAAGGTTGAATCCAGGCGCGCCACGTGGATCAACCGCGTAGCGCCCTTGCACTGCCGCCGCGATCAGTCGATGAGCGGGAAGGTGAAAAACGCCGCCAGGCCGTTCGGGTCGGTGAAGCACTCGAATCGAGGGCGGAATGCATGCCTTGCCACCGTGCTCTGATTGAAGCGCCAGGGATCGGTCGCTCGATGCAAGTCGGTGCTGTCCGCCGTCAGCATTCCGGCTTGGCGCAGGCTGCTGCGCGCGCTTCCAGCAAGTGCTTCTCGCGACTGTTGCGCGCCAGCGTGGCGGCGTGCTCGAAGGCTGTGCGGGCCTCGGCATGGCGGCCGAGCCGCTGCAACAGGTCGCCGCGAACTGTCGGCAGCAGATGGTACTGCCGCAACGCAGGCGCGTCGGACAGCGCATCCACCAGCGGCAGGGCCACCTCCGGCCCCTGCGCCATGGACACCGCCACGGCGCGGTTGAGCTCGATTACCGGTGAAGGCACGCGTTGCGCCAGGCGGGCGTACAGCGCCGCGATGGCGTCCCAGTCGGTGTCCTCGACGCTTCGGGCGCGTGCATGACACGCGGCGATCGCCGCTTGCAACGCGTACGGCTCGCCCGCCCCGCCCAATTGGCGTGCGCGCTCCAGCGCGGTCAGGCCATGCCGGATCAACAGGCGGTCCCAGCGCCTGCGATCCTGGTCGGCCAGCAGCACCGGGTCGCCGTGGCCATCGACGCGCGCACGCTGCCGCGAGGCCTGCAGTGCCATCAACGCGAGCAGTCCGTGCACCTCGGCGTCGCGCGGTGCGAGCCGGGCCAGCACGCGGCACAACCGCAATGCTTCCTCGCACAGGGCAGGCCGCATCAGATCGTCGCCGGCGGTGGCGGCATAGCCCTCGTTGAAAATCAGGTACAAGACTTCCAGCACCGATCCCAGGCGCGCTTCGCGCTCGTCACCGCGGGGCACTTCGAAAGGCACCTCGCGGTCGCTGAGTAGTCGCTTGGCACGTACGATGCGCTGGGCCACCGTCGCCTCCGGCACCAGGAACGCACGCGCGATTTCATCGGTGGCCAACCCACCGAGCATACGCAGCGTCAGTGCCACGCGAGCCTCGGTGCCGAGCATCGGATGGCAGGCCACGAACATCAGCCGCAACAAGTCATCGCCAATGTCGTCGTCAGGATCGACCTGCTGGGCGGCCTGCGCGGCCTGCTGGTCGCGTTCGATCTCATAGCCCAACGCATCCTGCTTGCGTCGCTGCAGCTGGTGATGGCGCAGCCGGTCGATGGCACGATTGCGCGCGGTGGTCATCAGCCAGGCCCCCGGATTGTCGGGAATGCCATCGACGGGCCAGCGCTCCAGCGCGGCAACCATGGCGTCCTGCGCCAATTCTTCGGCCAACCCCACATCGCGCACTTGCCGGGCAAGGGCGGCGATGATCCGCGCCGCTTCCATGCGCCAGACGGTAGTGAGGGTGGAATGGACATCAGGCGCGGCCATGGGTTGCGATCAGAGCACCGTCGAGCGGCGGGAGCAAGCTGCAGTGCAGCCATGGCCATGCGTCGGCTTCACGACGGTTCGCCACTACCGTGGAACACCTCCCACAGGTGGCCATCGGGATCCTGGAAGCCATGTTGGTACATGAAGCCGTAGTCCTTGGCTTCGCCGGACACGGCGCCACCGGCGGCGACGGCCTTGGCGACCAGGGCATCGACGGCTTCCCGGCTTTCAACCGCCAATGCGTTGATCACCTCGGCCGCCTGGGTGGTATCGCAGATCGACTTGGACGTGAAGCCCTGGAAGAAGGGCTTGACCAGCAGCATCGCGAAGATGTTCTCGCCCAGGATCAGGCAAGTGGCGTTTTCATCGGTGTAACGCGCATCGAAGCCGAAACCCAGCGCAGTGAAGAAGTCCACCGCGCGCGGCAGCGATTCGATGGGAAGGTTGACGAAGATCTGGGTGACCATGTGAACGTGGCTCGCAAGAAAGTGAAGGCGTGGATCGTGGCCGGATTCCTCCGGCCAGCGCGGGGCACCAGGCGATGCCTGCGATCAGGGTTGCTTGTAGACCCCATTGACCAGCCACGGCGTGCCGAAGCGGTCGGTGAGCATGCCGAAGCGCTCGGCCCAGAAGGTCTCGCCCAAGGGCATCTGCACGCTCGCGCCATCCGACAAGGCATTGAACACGCGCTCGGCTTCGGCGTTGTCGTTGCAGTTGAGGGCCACAGCGATGCCGTTGCCTTTCTTCTCCATCCCCGGCGGCATGTCCGAGCCCATCAGGAACGGTTCCTGCCCGTGGGCGAGGGTGACGTGCATGATGCGGTCCTTGGCGCTGGCCGGGACTTCTCCGCCGCAACCCTCCGGCGGTGGCGGTGCGCCTTCGGGCGGCGGGGGTGCTTCGCCGTAGGTGATCTGGAAGGCATCGCCCCCAAAGATCTGCTTGTAGCGTTCGAAGGCCGGGCGGCAATCGCCATTGAAGTTCAGGTACGGAGTGGCTTTCATGGTGGATTCCTCGGTCAGGGGCGGGGGTCGATTCGTGCGCGCAGGCGATCTTCCTGCTCGCGCAACTCGGGGGTAAAGGCGTCGCCGAAATCATCGGCTTCGAATACGGGGCGCAGCTCGACTTCGAACGTGTCGCCTTCGGGGTTGGGCACTCGGCGGGCCCACTCCAGTGCTTCTTCGAAAGAGCGCACCTGCAGCAGCCAGAACCCGGCGACCCGTTCACCCGTCTGGGTAAACGGCCCCTCCATGACGCGGCGGCCATCGGCATCGAAGCGGACGCGTGCGCCGCGCATGCTGGGGTGCAAACCTTCGCCGGCCAGCAGCACGCCGGCATCGACCAGCTGTTCGTTGTATTGGCCCATGGCCGAGAGCTGCCGAGCGGACGGCAGCTGGCCCGCCTCGCTGGCGGGGGTGGCCTTCATGATCAGCATGCAGCGCATCGCCAACCTCCCGGGTGCGCCAGGGAAGTCCTGTCGCTCATGGGGGCGACGAATGGGATCGGCAGGAATCGACACTGGCCGGAACCAGGTTCGGGCCGAGTGGAAGCGTGCGTGTCGGCTCCACGGAATTCCGGTGGGTAGGCTGGTCGGCGGGGCCCTAGGGTCGTGCCGCGACTCGTAGCGAACCGCGGGTCGTGGCAGGCCCTACGGCAGCGCCGATCTGCCTCATTCACCGTGGGCCCGGGCCGAGGCGCGCTGCGCCCGGGCTCCGACCCTCTCAGCCTTCGGCCCTCAGCCCTCAGTCTTCAGTTGTCAGCCTTCAGCGGGGCGAGAAGCCGCCGTAGCGGCGGCCGCCCGCTTGGCCAACCGGCGCTCGCGACCACGCGCACGTCGCGCGTGCCATCGATCACTCAGGCACGAGAAAATCACGTACAGCGCCGGCGTACTCAACAACGTCAGACTTTGCGAAATCAACAAACCGCCAATCATCGCGATGCCCAGCGGCCGGCGCAGTTCCGAACCCTCGCCCAGCCCGATCGCCAGCGGCAATGCCGCCAGGATCGCCACCATCGTGGTCATCATGATGGGGCGGAAACGCACCACCGACGCCTCGCGCGCTGCCTCCAGCGGCGACTTGCCGTGCTCACGCTGCGCCACCAGCGCGAAGTCGATCATCATGATCGCGTTCTTCTTGACGATGCCGATCAGCAACACCAACGCAATCATCGAGATCACCGACAGCTCGGTACCGGTGAGATACAAGGCCAACAGCGCGCCCATGCCGGCCGCCGGCAGCGTCGACAGGATCGTCACCGGGTGGATCAGGCTTTCATAAAGCATGCCCAGCACGATGTACACCGTGAGGACCGCCGCCAGCAACAACACGATCATCGACGTCGGGTTGAGCTGCACGTTGAAACCGCCGCCATCGTCGATGCGGATGCCGCCCGGCATGCGCAGGCCCGCGACGGCGGCGGCAATGATCGCATCGGCCTCGCCCGTGCTCACCCCGGGGGCGAGGTTGTAGCTCAGGTCCATCGTCGTGTACTGGTTGTTATGGGTGATCTGCGGCGGTGCCAGCCCCGGCTCCTGCCGGGCCACCGCCGTGATCGGCACCATCTGCCCGCTGCTGTTGGGGACGTAGACCTCGTCCAGCGATGCCGGCGTCGCGGTCTGCGACGGCAAGGCGTTGACCACCACGCTGTATTGGTTGAGGTCGGAATAGATCGTCGAGATCGAACGCTGCCCAAACGCACCGTACAGTGCACCATCGATCGCGCCGACCGAGATGCCCATGCGCGAGGCCTTGGCACGATCGATCACGATGTTCTGGCGCAGGCCGGCGGTGTCCACATCGGTTCCGACGTCGCGCAACTTGGGGTTCTGCTTCAGCACCGCCTGCAGCTTGGGCAGCCATTCCTGCAGCTGCGCCAGGTCATTGCCTTGCAGCGACACGCTGTACTGCGCGCCCTGGCTGGTGCCGCCCCCCCCATCGCTGGGCAAGTCCTGGATCGCGCGAAGCCGCAACTGCAGGTCCGGGTAACGGTCGGCCTTGGCACTCAACCGGGACAGCACCTGCGCGGTGGTCTCGCGGCGCCCTTCCTGGCGCGTCTTCAGCTCGATGTTGAACGACGCACTCGAGCCCTGGCGGCTGGAACCCAAGCGCGCACCGACGATCTTCACGGCCGGATCGGCCATCAACATGTCCGTGATGCGTCGCTGGCGATCGACCATGTCGGCAAAGGACACCGTGGCGCTGGAACTGGCACGGCCCCAGATCAGGCCGGTGTCCTGCGGCGGGAAGCTGCCCTTCTTGACAGCCCCGGCCAGGAAGATCGTGGCGGCGATCAACAACAACGGGGTGATCGAAAGGGCCAGCGCGTGGCGCAATGAGAAATCCAGCGCGCGTGTATAGACGCGCAGGCTGCCTTCATGCATCCGATCCAGGAAAGCGCCGAATCGCCCCGGCTTCTCAGGCTCGCGATGGGCCGACAGGAAGCGGCTGCACAGCGCCGGGGTCAGCGTAAGCGACACCAGCATCGACACCACGATCGCCGCCACCAAGGTCACGGTGAACTCGCGGAAAAACGCGCCAATCATGCCGCTGGCGAACAACAACGGAATGAATACCGCCACCAGCGACGCGGTGATCGACACGATGGTGAAGCCGATCTCGCGTGCCCCGGCCAAGGCCGCCTGCATGCGCGGCATGCCTTCGTCCAGGTGCCGCATGATGTTTTCGATCACCACGATCGCATCGTCCACCACAAAGCCAATCGCGATCACCAAGGCCAGCAGGCTCAGGTTGTTGAGCGTGAAGCCCAATGCGTACATCACCAATGCCGAGCCGGCCAGCGACAGCGGCACGGTGACGGCGGCGATCATCGTCGGTGCGAGGCGCCGCATGAACAGCGCCATCGTGAGTACGACCATGGCCAGCGAGATCAACAAGGTGATCTGCACCTCGGCCAGCGAGGCGCGGATGGTCGGCGTGCGATCGAAATAGGCGGTCAGCTGCGTGCCCGGCTGCAGATAGCCGCGCAACTCGGGGATAGCGCTTTTCACCCGGTCCACGGTTTCAACGATGTTCGCGCCGGCGCGGGTAAAGACATACATGACCACGGCCGGTTTGCCGCCAAACCACGCAGCCTGGTAGGCGTCCTGCTGGCCGTCGTAGACGTGCGCCACGTCGCTCAGGCGCACGATGCGGCCATCGGACTGCGTGGCGATGGCCAAGTGGCCGAAGTCGGCGGCCTTGGCGACCGAGTCGTTGGCGATGATCGCCGTGGTGGTCTTGCCGTCGGAAAGAAATCCCGTCGGCGAAGTCACGTTCGCCGCACGCACCGCGTTGCGCAGGTCGTCCGGGGTCAGGCCCAGCGAATTGAGGGCGCGCAGGTCCACGTCGACGCGCACGGCGGGCGTGGAGGCCCCTGCGATATCCACCGACGCCACGCCATTGATCTGGCGCAGCCGCTGCGCAAGCAGTGAATCGGCCACGTTGTACAGCTCGTCGGCAGACTGGGTCTGTGACGTCAGCGCGATCGCGATCACCGGATCGTCGTTCGGGTTGGCCTTCTGGTACATCGGCGTGCCGAGTCCGGAGGGCAGGTCGGCTTGTGCGGCGTTGATGGCGGTCTGGACATCCTGCGCCGCCGAATCGATGTCGCGACCGGTCTGGAAAATCATGAACACCATGCTGCTGCTCTCCGAACTGGAGGAGCGCATGCGGTCGATGCCCGGCAGCTGGCCAAGGCGGCGTTCCAGCGGCGCGGTGACGGTGGAGGCCATCGTGCTGGCATCGGCGCCGGACTGCGTGGCGTGCACGAAGATCACCGGAATCTGGATATTCGGCAGTGCGGCGACGCCCAGTCGCAGATAGCACATCAAACCGATCACGAACAGGCCGAGGGCCAGCAACGTGGTGCCGATCGGACGTTTGATGAAGGGAGCGGAAAGATTCATGCAAGGGTCCTCGCGCTCACCCCGGTGGCCACGCCACGCCTGTTCATGACTGCTCCAGCGGCCGGGCCACATCGGCCCGCCGTGCGGCCCGTTGTTCGCGCCATGCGCGCAAACGCTCGGACGCGCGCTCCATGTACAGGTAGATCACCGGTGTGGTGTACAGCGTCACCAGCTGCGACAACAGCAGGCCACCTACGATCGCGATGCCCAATGGGCGACGCAGTTCCGAACCGATGCCGCTGCCCAGCGCCAAGGGCAGGGCGCCCAGCATGGCCGCGGCCGTGGTCATCATGATCGGCCGGAAGCGCAGCAGGCAGGCGCGACGGATCGCCTCGTGCGCGGTGACGCCGGTACGTCGTGCCTCGATCGCGAAGTCGATCATCATGATCGCGTTTTTCTTGACGATGCCGATCAGCAGCACGATGCCGACGATGCCATCCACCGACAGGCTCAGTCCGCACACCATCAACGCCAGCAGCGCGCCCACGCCGGCGGGCGGCAGGGTGGAGATGATCGTGAGCGGATGGATATAGCTCTCGTAGAGAACGCCCAGCACGATGTAGATGACCACGATCGAGGCCAGCAACAGCCACACCACGTCGGTCTGGCTACCGGTGAACTCGGCGGCCTTGCCCACGAACTGCGCATGCACCTGCGCAGGCACCTTCAGCGCTTCGGCCGTGCGCTCGATCGCCTTGACCGCTTCGGACAGCGAATAGCCCGGCGCCAGGTTGAACGAGATCGTCACTGCGGGCAGCTGCTGCTGGTGGCTGACCACCAACGGTGTATTGGTGACCTTGGCACTGGCCAGGGCGGCCAGCGGAATGATGCTGCCCGCGCCTACGGTGATGCCGGTGTTCTGGGTGCCGATACCGGTGGCAGTGGAGGAATTGGACGAAGTCACCTGGCCAAAGCTGGTGGCGTTGGTGCCGGTCAACGCGCCGCTGCCATTGCTGGCCACGGCCAGCTGGTTCATCAGTGCCGTACTGGTCCGGAATTCCGGCGCCACTTCCAGCACCACCCGGTACTGGTTGAGTTCGGTGAAGATAGTGGAGATCTGGCGCTGGCCGAAGCTGTCGTACAGCGTGTCGTCGATCGTCTGCATCGGCACGCCCAGCATGCTGGCCTTGTCGCGATCGATGTTGATTTCCAGCGCATTGCCCTGGTTGGCCAGGTTGTTGTCCACATCGGCCAACTCGGGCAGCTTGCGCAGCGCCTCGGTCATGCGCGTAGCCCACTGGTCGAGCTCGTTGCTGTCCACGTTCGACATCGAATACTGGTATTCGGTGGCGGCCACGCGCGTATCCAGGGTCACGTCCTGCACCGGCTTGAGGTACAGCGCAACGCCGGGAATGCCGGCTACCGCCTTCTGCAGGCGCGGCAGAATGTCTTCGAGCGCATCGCGATCGCTGCGTTCCTTCAGCACGATCGACAGTTGGCCCTGGTTGAGCGTGGGATTCATGGTGCCCGCGCCGATGAAAGCGGCCACACCGGTCACCGCCGGGTCCTTGCGCAGGGCATCAGCCACCGCCTGGGTGCGCTGCTCCATCTGCGGGAAGGCGACATTCTGGTCGGCCTGTACCACGCCGGTGATCAGGCCGGTGTCCTGCTCGGGCAACAGTCCCTTGGGGATGACCACGTACAGCACCACGGTCAGTGCCACGGCGCCGATGGCCACGCCCAGGGTGAGCGGCTGGTGGGCCAGCACCCAGTCCAGCGTGCGCTCATACAGCGAGACGGTACGCGTCCACAGGTTGGACTTGCCGGCGGCCGCGGCGCGCTCGTGTGCATCTTCGCCCTCGGGCAACTGGTCCGGCTTGAGCAGGTAGGCGCACATCATCGGCGTCAGCGTCAGCGACACCAGCATCGAGATCACCACGGCGATCGACAGCACCCAGGCAAACTCATGGAACAATCGACCGGTGACGCCTGGCATCAGCAGCAACGGCAGGAACACCGCCACCAGCGAAACAGTCAGCGACAACACGGTGAAGCCGATCTGGCGCGCGCCGATTTCCGCCGCCTCCTGGCCACTCTTGCCCTGCTCGATGTAGCGAACGATGTTCTCGATCATCACGATCGCGTCGTCCACCACGAAGCCCGTCGCCACCACCAACGCCATCAGCGACAGGTTGTCCAGCGACATGCCGGCGAAGGCCATCACCCCAAACGTGCCTGCCAGCGAGAGCGGCACGGCGATCGAGGGAATGATCGTGGCCCACAGCCGACGCAGGAACACGAAGATCACCGCGACCACCAGGAAGATCGTCAGGATCAAGGTGAACTTCACTTCGTGCACCGAGGCGCGGATGGTCTCGGTGCGATCGGAGAACACCTCCAGCTTCACGTCGGCCGGCAGCACCGCGCGCATCTGCGGCAAGATCGTGTGGATCTGCTCGACGGTCTGCACGATGTTGGCGCCCGGCTGGCGTCGGATCTCCAGCAGCACCGCCGGTTGCCCGTCGGCCCAGGCGGCGAGCTGGTCGTTCTCCACGCCATCGACCACCTGCGCCACGTCGCGCAAGCGAACGGGTGCACCGTCCTTGTAGCTGATGATCGTGTCGCGATACTGCGCCGCGTCGGTGAGCTGATCGTTCGTGCCGATGCTGTAGGACTGCGTCTTGCCGTTGAGCGAGCCCTTGGGCGCCGACACGTTGGTCTGGGTCAGCGCGCTGCGCAGCGACTCCATGGTCAAGCCCATGTTCGACAGCTGGGCGGGGTTGACCTGGATGCGCACGGCCGGACGCACGTTGCCGGCGATCGACACCAGGCCCACGCCGGGCACCTGCGACAGGCGCTGCGCCAGGATCGAATCGGCGTAGCGATTGATCTCGCGCAGCGGCAGCGAATCGGAGGTGAGCTTGAGGGTCAGGATCGCCGCGTCGGCCGGATTCACGCGGTTGTAGACCGGCTGGTAAGGCAGCGAGGAGGGCAGGGTCGCCTGGCGGATGGCCGCCTGCACGTCCTGGGCGGCGATATCGATATCGCGCTCCATCGAGAACTGCAGGATGATCGTCGACAGTCCGGCCGAGGAGTCGGACGTCATCATGTCCAGGCCCGAGATCTGGCCGAACTGCCGCTCCAGCGGCGTGGTGACCAGCGAGGCCATCGTTGCCGCATTGGCGCCGGGATACTGGGTGGTGACCACCAGGCTGGGTGCGTCGATTTCCGGCAGTGCCGACACCGGCAATTGGCGGTAGCCCAGGATGCCGAGCAGCAAAACGCCCGCCATCAGCAGCGAGGTGGCGATGGGGCGGCGGATGAAAATGGTCGAGAAGCCCACGCGGCTCTCCTTGGAGTCGTTCGAACGGAACCGGCGCCTCAGGCGCCGGTAGGTCGGGGCAGCCTGGAGGCCGCCCCGTTCACATCAGCGCGGGCCACCGCCACGCCGGCCGCCTTGGCCGCCGCGCTTGTCCTTGCCTTCGGCGGCCTTCAACTCGGCCTCGGTCGGCGGGGCGGGCGTCTCGCCCGGCGCCAACGCATTGACCTTGCTGCCGGGCTTGAGCCGGAACTGGCCTTCGGTGACCACCTTCTCGCCGGCCTTCAGGCCGCTGGCGATCTGGACGTGGCTGTCGTCCACTTCCACGCCCTGTTTGACGGCCTGCATCTTGACGGTGTTGTCGGCTTGCACGACATAGATGTAGTCGCCGTCGGGGCCGCGCTGCACGGCCTGGGCCGGGACCACGACGCCGCCGGGGATGGTGCGCAGCTGCAAGCGCACGTTCACGAACTGGCCCGGCCACAGTGCGTTGTCCGCATTGGGGAACAGGGCGCGCGCGCCAAAGGTGCCACTGTCACTGCTGATGCGATTGTCGATCACGTCCAGCTTGCCTTCGGCGCTGATCACGTGCGCGTCGCCACGATCCAGTGCCGTCACCGGCAGCGCGCCGGCCGCCTGGCCCTCGCGTACCGCGGTCAATTCGCGCTCGGGCAAATTGAAGGACACGTAGATCGGGTGGATCTGGGTCAGCGTGACGATCGCCGAGCTGGTGCTGACGATATTGCCCGCGTCTACCCCGCGGATACCGGCGATGCCATCGATCGGCGCCGTGATGCGGGTGTACTGCAGTTGGACCTGGGCTGCGCGCATCGACGCATCATTGGCCGCGACTGCTGCCTCGTATTGGCTGACCTGGTTGCGCTGCGTGTCCAGGTCGGTCTTGGACACGTATTGCTGGTACTCCGGCGCACTGGAGCGAGCGAAGTTGGCGCGTGCCGTGGCCAGCAGCGCCTGGTTTTGTCGCTTGGCCGCGGTGGCCTCGTCGAAGCTGGCCTGCAGGCTGCGCGGGTCGATCTGCGCAAGCAGGTCGCCCTTCTTCACTTCCTGGCCTTCCTTGAAGTTGATGCTCAGCAGCTGCCCGCTGACCTGCGGATTGATGGTCACGGTGTTCAGTGCAGTCACCGTGCCCAAGGCATTGGCGTAGACCGGCACTTCCCGCAGTTCCGCCGCCACCGCCGTCACCGGGACCGGGCCGGTGTCCTGGCCGGCCGCGCCGTCCGCAGCCCCAGGGCCCTGCGCGTCACCACCCCCGCGCAGCAGGCGCGCACCGACGACCAACACGACGAGCGCTGCCACCACGAGCAGAGTGATCTTCCAGAAACGCGACATTCGACAAACTCCTGACGGCGGTGTGGGGGAGGACGGGGCGCCACCCCGAGACAAGCCCGCAAGCTTATCGTTCGCCCGCGGCGATTGGACCATGACTGACGGGCCACACGGCTGACGGGCCACTCACAGACCGCCGCCGGGCCGTTTGGTTCAGCCGGGCACGGGGTGGGCAACGCACCAGGGGCGCGGCGGTTGACCGGGACCGTCGCCGCCGACGGCCCCGGTGCACTAGAGTTCACCGACCACCACCTACCTAAGGACTTGCTGATGCGGTATTCCCGAGCCTGGGCCGGCGCCCTCCTGTTGAGCCTCCCCGCGCTGGCGATGGCCCAGTCCGGCGAACGACCGGAGGTGGCCGCTGCAGCCGCCAAGTTGCAGGGCCAGGTCGTCGAATGGCGCCGCGATTTCCATCTCCACCCGGAGCTGTCCAACCGCGAAGAGCGCACCGCCGCACAGGTTGCCGCCCATTTGCGCAAACTCGGCCTCAAGCCCCGCATCGGCATCGCCCACCACGGCGTGGTGGCCATCATCCAGGGCGGCTTGCCGGGCCCGAAGATCGCCCTGCGCGCGGACATGGACGCCCTGCCGGTGACCGAGCAGACCGGGCTGCCCTTCGCCTCCCAGGCCAAGAGCGAGTACCGCGGCGAGCAGGTCGGGGTCATGCATGCCTGCGGCCATGACGCGCACACCGCCATCCTGCTGGGCGTGGCCGACGCCCTGGTGGCAATGAAGGATCGTCTGCCCGGCCAGGTGATGCTGATCTTCCAGCCCTCCGAGGAAGGGGCGCCGGGCAATGAGGAGGGCGGCGCCTCGCTGATGCTCAAGGAAGGCCTGTTCGCCGACTTCAAGCCCCAGGCGGTGTTCGGCCTGCACGTGTTCTCCAGCGTCCAGGCGGGCAAGATCGCAGTGCGCAGCGGGCCGCTCATGGCGGCCTCGGACCGCTTCAACATCAAGGTGATCGGCCGCCAGACCCATGGGTCGGCACCGTGGAACGGCATCGATCCGATCGTTGCCTCGGCCGACCTGATCGGCGCGGCCCAGACGGTGGTCAGCCGGCGCGCCAACATCGCCCGCCAGCCGGCCGTGGTGAGCTTCGGCGCAATCAAGGGGGGCATCCGCTACAACATCATCCCCGACGAAGTAGAGATGGTCG
>DASWQJ010000072.1:0-9044 GCA_036403795.1 Stenotrophomonas sp.
CATGAACATCGGTATTGTAACCTCTTACAACGACATGCTCTCAGCGCATGCGACCTATTATCGCTATCCCGAGCAGATGAAGATCTGGGCCCGCGAGGCCGGCGCCACAGCCCAGGTCGCGGGCGGCGTACCGGCGATGTGCGACGGCGTCACCCAGGGCTATCCCGGCATGGAGCTCTCGCTGTTCAGCCGCGACACGATCGCGCTGAGCACCGCGGTGGCGCTGTCGCACCGCACCTTCGAAGGCGCGGCGCTGCTCGGCATCTGCGACAAGATCGTGCCGGGACTGCTGATCGGCGCGCTCCGCTTCGGCCATTTACCCGTGTTGCTAATACCCGGCGGACCCATGCCTTCGGGCCTGCCGAACAAGGAGAAGCAACGGGTCCGGCAGCTCTACGCCGAGGGCAAGGTGGGCAAGGACGAGCTACTGCGGGCCGAGAGCCGCTCCTATCACTCGGCCGGCACCTGCACCTTCTACGGCACCGCCAATTCCAACCAGGTCTTGCTGGAAGCCATGGGCGTGCAATTGCCCGGTGCGTCTTTCATCAACCCGGGCACCCCGCTGCGCGACGCACTGACCCGCGCGGCGGCCGAGCGCGCACTGGCGATCAGTGCGCTGGGCGATGACTTCCGCCCCTTCGGCCGGCTCATCGATGAGCGGGCAATCGTCAATGCCATCGTGACCCTGATGGCGACTGGCGGATCGACCAACCACACCATCCATTGGATCGCGGTAGCGCGTGCGGCCGGCATCGTCCTGACCTGGGACGACATGGACCTGATTTCGCAGACCGTGCCATTGCTGGCACGCGTTTACCCGAACGGCGACGCCGATGTGAACCGCTTCCATGCCGCAGGAGGCACGGCTTTCGTGTTCCGCGAGTTGATGGACGCCGGACTGATGCACGACGACCTCGCCACCGTGGTGGAAGGCGGCATGCGGGCCTTTGCCCAGGAGCCGCGCCTGCAGGACGACGGAAGCGTCACCTTCGTGGCCGGCACCGCGGACAGTGGCGACGAGGCGGTGGTGCGCCCGGCCAGCAATGGGTTCGAAGCACAGGGCGGACTGCGGCTGTTGCGCGGCAACCTCGGTCGGTCGCTGATCAAGCTGTCGGCCGTCAAGCCGCAATACCGTCGTATCGAGGCACCGGCCGTGGTCGTCGACGCACCGCAGATGCTCAACAAACTGCATGCGGCCGGCGTGTTGCCGCAGGATTTCGTCGCGGTGGTGCGTTACCAGGGGCCCCGCGCCAATGGCATGCCGGAACTGCATTCGCTCGCACCCCTGCTGGGCTTGTTGCAGAACCAGGGCCGTCGCGTGGCACTGGTCACCGACGGTCGCCTGTCGGGTGCTTCGGGCAAGATTCCCGCCGCGATCCATGTAACGCCGGAAGCGGCGCGCGGCGGACCGCTCGCGCGCGTTCGCGAGGGCGACATCATCCTGCTCGACGGCGAAGCCGGCACGCTGGAGGTCCGCGTTTCGCCCGAGGAATGGGCGGCGCGCGAACTGGCGCCCAACACTGCGCGGGCCGGACACGATCTGGGACGCAACCTGTTTGCGATCAATCGACGCGTCGTGGGCCCTGCGGACCAGGGCGCGATCTCGATCGGCTGCGGGCCGATGGCCGACGACGGCAGCATCTGGGAGTACGACGCCGAATACGAGTTGGGCGATTCCCCTGACGCTGCTGCTGCGCCGCATGAGGCCAAGGACGCGTAAGCGTCCATCGCCGCTCCCTTTACTGACGGAACACCCCATGACCATCGCCGAACTTCAGAATCGCGCCGAACTGCTGCTGTTGCAGGCCGGCATCCTCCCGGTCATCACGGTCGATACCCTCGATCAGGCGCGTGCAGTCACCGACGCCCTGCTGGAAGGCGGCCTGCCGGCCATCGAGTTGACGTTGCGCACGCCGGTCGCCATGGAGGCGGTGGCTACCCTCAAGCGCGAGCGCCCTGAGCTGGTGATCGGTGCGGGCACCGTGCTGAGCGAGTCGCAGATGCGGCAATCCATCGACGCGGGCGCCGACTTCCTGGTCACCCCCGGCACACCACCGGCGCTGGCCGACCTGCTGGCCGATGCGCCGATTCCCTCGGTGCCGGGCGCGGCCAGCCCCACGGAGTTCCTGTCGCTGATGGCACGCGGTTTCCGCGTGTGCAAGCTGTTCCCGGCCTCGGCCGTGGGCGGCCTGGCCATGCTCAAGGGCCTCGCCGGCCCGATGGCCGATCTCAAGCTCTGCCCCACCGGCGGCATCACCGAAGAAACGGCGAGCCAATACCTGTCACAGCCCAATGTGTTGTGCATCGGCGGTTCGTGGATGGTGCCGAAGGACTGGCTGGCCAAGGGCGAGTGGCACAAGGTGCGCGACAGCGCGGCGGCCGCGGCACAGATCGTGCGGCAGGTTCGCGGCGGCTGAGCGGTCTCGGCACCCATCGGCAGCTCGAACGCCCCGCGCATGCGGGGCGTTCTGTTTCAGGCAGGTTGGCAGCGGTCGCTCGCAGCGATCAGTCGCGCTTGCGCTCGGCCCGTCGCACGGAGGACGGCACGTCGATCTCCACGCGGGCTGGCAGCGCATGGATATGCAGCTCGCCATTTTCCCACTGCGCCGGTTCGCCATTGATCGTCGCATCGCCCGGTTGGCCGTCATATGGCCACGGCAGCACCACGCCGCCGGCGGGCAAGGTCAGGCCCGGCTGCACTTCCAACACCAATTGGCGCTCGCTGCGGCGCAGGCGGTAGCCCAGTCGTCCGTTGGGAGTGCGCAGATCGGTAATGGACACGCCCTGCCCTTCGAACCAGCGCGCCGGCAGGCCGGCCGCCAATACCAGGCTGTCGTCGATCTCGCGGCCGTAGGCGAACATGTCCAGCACCGAGCGCACGAAGTCCGAAGCTACCCACGCGTGCGGCAGGTCACCGACGAAGAACGGCTTGCGCGGCGTATGCGAGACGACCTCGGCCCATTGGTTCCAAGGTTGCGGTGCGCGGTCCGCAAAGAAGAACTGTACGGCCTCCCAGGCGCGCTCGCGCCAACCCAGGCGCACGAACGCGGCGACGTTTCGCCATTCGTAAGGCGTGTAGTCCTTCCACTCGCGCTTCCCGTCGCGACGCTCTACAAATTGCGTCCAATAGCGTTCGAACGTGTTGTCCAGTTGCGGCTGCGGCAGGCGCCCTTGCTCGCCCCCCGGCGCCAGGGCGATCGTGGTGGAGGTCGCATCGAAATCCCCCAGCTCGGCCGAGCCCGGCAGATAGTCGATGCCTCGATCGCGCATCGCCGCCGACAATGAGGCGGCCAAATCGCCGCGGAACTCGTCGCGCGCGCCCGCCATCAGTTGCGCCTCGTCCGTCTTGCCCAGCACGTTGGCCACATCGGCGGCGTCCTTGTAGCCGCGCAACGCCCAGAAGTTGTCCCAGTACGAGTGCATCGGCTTGGCCGAATAGCCCTCGTGGCTGATGGAGGCCGGCATCATTCCGTAGAAGGCCGGATTACGCATGAAATTGGCTTCGGTGCGCTCGCTGGCCCGCAACTGCTCCATGTAATTGAAGGCGCCTTGCACGTGCGGCCACATCTCGCACAGGAAAGCCTGGTCGCCGGTATAGCGGTAGTACTCGGCGATGTTGAAGATCAACTCACCGTGGCTGTCGTTCTCGGGAACCGGATCGCTGCCGCGGTCGTCCACGCAGCACGGCACCATCCCGTTCTCGAACTGGAACGGCGCAAACCATTGCACATAGTCGCGCACGACATCCTCGCGGCCCAGGCGCAGCAATCCTTCGGAGATCATGGCCCCATCGCGGATCCAGCTGCGGCCATAAGAACGCGTGCCCGGTTGCAGCCGCGGTCCGATCCGCGACATCAACATGTGCGCCAGGGCCGTACGCAAGGTGTCGACCACCGGCTGTCCCTCGGCGGGAACCTGGAAGCGCACGCGGTTCAACCGGTCTCGCCAATCGTTGGCGACCTGCTGCTGGGCGCGCTCGGCATCGAAGCCCGCGGGCATCGCGGGGCTGCCGGTTTGCGGCACCACCAGCGCCACTTCGCGGCTCTCGCCCGGGGCCAGGTGCCAGCGGTACAGCAGCGCCCCCGAGGCCAATCCCGTCGCGTCCTTCACCTGCGCGGTGGCCGGCACCTTGGCTGCGCCCAGGTGTTCGACTGCCATGCCGCTGTCGAAGGCCGTGACGAAGGCCGCATCGGGCGCTTGCGCAGCAAAGACGCGGGGCTTGCCGTTCACGCTGATCTGGCGGCCCTCGACCGCCATCTGCTCGATGCGGCTGATGCCGCCGATGGTGTTGAGGAATTGCGTTGGCGGGTTGACCTGGAACGGACGTACCGCGAGCGCCAGGGTGTAGTCGCGGGCTTCCTTGCCGGTATTGCGCAACACGTATCGCGCCACCAGCTGCGCCTGTTCGGGCGTTCCTTGCACAAAGGCGGTCACGCGCAGGTCAAGTTGGTCGTGGTGCCACTGCACGGTGGGGATGGGCAGGTAGTCGTCCTGCAGGCTCTGTTCGCTGCTCACGTCCGACCAATGGACGGTCTTGCCACCGGCCACCACGAATGGCTCCAGGCTGAAGCCGCCCTTGCCTACCTCCACCGCACCGTCTTCGCCGATCAGGCCCTGCTCGGTGCCGCCATCCAGTCCGACCAGAGTCCAATAGGGTTGCTCGCCAGAGAAGCCACGCGGAAACGCGCCTCGCGGCGACAAGCGAGCCACCGAAGCGATGAAATCGTTCGGAGTGGCGGCCCATTCCAACGGCTTGAGGGTAATTTCACGAATGCCGTAGCGCCAGTTGGGACCGCTTTTGAGGTCCAGTCGCAGATAGCGCGCCTCGGTGTCGGGCAGCGCAAGGAAATCGGTGCCGCCGGCACCGGCGACCACGCTGCGCAGGTCGCGCCATTGGCGGCCGTCCACGGACCCCCGCACGGTGTATTGCGCCGCTTCAAGGCCCGGAATCCAGTCAATGATTGCGCCACCGAATTCGCGCACGTTGCCCAGGTCCAGCGTAACGGTCTGTTGCTTGACGCCGCCGCTGAGCCAGAAGGTGTCGAATTTGCCGTCGGCCAGGCGCTGCTCCAGCGCCGGCGCGGTGTCGGTGATGGCCTCGCCTTGCAGGGGCGAGTTGTCAGGCGGCGGCAATGGGGTGAGCGTGAGTTGGTCAAAACAGACCGTGCCCTTGCCACCCACCTTGTTGTAGATGGTGAATTCCACCGCGGCGGTTTCGCGCAAGGTCTGGTCTGCGCCACCGGGCCCCCAGGCCTTGCTGATATGGCGTTTGCGATTGACCACCGGGGTCCAGGTCTTGGGGAAACTGTAGCCCGGCCGGTTGACCCACCACACGTTGTCGCCGCTGGCATCGATCAGCTTGAACTGCAGGTCGTTGCCGGGCGAGTCGCCCCGCAGATTGAACGAGAGCTGGAAGTTGTCCGGGAACTTGATCGGCAGCGCGCGGCGGATGCCGACATAGCCCGACACGCCGTTGAAGTTGTAGTCCACGCACAGGCCCTTGCCACCGCCCGGCACGCTGACCGGCCGCAGCGAACCGCTGACCTGGTTGGAGAGCACCAGCTTCCAGGCGGACACGTCATCGAAGTTGTCCAGCACGCGGGCATCCTGGGCCAGCGCCTGCGTCGACACGCCGGCCATCAACGCCAACACTGCCCACAGGCCGAGGGTTCGCTTCTTTGACAACTTGCTTCTCCATTGAATGCGGACGCGGGGATCGCGTGCAGTCCGCTGTGTTCGATTGTCTACGCTGCCATCCGTGGCGCAACAACGTCGGCTCCGGAACGCCCGGCCCGGCCATCCATGGCCCGGCGTTCGGCAGCTTGCGAGGCATGCCTCGCAAGCGAGCTGCCTCACCCCTTTACGCTGCCCAGCAACAGGCCTTGGATGTAGTAGCGCTGCAGGGCGAGGAACAGCAGCAGCACCGGGATCACCGTGACTACCGCACCGGCCATCATCAACTCGATATCCATGATGTGTTCGCGCGACAACGATGCCAGCGCGACCGGCAAGGTGTAGTGCTCCTGGTCTGTCAAGACAATCAGCGGCCACATGAAGTCATTCCACGCAGCCATGAAAGTGAAGATGGTCAAGGTGACCAATACCGGCTTGAGCATCGGCAAAACGATCTGGAAGAAGATCCGCATTTCTCCGGCACCATCGATGCGGGCCGCCTCCAGCAACTCATCGGGAATGCCGCGCGCGTACTGGCGCACCAGGAAGATGCCGAAAACCGTGGCCAGCGCCGGCGCGATCACGCCGCCGAAACTGTTGACCAGGTGCAACTGCTTCATCAGCAGGAACAGCGGCAGCATGGCCACCTGGGCGGGAATCACCAGCGCGGCCAACAGCACCTGGAAGATCCGCTCGCGACCGACGAACCGCAACTTGGCGAACGCATAGCCGGCCAACGTGTTGACCAGCAGCGAGCCCAGGGTGATGGCCAGCGACACAAACAACGAATTGGCGAAGTGGCTGCGCATACCGGTGCGCGCGAAGAGCTCGTGGTAGTTCGCCATGGTCCAGGACGAGGGCAGCATCGGCGGCGGAAAGCGGCTGGCCTCACCGGCCGGCATGAACGACACCGACAACATCCACAGCAAGGGGCCCAGGCTGATCGCCGCCAGCAACAACAACCCGCCGTTGACCAGCCAGGGGCTCCAGCGCGACTGTCCGATCTCGCGATTCATACCAGCCCCTTCCTGCGCCCGATGCGCAACATCACGGTGGTCACCCCCAGGATGATCAGGAACAGCAGGAACGCCACGGCCGACGCACGACCGAGGTTCCACCACTTGAAGCCTTCCTCGAACATGAAATACAGCACGCTGACCGTGCTCTGCAGCGGGTCGCCGCGCGTCATCACGTACGGCTCGGCAAACAACTGGAAGTAGCCGGAAATGGTGATCACCCCCACCACCATCAGCACCGGCCCCAACATCGGCAGCGTGATGTGCAGGAACTGCTGCCACTTCGACGCGCCGTCGATACGGGCGGCCTCGTAGAGATCCTCGGGGATGGCCTGCAGGCCGGCCAGGAAGATCACCATGTTGTAGCCAAAATTCTTCCACACCGCGAACAGCATGATGGTTGGCATAGCCCACCGCGGATCGCCCAGCCAATCGACCGCGGGGATGCCCAAATGCACGAGCCCCCAGTTCACCAGGCCGTATTTGACGTGGAACAGGTAACGCCAGATCACGGCCACCGCGACCAGCGTGGTCACCACGGGGGCGAACAAGGCGGTGCGGAAGAAGCCACGAAAACGTGCGGACTTGGCATGCAGCAACATCGCCGCGCCAAGCGATACGCCGATCGACAGCGGCACGCCCAGCAGCACGAAATACGTGGTATTCCACAACGACTTCCAGAACAGCGGCGTGCGCAGCAGGTCCCAGTAGTTGCCGAGCCCTACGAAACGCAGATGACTGGGATCGGCCAGGGCATAGAGATCGAAGTCGGTCGTACTGAGCACCAGCGCGGCCAGCACCGGTACGCCGAAGAACATGCCCAGCACGAGCAGCGCCGGCGCAGTGAACACCCAACCGGCCAGCGAGCCGCGCTTCATGGCGAGGACCCGTCGGTTGGCTGCGGTCCCATGCGGCCGTTGTCTTGACGATAGATCCAGCGGCGCTTGGCCAGGATCTCATCCACGCGGGCGTCGAGTTCTTCGACGGCCTTGTCCTGGTTCTCGCCGCCTCGCACCACCCGCTCGGTCACCAGCCGCATTTCCTGCACGATGCGCTCCCACTCCAGCACCTTGGGCGTGGGCCTGACGCGCTCGAGCTGATCACCAAACGCCTTTGATAGTTCGTCATTGGCCAGCGACGGATAGCGCCACGTGCTGCGACGGGGCGGCAGGTCGCCGATGATGGCGTGGAAGCGCGCCTGTACCTGCGGCCGCGAAAGATACTCGATCAGTTTCCAGGCCGCTTCCTTGTGCTGCGAATGGCGCAGGATCACCAGGCTGGCGCCGCCGGCGATACCGGCGCCGGGACCGTCGGGACCCGGCAAGGCCATCGTGCCCCACTTGCCTTCCATCCCGGGCGGCTGGCGCAGGCGGAACTCGCGGACGTTCCAGGGACCGGACAGGTAGAACGCGTAGTAGCCGTTGAAGAACTCGTACCAGACATTGGAGATCTGCGTTTCCGACAGCTTCGGCGCCCAGCCCTGCGCAAACATGTTGGCGTAGAAGGCCAGCGCCTTGCGAAAGCCCGGACTGCGGAAGTTGCCGTAGTTGTCGTTGTCGCGCAGCAACGGGTCGTCCTGCTGCAACGCGAACGACAATTGCTGCTCGAACTCATTGAGTGGCAGCAGGATCGCGTAGCGGTCCGGCCCCACGTGCCGCTTCACCGCCGCCATCGCCTGTTCGAACTCGGCCCAGGTCGTCGGGGTGCGGGTCACGCCCGCCTCGGCCAGCAGATCCTTGCGATAAAACAGCAAGCGCGTATCCACGTACCACGGCACCCCGTACAGGGTGTCGTTGAGCACGTTGGTATCCCACACGCCCGGGAAGTAGTCCTGCTGATCGATCACTTTCGATCGATCGACAAAAGGCTGCAACGGCTCCAGCGCGCCGAGCATGGCGAATTCCGGCAGCCAGGTGTTGCCCAGTTGGAAGACATCGGGCAACCCCTCCGCCGCGAAAGCGGTGAGCAGCTTCTCGTGCGCCGCGGTCATCGGGATGTTCTGCACCTCGACGTGCAGGCCCGGGTTTTCCTTTTCAAAGTCCGCCACCAGTTCGGTCACGACTTCCGCTTCGCGGCCCATCGCCCAGAAGCGGATCGTTTCGCCCTGCGGTGCACGGGCGCAGCCGGCGGTCATCACCGCCAGCAGCAGGCACACGATCGCCGTCCTTACGCTGCGCACGTCAGCTTCCACTCACTCGGGCTTCTGCCGTTGGGAGGGATTACGCTGCGCCTCGGCCGCGGCCGCACGTGACTCGGCGATGCCGATCGCCCGGGCGGCGGCGGCCTGGTCGTCCTTGCTGGGCTGCGGCGGCTCCTCGCCCTCAGGGGTCAGCCAGCCGCCACTGAAGCCGGCAC
>DASWQJ010000073.1:0-2174 GCA_036403795.1 Stenotrophomonas sp.
CGCGGCAACACGCCGTGGTGGATGCCCCACGCCAGGCCATACACGAAGAACGCCGTGCCGCTGGTTTCCGGCGTGGGCTGTGGATCGAGCAGCGACGACGGCCAGTAGCCGGCCGGATCCTGCAGCGCTACCAGTCGTTCGGCCATGTCGCGCAGCAGCGCTTCATAGCGTGGACGCGACGGATGATCCGCCGGCAGTGCCTGCAGAATGCGTGCGATGCCGGCAAAGACCCAACCATTGCCCCGGCTCCAGAACACCTTGCGGCCGGCGGGGCCGCGCTGGTCGAAAAAGCGGCTGTCGCGGTAAAAAAGGTGCTCAACCGGGTCATACAGATACTCGGTGGTAGCCCAGAACTCGGCATCGGCATGGGCCAGATAACGCGGATCGCCCGTGGCCTGCGACAGCATCGTCCAGGCCGGGGGTGCCATGAACAGCGCATCGCTCCAGCACCAACGCGCCTGGCAGTCGGACTCGCCCTCACCCGGCCGCACGACAAAAGCGAGACTGCTGCGCGCGGGATCGGCAAGCACGGCGTCAAAACGTTTGCGCATCGGCCGCAGTGCGTCGGTGTCGCCGCTGCGTTGCGCGGCCCAGACCCACGCCTGGCCGATCACGTCGTGGTCGGCGTGCCGAGGCAGTCGATCGAATTGGTATTGCTGCTTGCGCGCATGTGCGACTACGGCATCGCCGAAGCGAGGCGCTCCGCTTTGGTCGGCCAGCGCCGACAGGCCGATGTAGAAGGTGGCCTGGATCCAGTCGCGCGGCTGCGCGCTTTGTTCGCGGAAGGTGCGGATGCCAGCTAGATCGC
Source organism: Stenotrophomonas sp. (assembly GCA_036403795.1). GTDB lineage: Bacteria > Pseudomonadota > Gammaproteobacteria > Xanthomonadales > Xanthomonadaceae > Stenotrophomonas_A. The sequence continues at coordinate 809 of DASWQJ010000073.1, forward strand.
TTAGATGCGCGAGTTGCCAATCGGCCACGCGCTGCGCCAGGTCGAGCGCCTGCGTCGAGGGGATGTCCGTCGTTGCGGACACGGGCGGAGAGGTGAGCGAATCCGCGATCGCGCCCCCTGCCGGTGGCTGCGCCGCCGTGATGCCAGGCACCGTCAGCAGCATGACCCAGGCGAGGCCGACGCACTTGCCGGCGTACCGTGGACGAGAACGCCCAAGGGCCCGTGTCATGGATGCTGGGCCAGCGCAAAGTCGAGCGCGGCGCAGATCGCCGCCACCTGCGCGGCGTTGCATTGTTCCGGCGTGGCAAGCGGGCTGTCCGGATAGACCTCGGTGGTGGTCGTGTAGCGCGCCTGGGTGATGCCGGCGCACAAGCCCAACTGCTTGACCGGGTAGTTGATGACGCCCGGCCCAGTAACAGGCGAACCGATGATGCGGCCCTGCGCGTCGGCGGGGGCAATGTGGGTCACCTGCTGCACCGCCGCGATCACCGACTGCTGGAACTGCGGTTGCGGATTGTCGCTGTCGCCCACGAGGTAGAAGCCATCGGGAACGCCATCGGGCTCGAAAGGCTTGCCGTCGCGCGCCGCCAGCGCCGGTCGAAATTCGCTTTCGTCGGTATCGGTGGTTTCATGCAGATCGATATGCAGCAGCGCCTGCTCGCGCACCGGTTGCAGCAGCCGCCACAGGGCCGCGGATTCCGGCGCCGGGCTGTCGGCACGAAACGACCGGTTGGGGTCGATCGCCTGGGGATTCCAGCGATGGATGCGCTCGTATCCCCAAGGGCTCACGCAGGGCACCACCAACAGATTCACGCGCCCTGCATAGTCGCTCGCGCGTTGCTGCAGGAACAGCAGCGCACCATGCACGCCGCTGGTTTCATAGCCATGCACCCCGCCGGTCACCACGGCGACGGGCAGCGTCCGATCCCAGCCACGCGTGCGCACCGCGTACAGGGGATATTGCGTCGGCGGGTAGTCGAGCACGCCATATTGTTCGACGTCGAAAACCGCACCGAGCGCCTCGATGGCACGACCGACCTCGTCGGCATAACTGCGTTGGCGCACCTGGCGAGCCAACCATTCCTGCTTGTCCGCCACCGCCCAGGGCTGGCCGGGGGTACCGATGGGGTAGAACGCCGTCGCGGTCATGAAACATCTGCCGAAAGACTGAACGAATCGACATGATAACGCCGAGCCTCCCCCGGCCTGCTTGTCATGGCCCGCACCAGGCGCAGCATGGATCCTGCAGTTCGCTGGAAACGGGGTCAGGTTCAGTTCGCTCCACGAACTGAACCTGACCCCGTTTCCGCCCCCACCACCAACCGGCGGATCGCTTGACCGTGGGGAGGGCTGGGGGCCGCACACC
>DASWQJ010000074.1:0-8461 GCA_036403795.1 Stenotrophomonas sp.
CAGGAAGGAAGCTGCAACCTCGCCCCCGGAGTGAAGTCAAGGTCATGCTGTGACCCTTGCATTGAGGCGCACGGGTGCTAAATCGTTGCACTCTGATCGTGCCGTCATTGACCAAAACTTGGCGCGTACGTCGTCGAGCAGCACCTGGGCATAGCACTTGCTAATGTGCGCGGTGATGCCATTGAACAACCTGCCGAATTCATCTTCGTCCATGGTGTCGAAGGCCAAGGACCGCGCGACAGTGACCGGGATGGTCTCGATCCTCGGGAGCACAGCCCGCAGCATTGCGGCAGCGCCTACGCCAAACGCCTGATCGACCACCGCCAGAACTGCGGCGATCACCGGCGAGGCATCCATCTCGATGACCTCGCAACACGCGCCGGCTTCTCGCTGAAGGCGCTTCACCGCTTCGTGGCTGTCCAGGCCTTCCCAACCCTCAACGTTGTCGACCATTAGCTGACCGATGACGTGCGCCAGGCGGTGGAAGCCTCGGTTGCGCGGCGCCTTTATCTCCAGGCGCAGTTCCTGGCCGCGGCGATACCCGCGCTGCTTCATCAGCTCCCGGTCTACGGCGTGCTCAGCCAGCAGTGCTAAACGCTCCTCGCCGGTGGCCAGCACAGCGACACGCTCCACGACCGCATAGATTGGGCGCGCGGCGCGCTTGGCGCGGATTTTCTTGGCGGATTTCGTCAGCGTCATGCGCCCTGCTCCTGTCGGGACGCGGCACCGGTGCGCAGTGCGGCAGCCAATCCTTTTCGACGCGGTGTCGATTTGGTGGCCGATTCGTTCTCGATCAGCGCTGGCTGCCAGTACTCAGGCAGGTTCGAGAAGCGGAACAGCTCAGGCTGGTACAGCACACGGACCATGCCGGGAGCGCCATTGCGCTGGATGGCCACGATCAGCTCGGCGGTCCCCGTCCAACGACTGCCGGGGTTATAGATCTCGTCGCGGTAGATGAAGATCACCGCGTCGGCGTCCTGCTCGATGGAGCCGGAGTCGCGCAAGTCCGACACCAGCGGCCGCTTGTCGCCAGGGCGCTCTTCCACCTTGCGGTTCAGCTGGCTCAACAGCAGTACCGTGATTCCGATTTCGCTGGCGCAAAGTTTCAGCGCCCGGGTGATGTCGTCGATGCCGGCGGCGCGGTTGTCGCCCGACACCTGCATCAGCTGCAGGTAATCGATGACGGCAAGCGCCAGGTCCGGGTCGCGAGCCTTCATACGGCGGAGTTGCGCGCAGACGTGCTCGACGCGCGCCACCCTGGGCCGGCTGACGAATATCGGCGATTGCCCGAGCCGCTGAGTTGCTCTGGCGGCGTTGGCCCAGTCCACTTCGTCCAGATCACCGCTGCGGATCCGCGAGCCGTTAATGCCGGCATCTTCGGCCAACAATCGATCTCCCAACTCCTCCGGCTGCATCTCGAAACTGAAGACTGCTACCGGCTTCCGCTTTGCGACTGCGCAGTGCTTGGCGATGTTCATCGCAAGCGTCGTCTTACCCATCTTGGGCCGAGCAGCCAGGACAATTACCTGTCCCTGCTGCATGCCGCCCAGTAATTCGTCCAGTTCATCGACGTCCGTAGACAAGCCGATGATCCGCTCACCCGCGGTCGAGCGCTCGCTGAGACGACGGAACACGCGCTCCATCACCGGTGCGACGGCCTCCAAGTCACACGGCTCGTTGTCGAGCAAGCCGCCATACGGCTCTGCGCCTCGCCGACCAGGTCGATGCTCGACCGACCGTCCGGCTGAAAGCCGTCGTTGACCATCTCGGTCCCAACGTCGATCAATCGTCGCAGCCGCGCCTTGTCGGCCACGATGTCGGCGTAGCCACGGATGTTCGCCGCCGATGGCGTGGTGCTGGCCAGCTCGAGCAAATAGGCTCCCTCGCCCACCTGCTCCAAGAGCCCCCGCGACTCGAACCAGTCGCCCACGGTGACGGTGTCGAACTCCTTGCGGCTGCCTGCGGCAACATCCGACGCGGCGAGTTCCTTCATCGCGCGCCAGATCAGGCGGTGATCGCGACGGTAGAAGTCGTTCTCGGTGAGCACACCAGACACTTGCCACCACGCTTTCGATCGCAGCATGAGCCCGCCGAGGACCGCCCGCTCTGCGTCGACGCTGTGCGGCGGCACGCGGACGCCAGCGGCTTCGGTGCCTGGGCCGTATAGCGCGGCCATGCGGTCCAGATCGCTGCCGGGATTCATGCCGCCACCTCGGACATTGCCCGGTCGAAGAGTTTCGCGATGACGCTCTCGCGCAGCAGATACTCGAAATCAGGTTTCCAGTTCTCGTGTCCGGGACCGCCAAGCCTGCGACCGGCGTGGAAGTCGTCATCGGCCGCCGTCTCGAACAGCGCCTGCCAGAAATCGGGGGTGACCCGTTCGTTGCCGTAGAGCTGCTGGCAGATTGCCCGGCAGGTCGGCAGGGACTTCTCGACGGCCTTGAGCCGCGGCTTGTTGAGCACTGTGCAGGCTGCAAGTTCGCCAGCCGGCTTGGCCAGCAGGCGATTGTAGGCCTCCCTCGCCTCCGCTGCGATCTGCTGGACTCGCTGTGCCTTCCGCGCGTTGAGGTTTGCCGGGGGCGATGGGTCACCCGTCAGCGACAGCGACGGGGACGACTCCGAGCAAAGCGAGGAAACTTCTGGAGACGGTATCGGAGACGGGGCAGCCCGGTTTTTCGATCTAGCAGGTTCGCCGCCTGCTACCTCGCTGCTATTAGCAGGATCATAGGTGCCGCTAGCAGACATTTCCGCCGCTTTAGCAAGGCGGGCATAGTAGTCCGGCATCAAGCGAGCAGCCTCATCACGGCCATGGCGGCGACAAAGCGCGGACCATTTCGCACGGTCTGACCGGGCTTCTGATCCGGCGGACCATGGTTGATGCTCGGCCCAATCATGGAGGCGATAGCCGCCGTCGTCTCCGTCCAGAAATCCCACCGAGGCAAGTTCCCGCACCAGTGCGTCGATTTCTCCCGTCCAATCTGCGGCCAGTTCGATGTCCTCTGCCGACATGCCCGCAAGGTCGCCATCGGGCCGGTTGCCGCGCGCCCAGAGGATCAGGCACACAAGCGACCAGCCCGCAGCGGGCCCCAGGCGGCGAACGAGCTTCTTCGGGTGGCCCGGAAGGCCGGTGCTTAGGCGTGCGTCACTGCTCACGACTGCAAGCCCCCTGCCCGTTCCATGTGCGCGACCTGGGCAGCGCTCCGGGCAAGCACCCGCTCGCGCATGAGTGACCACAGTCGGTGCTGATCGTTGGAGTTGCCCAGAAAATGGGCGAGCTTGAGCTGGTTGGCTAGCCGACGGATTTGGCCCTCGCGGGCGATGTCGGTGCAGGTGAGTTCGTTCTGGACCACGGGATGTCCTCGCTCTGGAGAGGACACCCACCCTATGGCACAGGAGTGCAGCTTTTGCGGGCTAACTGCCACGTTTGACTGGGGGGTTAGCCAGTTCACGCCGCGACTCCTTGTGCAGCCGCCGTGCGCGCATGCTGGGCAACTTGCGCCAGTAGCGCCTGGGTGTCGCCGCAGACTTCGGCGATCTGCCTGGCCTCGTTGGCAGTGATGCGCTGGTCGGCGATGGCTTCAGCCACCAGTGAAGCGAGCTTCCCCTTCAACGATGCGGCCGCCGACAGTGCGGTTAGGACGGTGCCGTGCGTGGGTGCGTCCACACGCTCCAATGTGTAGCCGTGCTCGGCCGCGAGGGCAGGCCAGCCTGAGCACCGCTGGCGTCCCAGCATCCACATGCCACGCGTGGTATGCCGACTAGTGCTGGAGATCACCGCCCTCCGCGTGGAGCGGCTGCAGGCGATCAGCGAGGCAGATGCCGAAGCCGAGGGCCGCCCGCACACCTTGCATCTGCCCGGCGGCCGGTTCGCGAACGAGCACTTTGCCCACCTGTGGCAAACGGTCTACGGCGACGACAGCTGGGTGGCTAACCCCTGGGTCTGGGTGATCGAGTTCAGCGCGCGGAAGTGGGCCATGGCTGACGGCAGCCACCGCGTGGGCAGGAACAGCCCGCACAACGGAAAGGCCTGCGGCGGCGCCCGATCAAAGTGCCGCGCGGGAAAGACACCGTGCGGTCATTGCTGCGCCGGCACCTGCTCGAGGAAGGCCGACGCATCCAAGACCTAGCGGAATGCTGGGGCATTGCCCGGCAGTCCGTCTATGACCTTTTCGCGGAAGACCGCCCGCTCGCGCCTGCTTACGTGACACGCGCAGGACTCATGCTCAAGCTCGACGACTTCGATATCGCAGAACTGCAGTTGCAGGGCGCGCGAGAAGCCGGCTGGGCCATCGACATCTGTTTCATTCTGGAGGATCCAACTCATGGCCAACGACAGCACGCCACAACGCCTGCTCAGGCTGCCTGAAGTACTTGCCCGCGTAGCGCCATCAAAATCCACGCTTTACGCGCGCGTCCGGGCCGGCACGTTTCCCAAGCCGGTGCATCTGGGTACGCTGTCTGCGTGGGTAGAGTCTGAAATTTTTGAGTGGATACAGGAGCAAATCGCCGCCCGCGCGCGTGCCGCGTAGCACCTTCCCACAGAGGTCGCGTAGCCCTACTATGCGGCCAAAGGGGGAGGCATGGAGGCAATCCAACATCGGCATTACTGAAGGCACACGCGTGCCTTCACGCAACTAGGCAGCGTGGACGTCGTAGCGCTTGATCTGGGCCAGCGTCGCAGCCTGCTGGTCGCGCACGTTGGCCAAGTCATAGTCCAACTGCAGGCCGCTCCAGAAGCCATCGCTCATGCCGAAGAAGCGGGACAGGCGCAAGCCGGTGTCAGGCGTGATGCCGCGCTCGCCGGCGAGGATTTCGCCGATGCGGGTCTGCTGGACGTTGATGGCCTTGGCAAGCCGGTAGGCGGTAATGCCCATCGGGTCGAGGAACTCTTCCTTGAGGATCTCGCCGGGGTGCGGATAGGGAACGGTACGCATAGCGCAACCTCCTCAGTGGTAATCAACAATCTCGACGTGAGTCGGGCCCGCGTCGGTCCAGACAAAGCACACACGAAACTGGTCGTTCACGCGAATGCTGTGCTGTCCCGCGCGGTTACCGCGCAGAGCCTCCAGCCGATTGCCCGGGGGAACGCGGATGTCATCCAGAACAACAGCTCGGTTGAGCATGGCCAGCTTGCGCATGGCAACGGTCTCGATCTGGACGAACTGGCGGACTCGCTGCCCTTCGAACAACGCTTCGGTAAGGGGGCAGCGAAAGGACTGGAGCGGCATGCGCCAATACTATTGAACTACAATACTATTGTCAAACCATACCAAAGCGCAGCCCTGCGCCCGCCCTTCCCCGGTTGTGTACCTGGTGCGCGCTGGCTTGGCCTCGAATCGATCAAGCAAACCGCGCATGCCCGGGTGATCGTGCCAGGGTTCCGGCCTTTTTCATTGGCCGATCCGCCAGACGCTGCCGTCACGGCCGATGAGTACCGTTGGAAGCCAACACGACACGCGAGCCCGCCATGGAACCGACCCACGAACAGAAGCAGCGGATCATCGAAGCCATCCAGGAAGGCAAGGCCGTGCAAGAAGAAGAAGCCAACTGGGCGGTACGCGAGGGCTACGCTGCCTATGGCGAAGATGGCGACCTGGATCTGACCCAGGCCGGCCGGACTGCGTACGACAACAACCGCGTCTGACTCGGCAGAACGGCGTCCAAAACGGGGTCAGGTTCACTTATCCAGGTTGGGCGTGTCTGCTGCGGTGGAGAGGTGCCGGTGCGCCTGCACTGCGAGGCGCGGTTGGCCGGCACAGCGATCACCCCGCGCCTTCCAACCTGCACGTTCACCCCGCGGCGAGGTCCTGGTGCACACCCGCGACGGGAGCTAATGACATTCCCTAATCAACCAACAACCAGCCGCTATTCGCGGATAAGCGCCTATTCAGGCAGAAAGGACAACCCCACAGGTTGGAGTTGTCTCAATGCCCCGTGTTGTTCCTTTGGCCGCCGCGGTGTTGGCGGCACTTGCCCTGCCGGTCCTCCCCGCTTTCGCCGCCGACGTCGCCGCTTCCGCCGCTCCCGGCGGTGATGCCCAAACCCTCAAGGCCGTCGTCGTCACCGGCTCCAACATCAAGCGCACCGAAACCGAAGGCCCCAGCCCGGTGCAGGTGATTGGACGCGAGGAGCTGGAACGTTCGGGCAAGGTGACGGTGGCCGATGCGTTGCGCTCGATCTCGGCCAACACCGGCAACGCGACCAATGAGACGTCCAACAGCGGCTGGGCATCGGGCTCGGCGGGCATCGGCCTGCGCGGGCTCTCGCAGAAGAACACGCTGGTGCTGCTCAATGGGCGGCGCCTGGCCAACTATGGTTTTCCGGCCAACGGGCTGGGCGACACGTTCGTCAACCTCAATGCCTTGCCGCTGGTGGCCGTGGAGCGCATCGAGGTGCTAAAGGATGGCGCGTCGGCGGTGTATGGCTCCGATGCGGTGGCCGGCGTGGTCAACATCATCACCCGCCAGAACTACCAGGGCGCCGAGGTGGGGGTGAGCGGCGGTACGTCCGACAACGGCGGGCTGGACACGCAGCGCGCCAAGTTCGTCGGGGGCATCGGCGACCTGGACAGCGACGGCTACAACGTGCTTTTCAGCGCGGACTTCTACAATCGCGATCGCCTCGACCAGACCGAGCGCGACCTGACCCGCTCGGGCATCTATAGCGATTCTCCCGGCGGTCGCTGGAACGGTTGGTCGGCCAAGGGCGCGCGTTTCCTGATTGGCGGGCGCTCGGTGCCGATGCTGGATGCGGCCGGCAACTGCCCCGAAGGCACGGTGCTCACCGCCAGTGCACCGATCGATGGCTTGGCCGGCGATACCTGCGCTTACAACCTGGCGCCGTACACCACGCTGATTCCCTCCACCAAGCGCTGGCAGGTCTACACCAACGGCACGATTCGACTGGGCGAGAACGTGGAGGCGTTCGCCGAGGGGTTGTACAGCGAGGTCAAGGGCGTTTCCATCTTCGGCTCGAGCCCGTATTTCACGCTGGAGGGAGGTCGCTTTGCGCTCAACGCCGATACCGGGCTGGCCGAGCCGGTATCCAACCTGTTGCCGGCGGCCAATCCCTACAACCCGTATGGCGTGGCCGTGCCGATCGAATACACGTTCTTCAACCTGGGTCAGTCGTTGAAGACCAACCGCTCGCAGTCGTATCGTTTCCTGGGCGGGCTGCGCGGAAGCTGGGGCCAATGGGATTGGGAAACGGCGGCCTTTGCCGCGCGCAGCGAAGAACGCGAACGCGTGGCGGCGGGCTTCGCCAATCGGTGGACGCTGGCCGATGCGCTCGCCGATGGCAGCTACAACTTGCTCGACCCCTCGGCGACGCCGCAGGCGGTGATCGATGGGATCAACCTGAGCACGTTGCGGCCGGCGACGTCCAAGCTCAATGGCGTGGATGCCAAGATCTCGGGCAACCTGTTCGAGCTGCCGGCCGGCAGCGTGGGTTTCGCAGCCGGCGCGGAGTGGCGGCGCGAGGAGTTGATCTCCACCAACCCGTGGCAGATCGATGCGGGCCTGCAGATCCGGCCCGCGATTGCCGAAGTGGACGGCGCGCGCGAGGTTTCGGCGGCGTACGTGGAGCTCAACGTGCCGATCGTGCAGACGCTGGAACTGCAGCTGGCCGGGCGCGGCGACCACTACAGTGATTTTGGCGATGCGTTCTCGCCCAAGGCCAGCCTGCGTTGGCAGCCTTGGGACTTCCTGTTGTTTCGCGGTTCGGCCTCGCGTGGATTCCGTGCGCCGTCGCTGTCGGAGAACTCGGCCAGTACCAATATCGCCTACGGCACGGTGGTCGATCCGTTCGACCCGGACGTGCCGGGCTCGCGGCAGAGCCCCACGTTCTTCACCGTGGGCAACCGCGACCTGGAGCCCGAGCGCTCGCGCAGCTACAACTTGGGCGCGGTGCTGTCGCCGTGGAGCGACACCAGCCTGAGCGTGGATTGGTACAAGATCGAACTCGACAACCTGGTCGGCACCAACAACACCAGTACCATCGTGCAGATCAACGATCCCCGCGATGTGATCCGCGACGAGCGCGGCAAGCTGGTGGCCATCTACAACCGGTACCAGAACCTCAGCTCGCTCACGACGTCCGGATTCGACGTGGAATTTCGCCAGCGTTGGCGCGAAACGGGCGTGGGCGACTTCGGGTTGAGCAGCGGCCTGACCCACGTGCGCAGTTATCGTCGTCCGACGACCGTGGGTGGGCCGCTGGTGGAATATGCCGGCAGCAACCTGGGCCCCTCATTGCCGCGGACCAAATCGACGACCACCTTCGATTGGCAGTTCCACGACTTCACCACCGCGCTGACCTGGTACTACACCAGCGGCTACGACCAGCGCGCCAGTGCGGCGGCCACCAGCGTGCAATCGCGGGTGGATCACTTCGACCAGCTCGATCTGTACGTGGCCTATGCCGGCTTCGAGGGCTGGAACCTCTACGCCAAGATCGAGAACCT
>DASWQJ010000075.1:0-11595 GCA_036403795.1 Stenotrophomonas sp.
CCGTCCTGTCGGGGTGGTGGGTCAGTGGGCCATGGATGGCCCACGTGCGGTGAGTGCGGCCATGGATGGCCGCTCGAACCGCGACCCACCACCCCGACAGGGCGGGGCCCGAACCGTAAGTCAACACAACCAACCGCCAAACACCCTCCGCGCCCACATAAAAAAATCCCAACTCGCAAGCCGCGATCCAAAAGCGCCCAGCGAAAGGGAGAAGGCCGACATAAATGGGCCGCTCGAACCGCGACCCACCACCCCGACAGGACGGGGCCCACACCGTAAGCCACCAAAACCAGCCGCCAAACACCCTCCGCGCCCTCAACAAAAAAAACCAAAACCAAACACCCAAAAAAAACCCTCCCGGTGAGGGGAGGGCCTTGATACCGCGGTACCTACCGCGCCGCAATTACTGCAGCAGGCTGAGCACGTTCTGCGGAACCGACTTGGCCTGGGCCAGCATCGCCGTACCGGCCTGCTGCAGGATCTGCGTACGGGTCAGCTCAGCGGTTTCCTTGGCGTAGTCGGTGTCGCGGATACGGCTACGCGAGGCCGACAGGTTTTCCGAGGTTGCGCTCAGGTTGGCGATCGTCGAGGTGAAGCGATTCTGCACCGCACCCATGTCGGCGCGCGAGGAGTTGACCGAGGTCAGCGCCTTGTCGACGATTTCCAATGCGCGCTGTGCGCCGTCGAAGGTCGAGATGTCCAGGTCTTCCAGGTGCTTGGTGCTGCCACCAGCGGCGGTGGCAGCGGCGAAGCCCGTGAAGTCCACGGTCGGACCGGTCGAGGTGTTGGTGCCGTTGGACACGCTGACGAAATCCTGGCCGGCCTTCAACGAGGTCAGCTTGATGTTCGTACCGTCGACCTGGGCATACAGACCGGTCTGGTCCAGCTTGTCGTTCAGGGCGTTGACGACCTTCTTCTGCACGTCGGCAGCGGTGTCGCCGCTCTCGACCTTGATGTCGTCCAGCGTCACTTCGGTGTTGCTGGTCGCGCCAGCGCCCTTCACCGTCACCTTCATGCCCGAGATGGTGCCCGAGGCGGTGGCCGCGCCGGTCACACCAGCGCCGCTGACGTCGGCGGCAAAGCCGGCCTTGCCCAGCGAATCGATGTTGGAATCGACGATGCTGTTGATGGCGATCGTCTGGCCGGCGTCGGCGCCAACCTGGAACAGCGCGCCGGAGAAATCACCGTTCAACAGCTTGGTGCCGTTGAAGTTGGTCTGGTTGGCGACGCGGTCGATTTCCTTCAGCAGCTGGTCGACTTCCGAGTTCAGCGCTTCGCGGTCGGTGGTCGAGTTGGTGGCATTGGCCGACTGCACCGACAGCTCGCGGATACGCTGCAGGTTGTTGCCGATTTCGACCATCGCGCCTTCAGCGGTCTGGGCCAGCGAGATACCGTCGTTGGCATTGCGCGAGGCAACGTCCAGGCCGCGGATCTGGGTGGTGAAACGCTCGGAGATCGCCAGACCGGCGGCATCGTCCTTCGCGCTGTTGATGCGCAGGCCCGAGGACAGGCGCTGGATCGAATTCGCCAGGCTCGAGCTGTTGGTGTTGAGGTTGCGCTGAGCATTCAGCGACATAACGTTGGTGTTGATTACCTGTGCCATTTGATCTTCTCCTGAGCGACTATCCGGCGACCGCATTCGGGTCGGTGGGCTTTCGCAGGGGGGCCATCATTTGGCCGTTGCCGCTGCTGAAATGAATAACGGCGTCCTGTCAACAACCTTTAGTGCCGGCGAAGGAAAAATTTTCGTTTCCTTCGTCCCCGGGCGCGCGCCGTGCAGCGCCTGGTAGGTCTGTTTCGGCCGGCGCGGAGGAATCTTTAGCCGCTTGCACGGGTGTGCCGCGGCGCGCGGCGGGACGCATCTCGGGAAGGACCGCGAGAAAGGCTCTTTGCTGAGATTCATCACATGGCTTTCGGGCCAGCGGGTTTCCAGACTATGACGCGCCCGCACCGGGGCCGGGCCGGACGCCGGGCCGCCTTCCGCAGGCGCCCCCTTCTTGTCAGGAAACACCATGAGCCCGATGCATCCCTTCCGTCCCGCGCTTCGTCCGCTGGCTGCCGCCCTGTTGCTGGCGATGCCCCCGCTCGCGTCGGCGGCCACCACCTTCACCGTGGGCAGGGACATGAACCTCGGCAGCGATCTCGCCGGCACGTTCGAGGTAGGCGGAACGTTCAACCAATCGAGCGGCACCTTCACCGTGCAAGGCCCGTCCAATGCCGGCGCAATGGCACTCGGCGGCACGCTGGCCTTCGATCCGAACGGCGGCTTCAAGACCGTGACCGTGCGCGGCGATTTCGAGGGCGGTAACGGACGGTTGGCGTTCAATACGGTACTGGCCAACGACGACTCGGCGACCGATCAGCTCGTGGTCGGTGGCGCTACCCGCGGCACGACCCGTGTCACCGTCGCCAATGCCGGCGGCCCCGGCGCGCAGACGCGCAACGGGATCCAGCTGGTGCAGGTCGGCGGCGCCTCGGACGGCGTGTTCGCGCTGGATGGCCGCGTCGTGGCCGGTGCCTATGAGTACAAGCTCTACAAGGGCGGCACGGCCACGCCGGACGATGGCGACTGGTACCTGCGCTCGCAGGCCACCGGCGGCAGCAAGCCCACCCCCCGGCCCTCGACGCCCGCGCAGCCAGTCGCACCCGTCGCTCCCGTCGCCCCGGTACAGGGTGGCGGCGTGCGTCCCGCCCCCGCGCTGGGTGAACAGGTGTACCGACCCGAAGGCGGCGCGTATGCGGCCAACCAGGCTGCCGCGCTGGGCCTGTTCCAGCATCAGATGCACGATCGTTCGGGCGAGGCGGATTTTGCCGCAGCCGACGGAAAGCAGATCGCACCGGCGGTGTGGACGCGCGTGCAGCGGCGGCAGATCGATGGCAATGCGGGGCTGGGGCAGCTGGACCTGAGCACCGACGCCTCGCTGCTGCAGGTCGGCGGAGAGCTGGTCACCGTGACCGCGGCCGGGCAGCGTTTTCACTTCGGTGCGATGGCCGGCGCTGGCCGTGCCGACAGCCATATCGGTTCGCGCGAAAGCGGATATCGCGCCAAGGGCAAGGTCGATGCCTATAGCGTCGGCCTGTACGGCAGCTGGTTCGGCAGTGCCGACAACCAGGCCGGCCCGTATGCCGATGCCTGGCTCCAGTACGGCAGTTACGACAACAAGGTGCGTGGCGAACAGTTGGCTGAAGAGAAGTACGACGCCGACAGTTGGCAGGCCTCGATGGAGGGCGGCTGGACCTTCGCCATCCCCGCAGGCGACAAGCTGGAGCTGTTCATCGAGCCGCAGGCGCAGGTGATCTACACCGACTACTCGGCCGACGACCATGTGGAAGCCAATGGCACCCAGGTCGCCGCGTCCGAATCGGGGCAACTGACCACTCGCGTCGGCGTGCGCATGTTCGGCCATTCCGGGGAGAGCGGATACAACTTGATGCAGCCGTTCGTGGTGCTGAACTGGTGGCACAACGACAAGGACAACGTGGTCCGCCTGGATGCCAACGAAGTGACGCTGGACCTGCCGCGCGACCGCTACGAGGCCAAGGTTGGCGTGCAGGCGCAGCTCGGCAGCGGCTGGACCGGCTGGGCGAACGCGGCCTACACCACCGGCAGCGAGGACTATCGCGACGTCGGTGGCCAGCTGGGTTTGAACTATCGCTGGTAACGACGGGCATCGACCCGCCTACGAAGGCCGCCGCAAGGCGGCCTTCTTCTTTTCTGCAGCGCCACTGCGGCATCGACGCATGGATGGTCGGCATGGCCTGCCTGATCGCGCAGTCGTTCGACTTCTCGACTAGTGAACAACCAGATCCGCTTGCCAACATTCATCCCTGCGCCGGGGTGGTGAGCGGCGCCACTGTCTTCTTCGAGAAATCTCATGAGCACGTTCTCGCAATACCCATTTTCAGCCACGCTCCGCGTGCTGCTGGCGATGCTTCCTGCCACGGCCGGTGCCCAGCAGTTGAATGTCGACGACGGCGCGACGCACGCGGCGTCGGGCGTCTTCGCCACGCCTACGAACAAGACTGCGGCGCTGCAGGCCAGCGGCCGCGGCAGCAGGATCCGCGCCGACCACGTGGCCGCAAGCACCCGCGGTGCCGAGGCGTACGCGGCCATTGCCCGCAACGGGGGCACGATCGAGCTGTTCGATGCCGACCTGCATACGCAGGGCTTCAAGGCGCATGGTGTGTCCGTGGTGGGCGAAGGCTTCGTGCAGCTCACCGATAGCCTCATCACGACCGAGTCGGCCAGTGGTGATGGCGTCGGCGTCTACGCACGCGGCACCGACGTCGGCCACGGCCGCGCCGCGTTGCGCAACGTGCAGATCACCAGCCGTGGTGACGGCCTGCTGGCCGAGGGCCCATCCAGCCGCATCGAAGCAAGCCATGTCGGGATCTCCTCGGCTGCCGCCCCGCCGGACCAGACCGTGCTCGCCGCGCATGCGCGCCAGGGCGGAACCATCCTGCTCAGCGACAGCGACCTGCGCAACGATGCGGACGCGCCGACGGTTCGGGCCGGCGGCAGCACCAGCGTGGTGGAACTGCGCCAGTCCCAGGTCGTCGCGGTGCGCGCGGGCGGCTCGGGCGTGGAAGCCACCTCCGGAGGCCTTGCACGGCTTTATGACGGCAGCGTGGACGCCGGCAAGAATGGGCTGTCTGCGGTGGGCGAGGGCTCCTCCATACGGGCGGAAGGCACGCGCATCGTCAGCCGCGAAGGCCTCGGCGTCGCGGTCGAGCGGGCCGCGAGCGTCGAACTGGGCGAGGGCACGCGAATCAGTGCAGCGCATGAAGGCATACGCGTGCAAGGCGAGGGCAGCCGTGTGCGCGCGTCGGGCATCGGCATCATCAGCGCAACGACCGGCATCAATGCCTTCGACGCGGCCGGCCTGGACATGGCCGACAGCCACATCGATGCGCAAGGGCACGGCATCAACGCCGCGTCCGGCAGCGGCGTGCGGGTCCGGCAGTCCCAGGTCAACGGCGGCAGCGCCGGCATCGCGTTCGTCGACGACACGCGCCAGGCCACCCGCGAGGGTCTGGCCGTCGTGGATATCGAAGGCGGCAGCGTCGCGGCGCAGAAAGGACCGGCAGTGCTCGTGCAGGGCAGCGACCGGGCCGAAGTCCGTGGCCAGCTGTTGTTGCGCCATGGCACCCGCCTGAGCGGTGTCGACGGGCGCCTGGTCGAAGTCGTCGCGGCCGGCAGGACCGCGGCACTGCAGGTGATCGCCGACAACGTGGCACTGGCGGGCGACCTGCGGGCAGACCCTGGCACCGTGCTCGACCTGGCGTTGCGCAACAGCGCACGCCTGGATGGCGCGATCAGTGGCGGTGGCGAGGTGATCGCCGATGCCGGCAGCCGTTGGGACCTGACCCGCGACTCGGATCTGGCGTCGCTGCGCAACGCTGGCACGGTCGAATTCACAGATCCCGCCCAGGGCGGTTTCAAGACCCTCACGGTGCACGGTGACTACACCGGCGCCGATGGCGTGCTGGCACTCAATACCGTCTTGGCCGGCGACGATGCGCAGACCGATCGGCTGGTGGTCGAAGGCGATACCCGAGGCCGCACCGCATTGGTGGTGCGCAATGCCGGCGGCGTGGGTGCGCCGACGACTGAGGGAATCCGGGTGGTGCAGGTGGAAGGCCAGTCCCAGGGCGTGTTCGCGCTCCAGGGCCGTGCGGTCGCCGGCGCTTACGAATACCGCCTCTACCAGGGAGGTGTCGCCGATGCGCTGGACGGCGATTGGTATCTGCGTTCGCAGGCGGATACGTCCGGGCAACCGACAACGACCACCACCGGCGGCGGCCAGGCCTTGGCTGAGTTGCCGCCGCCGCGTCCGGTCTATCGCCCCGAAACCGGCGCGTACCTGGGCAACCAGGCCGCAGGGTTGGCTATGTTCCAGCACCAGATGCACGACCGCATGGGCGAGCCGGATTTCGCCGGTCGCCAGGACGGCCGCGCGCCGGCCGCGTGGGCACGCGTCCAGCGTCGCCAGATCGACGGCAAGGCCGGCGGCGGCCAGTTGGACCTGGCCACCAACGCCTCCTTGCTGCAGGCCGGTGGTGAACTGGCGGCGTGGACCGTGGGCGGGCAGCGCTTCCACGTTGGCGCGATGGGTGGCTTTGGCCGCGCCGACAGCAAGGTCGGATCACGGCAGAGCGGCTACCGCGCCAACGGCGAGGTCGAAGGCTACGGCGTGGGCCTCTACGGCATCTGGTTCGCGAGCGCCGAGCAGCAGGCCGGCCCCTATGCCGATGCCTGGCTGCAGTACGGCGACTACAACAATCGCGTACGCGGCGCGGGCCTGGCCGAGGAGCGCTACGATGCCGAAAGCTGGGCGGCATCGCTGGAAGGCGGCTGGACCTTCGCGCTGCCTTCGGGCGAGAAGACCCGCGTGTTCGTCGAACCGCAGGCGCAACTGATCTACACCGACTACCGCGCAGGCGATCATGTCGAAGCCAATGGCACCCGCGTCGATGCCTCGCGTTCCGATGCGGTCACCACGCGCGTGGGCGTGCGGGTGTTCGGTCACGCGGCGGCCAGCGGGCACAATCTCGTGCAGCCCTTCCTGATGCTCAACTGGTGGCATGACGACCGCGAAGGCGCAGTGTCCTTCGATGGCGACCGCGTGGTGTCGGCGCTGCCGCGCGACCGTTACGAAGCCAAGGTCGGCGCGCAGGCACAGCTCGGCGGCGGCTGGACCGGCTGGGCGAACGCGGCCTGGGCGACCGGCCGTGGCGACTACCGCGATGTCGGTGGACAGTTGGGCGTGAACTACCGCTGGTAGGTCAGCGCAGCACGGTCACAAAGAGAAGGCCACCCGCGAGGGTGGCCTTCGGTGTTTCCGGGCAGGGTCCGTTGCCGTGGCGCGGCCCGGGTGGGGTACCTCAGCCGATCATCTGGAACAACGACATCGACTGCATTTGCCGGAACACGGTCTGCGCCGCCTGCAACGCCGCGGTCTCCAACTGGTATTGGCCGATGGCTTCGGCGTAGTCCAGGTCGCGGATCGAGGAGAGCGTGGTCTTCAGGGTGACTTCGTTGGAGGCGCGTAGTTCGGCGGCATTGTCGATCGCCGCCAACTGGGCGCCGCCCGATGCCCGCGCATCGATCATCTTGGCCGAGGCCAACTTGACGTCGCGCATCGACGACTGCAACGCGTTCTGCAGCGTCGCACGGTCGGGATCGCTGGACGGATCCGTGTTCAAGGCGCCAATCAAGTCGGTCAACGTCGAGAAGACGTCCTTGTTGGTGGACGGGCCGACCTGCATGCTATCGCCAGCGGCCGGCACGCCATCCAGGCGCAGGCGCACCCCGTTGAAACTGATGTCTTCCCCGGCGGTGTAGGTGCCGCTGGACAGTACGTTGCCGTTGGCGTCCTGCACCTCATAAGCGTCGGCGGCGGTGAACTGCAGCGTGTAGCTTTGCCCGCCATAAGTGCCCGAGCTGGCGTCGCGACTGAAGTCGAGCAGCAGCGCGGTACCGGTGTTGCCGCTGCCCGGGTGGGCATCGACCGTGCCGTCGCCGGTGCGGATGCGCATGAAGATTTCGCTGCCAGGCAGCGAGTCGCCGATGAAGGTGTCGGCAGCCACCTCGACCTGGCGCTGGGTCTGGTCGCCGTTGTAGACCACCTGGCCGCCGGTCTCGGCAAAAGGCGCCGAATTGTCGGCGGTGCCGCCAAACAGATAGCGCCCGCTGCCATCGGTGCTGTTGGCCAGCGCCATCAGGCTGCCCTTGATCGATTGCAGTTCCGAGGCGATGGCCTTGCGATCATCGGTGGTCAACGAGGCGTTGTTGGCCTCGATGGTGAGCTCGGTCACGCGCGTCATCAGGTCGCCGGCCTGGGCGAGCGCGTTCTCCTGCAAGCCCAGGCGGTTCTGCACGTTGTTGGCGTTTTCGCCAAACCGCGCCAGTTGGGCCACGGCACGGTCCAGCCCCACCGCGGTGCCGGCGGCGACCGGATCGTCCTTGGCCGTCACCAGGCGCTGGCCGCTGGCCAGCTGCTGCTGCAGATGCTGCAGCTTGGATTGCTTGGTCAACATGTTCGCCACGGACTGGCTGAACATCATGCCGGTGGAGATTCGACTTTCCATCAGCGGATCGCGCTCAGGATGCTCTGGAACATGGTGTCGGCCGTGGAGATGATCTGCGAGGCCGCCTGGTAGGCCTGTTGCAGTCGCAGCATGTCCGAGGCTTCCTCGTCGAGGTTGACCCCGGACACCGAATCGCGCGCAGCCTGCGCCTGGTCATTGATCACCAGCTGCGCCTGGCTGGCGTAATCGGCCGAACGTGCCGCCGAGCCGACCGAGGTCGTCAGGCCCGACAGCGCGCTGTTGAGGCTGATCGTGCCGCCGTTGAAGACCTTGGAGTTCTCCACGTCGGCCAGCAACTTCGCGTTGCCGTTGTCACTGGAGCCGGCGCCGGTGGGGCCCATCGAGAAGCTGTCGCCGGCCGAGGGCGCGCCATCGAGGGTGAAGCTCCAGCCGTTGGCACTGATCGTCTGCCCGGCGGTGTAGGTGTAAGGACCGGCGCCGTCGATGGTGTACTGCGTGGCATCGATGAATTCCACGCTGGAGGGCGTCAGCAGGTTGGCGTTGGCCGCATCGGTGACCTTGACGTTGCTCACCTTGCCCGAGCCCAGGTTGCCCAGATCGGCACCGCCCTTCACCGGCGTGGCCGCGGCAATCCGCGACGGGTCGGTGATCGCCACGCCCAGCGTGCCGGCCACGTTTGCCGTGGGCTGCAGCAGGAACCGGTCGCCGGCGGCGGCCGCACCGCCCACCACGATTTGCACGCCGTTGACCGTGAGGGGATCGGCGGCCGTGCCGGTGCCGGTCACGGTCGCCGCCGCGCCGGTATCGGCACGGGTGGCGCTCCACTGGCTGCCATCGAACTTGAGCAGCAGATTCTGTCCATCCAGCGCCGAAAGATCGCCAAACGAGGCGGTCAGCGATGCGGTGCCGGTGTTGCTCGCATTGGACGCCACGCTGGGCGCCGCGATCTTGAAGAAGTCCCCGCCCAGGTTGCCGTATTGGTCCACGCCTTGCTTATGCGCATCGTTGAAGCTGGTCGCCACGCCCACGGCCAGGCGCCCCAGCTCGGCCTGGGTCGGGGCCAGCACGTTGCTACGGAATTCGAGCAGGCCGCCGATCTGGCCACCGAGCGCGCGCGCGTCCAGGTTCACGTTCAAGCCCTGCGTTTGCAGGGCCAGCTGCAACTGGTTGGGCTGGTAGGGATCGGCGACGGTGGTCAGCTTGGAGGCGGTCGTGCCGACCACCAGCGCCTGGCCACCGGCGGTGTAGACGTTGATGAAGCCGCCGTCCTGCGACACCGCGGTACCGCCGGTGTAGCCCACCAGTTGCTGGATCAACTGGTCGCGCTGGTCCAGCAGGTCGGGCGCGGCGGTCGAGGCGTTGGTGCCGATGCGGCCGTTGAGCTGTGATATCTGCTGGGTCAGCCGATTGACTTCCTCGGTCGCCGACAACAGCCCGTTGTTGACCTCGTTGCCCAGCGTGTTGAGCTGGCCGCTGAGCTGCTGGAACCGGGTCGCGAGGGCATTGCCGTTGTCGAGCAGGCTCTGTCGTTCGGCGGCCGCCGAGGCATTGGAAGACAACGCACTGGCCGAGTCGAAGAAGTTCGACCACAGGCCGGCCACATTGGTGGCCTTGTCCGAGAACAACGTATCCACCCGATCCGACAGCGACGACAACTGCTGCAGCCGGGCCAGTTCGCCACCGCTGTCGAGCAAGCGCGAGATCGCCAGTTGGTCGGCGACGCGGCTGATGTCGGTGATCTTGGTACCGCTGCCGACATAGCCGTAGCCGTAGTCGGTGGGGTTGCGGGTGGCGAAATCAACGCGCTGGCGGCTGTAGCCCTCGGTATTGATGTTGGCGACGTTGTGGCTGACCGTGGCCAGCGCGCGCTGGAAGGCGATCAGGGCACCGGTACCGGTGGATAGGACGTTGGACATGCCTTTACCTCAGGTTGCCGATGCCGGCGTTGCTGGCGTAGCTGCGTGACAGGCCCGCGGTGGCGGTCCCGATCGCAGCCACGGCGCGGTCGATGGTGGGGCCGTTGGCAATGGCGGCGATCTTGGCCGCATAGCGCGGATCGGTGGCATAGCCGGCCTTCTGCAGGCCGCGTGCAAATCCGTTGATGTCCGTGCCAGCCTGCAAGGCTTGCTGGTAACGGCCGTTGTTCTTCAGCAGTCGCACGTAGTCGGAGAAACTCTCGGCGGTGGAGCGATAGGCGCGAAAGTCGGCGGTCTCGGAGGTCTTCACCCCGCCCACGTATTCGTGGGTGCCGGCGGTGACGCGCTCGCCGCTCCAGCCGTTGGCCTTGATGCCGAACAGGTTGTTGGAATCGCCACCGTTGCCGCGGCTGATGCCGCGCCGGCCCCAGCCGGTTTCCAGGGCGGCCTGCGCGACGAGTGCGCGCGGATCGACTCCCAGCTCCTGCGCGGCCTTTTGCGCGTGGGGCCAGATCTTGGCCACGAAGCCTTCGGGCGTGCGCTCGCCCAGGTCGGCCGCCGCCGCGGTCGAGGCAGTAGCCGCCAGGGCATCGTCGTTGGCGCCTTCCACGGCGACCGGGCCGGTGCCCAGCCAGCGGTCGTCCAGCGTGCTCCAGTCGGCCGGCAGGGCCTCGCGCGTGCTGCCGGTACCGATGGCGGTACTGCCGTCGCGGCCGGCGATCAGGTCCAGCATCTGCGCCGTGGCGGCCTCGCCACTGTGGGCGGAGGTGACGCTATCGCCGGTGGCCGACGCGGCGGGCAGGGTGGCGTCGCGACCACGCGCCACGATCGAATAAGCGCGCGCAGCCTGGGCGTTCTGCAACGGGAAAGCCTTGTGGTCCGTTGCGCCCTGCAACGAGGTATCGACCGTGCCGGTGCCATCGGTAGCGCCCGCCGTGCCACCGCCCAGTTGGCGGGCGATCATCGCCGACAAGCCCAAGCCCTTGCCTTCGGTCATCGCCTTGGCCATCTGCTGGTCGTACATTTCCCGGAACATCTGGTTTTCGCCCGGAAACAGCGAATCGCCAAAGCTGGCGTCGCGCATGCTCTTGACCAGCATCTGCGCAAATTGGCCCTCCAGCTGCCGAGAGACCTTGTCGATCTTTTGCGGATCGTTGGTCTGCTTGGGCGAGAGCTCGAGCGGGTTGGCCGCGATGCGCATCAGATCACCTCCAGCTCCGCGCTCAACGCGCCGGCTTGCTTGAGGGCCTCGAGAATCGCGACCAGGTCGCCGGGCGCTGCGCCGACTTCATTCACCGCGCGCACGATCTGGTCCAGCGTGGTGCCACCTTCGAACTTGAACATCCGGCTGCCTTCGTTGCTCGCCGTGATCGTCGATTGCGGGGTCACCGTGGTCTGGCCATTGGCGAAGGCACCGGGCTGACTGACATTGGCGTTCTCGCTGATGGTCACCGTCAGCGAGCCGTGGGCGATCGCCGCCGGGCTCACCCGCACCTGCGAGCCGATCACCACCGTGCCGGTACGTGCATTGACGATGACCTTGGCCGGCGCGGTGCCGGGCGAAAGTTCCACGTTCTCGATGCGGGCCAGCAGGCCGATGCGCGCGCCGGGGTCGGTCGGCGAGCGC
>DASWQJ010000076.1:0-2788 GCA_036403795.1 Stenotrophomonas sp.
TCGCTGCTCGACAAGTCGCTGGTCATCAAAGACGAGGTAGGCGGCATCGCCTGCTACCGATTGCACGAAACCATGCGTGAATACGCTGCGCTGAAGAGCCACGAGGCAGATGAGGAAGATCTTCTCGCCGATCGCTATATCGACTATTACCGGACCATCTGTCTGTCCGCCGCAGCGGGCGCGCGGTTCCGTCTTGCTGACTGGCTTGCCTGGGCCGAGCTGGAGCTCGACAACATTCGCGCGGTGCTGCAGGCCTGCGTGCTGCGCCACGACTCTGCGCGCGGATTGGATATCGCCGCCTCGCTGCGCTACTACTGGGTTACCCACGGCACCACGGAGAGCGTTCGCTGGCTGGACCAACTGCTGGCCTCCGACGATGCCTCTCCGCAGACGCTGGTCAGCGCTTACTACCTGCGAGGGTGGCTGAGCGTGCTGCAGGCCGATCCCGCGGCTGCCAGGCCATGGCTGGCCCGCGCTGTCGCAGTCGCTCGAGTTTCGAGTCAGCTACCCCAACTGGTTGAGGCGCTGTCGATGTCCGCAAATGCGGAGGACATGCTCGGCAACCCGGCCGGTGCCCAACAGTTCCTCGATGAGGCCGAGGCCATAGCCGCTGATGCGGATGATTATCTCGCGACGATCGAGCTCATCCAGGCGCAAACTGTTCACGCCTTCTTCGAAGGCGACATGCAGGCGGTCACCGCCAAGTCCTCCGAGGGCGCGAGCCTCAGCCGTGATGCAGGCGACCCGCTGGTTCTCGGCTCGATGCTCCGTAATCTCGCCACCGTCGCCTTGCAGGAGGGCGACCTGGGCGCCGCAACGGCACGGTTGAGCGACGCGTTGCACGTCGCGCGTCAGATCGATGACCGCTTCACCGAATACTACTTGCTGTCGGGGTATGCCTGGCATGCCGCGGGCTCTGGCCAGGCGCGCCGCGCGGCCCAGCTACTCGGGGCCGCGGCAAGCGTTGGCGCCGGCGCCGGTGCCGACATTGTCGGACCGCATGCCCCGTTCCTGGCGCAGGCAAGAGAGTCGGCGACCCGAGCTCTGGGAGAGGCGAAGTTCGGAGCTGAATTTGAGGCGGGCAAACGCTTGACTCGCCAGGCCGCAATGCGGCTCGCGCTTGGTGAATCCGATGATCACGAGATCGCCACGGCGCATGGCAGCGAAACCGGACCCCTCGCCAGGCGGGAAGTCGAGGTCGCACAGCTGGTTGCCGAGGGTCTCAGCAACAAGCAGGTCGCAGCCAGGCTGCTCATCTCCGAGCGGACGGTGGCGACGCATGTCGGCCACATCCTGGATAAGCTCGGATTCAAATCACGGGCTCAGATCGCGGGCTGGATCTCGTCCGACCGCTAGGAGCTCGAGGTGGGGGGTCAGCGGACGCGCTTTACGGGAAGCACGGCGGCCGCTCCGATGATGGCGCAGGCTCCCGCGAACGCGTACAGCACGCCGTAGCTGCCGCCACCGATAGCCAGGATGGTGGGCGCGAGCGCTGGCGCGATCGAAAATGGAAGAGCGCCCGCGATATTGAACACGCCGAGATCCTTGGCGGCGGTGTCCGGGTTCGGCAGCACATCGACAACAAGCGCAAGGTCGACGGCCAGGTAGACCCCGAAACCGAGCCCGCTGATCGCCATGCCAACGAGGAAACCGTTGAAGTTGCTGGCGATGGCGACCACGAACAGCGCCAGGCCATACACGATCGACGCGGAAAAAACGAAGATCTTCCTTCGGCCTGTCCGGTCAGAGAGCCGGCCACCAGTGAGGGCCGCGGCGATGAGGACGGCGGACTGGGCGAGTGTGCCGAGGAATATCTGTTGCGGGACCTCGGCCACAGTGCTGCCGATCTTCTCCAGCAGGTAGTAGGCCTGGTAGGTGATCAGGAAGGCATAGGCCAGGACGAACATCAGACGGCTCGCGAAAGCCCACGCGAAGTCGGGGCTCTTTCGCGGATTGACATAGAACGTGCTGGCAATTTCCCGCAGTGACCAGGCGGGCTTGTCCTCCCTGGCAAGCCGGCGATCGTTCAGCGTGACGACGAAGAGCAGGATGAAGCATCCAGCGATCGCGCACGGGACAAGAAACATGGCGAGCTCGTTGCCCGTGAACAGTTTGACCAGGAAGGTGGCACTGACCGACGCGATGGGCATACCAACGCCCAGGATCCCGGAAATCAGGCCACGCTGGCCGATTGGGACCTGGTCCGGTAGCACCGCGACCACGGCGGCAAGCAGTGCGTTGAAGAGCAGCTGGGCGATGCACCAACCCACCAGGAGGATCGTGATGTTGGGTGCAAGCGCGACAATGAGGATGCCGAGGGAACCGCCGACCAGGCCGATGACCATCCATGGCCGCCGCATGCCAAACGGTGACGATGTGCGGTCGCTCAGCTTGCCGAAGATCGGGTTACTGAACATGGCCAACAGTGCGCCCGTCCCGGCGACGAGCGCCAGACTACTGGGTGCCTGCTGGATCCCCACGAGCGAGTTCACCTTCAATGCCAGGGTGACCAGCAGGGGGGCGAGGAACAGCAGGCTGGTGCTCATGAAGGCCAGCGTGTACAGCGCGATGAAACCCCATCCGACCCGTTCTGCCGCGGGCGAGTCAAGCTCCAGGGTGGCCGCTGCGACTAGTGGGGGAGGCGCGAAAGCGCGGTTACCTGTGGGTTCCACTGAGTGACTGTCGCATAGCTCGCGACGTCACGTGCCGACGAACGCGTAGAGGACGCCCGCGGTCCTCGCGAGTCGCTTGGGCGAAGTCACGCTGCCGATCTTGGTGCCTGCGTGCG
>DASWQJ010000077.1:0-3834 GCA_036403795.1 Stenotrophomonas sp.
GTATGCAACTGGACGCAGGCCGTGGCGTGCCGTCTACCATGGGGCCAGGCCACCTTGAGGGAGGGGCCGCGACGCGCTTGCTTCGGCCGGCGTGCCACTACAACGCGGGCAAAGAGGGAGGGAGGCCGACGGGCGCAAGCCGGTTCGCCGCTTCGATGCTGAAGATGATCTGCCTGGTCGCCATGTTCTGCATGGCGTGGGGTTCGGCCGCGACGGCGGCCGAGCTGACATTCGACGGCCGCCACGCGCGTGCCGAACCTGCCGCCCATGGCGGTTACGTGCTGCATTCGTCGCAGGCGCCCGTGCGCATTTCCGCACAGCGCATGCGCACCGACACCGGCAGCGTGTTGTTCGACGCGCTGTTTGCGCTGGCGCAGCAGGAGTTGGACGCCAATCGCGTGGATGCGATTCGCGATCCCGCGTTCGACGAGGGTCGGCCGGTGCCGTGCGAGTGCTTCCAGACCGGCGCGCGCTGGCCGTACGTGTGGACGCGCGACGTGAGTTTTTCGGCCGACCTGGCGTTGGCTCGCCTGGATCCGATGCGCACGCGCGAGTCGCTTCGCTTCAAGCTCTCGCCGGCGCGCGACGGCCGCACACCGGGCCTGTTCGTGGCCCAGGACACCGGCTCCGGCGGCAGCTGGCCGATCAGCACCGACCGCGTGGTGTGGTTCCTGGCCGCAGGCAAGCTGCTCGACGACCCCGCTTTTGCCGACCAGGTCTGGCAGGCCCTGCAGGCCACGCTGGCGCAGGATCGCCAATACGCGTTCGACGCCACGATGGGCTTGTATCGCGGTGAAACCTCGTTCCTGGATTGGCGCGAGCAGACTTACCCCGATTCGACGGGGTTCGATGTGCGCTTCATCGGCGATTCGTTCGCGCTGTCGACCAACGTCCTGCACTACCAGGCGCTGCGGTTGGCAGAGCGCATGGCGCGTGGGCGCGCAGACCCGTTGGCACAGACCTATGCAACGTGGGCACAGGCACTGGCGATGCAAATCAATGCCCGCTTCTGGCGCGAGGAAGTCGGGCAATACATGAGCTACATCGGCGAGGCGGCCCACCCCGTGCCCTACGCCAAATACGATCTGCTGGGCTTGTCGCTGGGCGTGCTGGCGGGGGTATTTCCCGAGCAACGTGCGCGGCGTGCCTTGGCCGGCTATCCGGTCACTCCGGCGGGCAGCCCGGTGGTGTGGCCACAGGCGGCGAACCAGCCGATCTACCACAACCGCGCCATCTGGCCGTTCGTGAGCGCCTATTCGCTACGCGCCGCGCGGCGATTGGACAACGCACCGCGCATTGCGCTGGAAGTGGAGTCGTTGATGCGTGGTGCCGCGCTGGCCGGCTCGAACATGGAGAACTACGAAATGTTCAGCCAGGCCGTCCATGTCGACGACGGTCCGCTGAGCGGGCCGGTGGTCAACTCGCAGCGGCAGCTGTGGTCGGTGGCCGGATATCTGGCGATGGTGCAGGAAGGCGTATTCGGCATCGAAGCCGACGGCACGGTCGCGCCCAAGCTGCCGGCCTCGCTGGTGCCGATGCTGTTCGGAAACCGCGACCGGATTGCGCTGGATGACGGCGTGCATCAATACGTATTGGTCCGGCCAAGAGAAATCGGTGCCGGCCTGCTGGTGGCCGGCGACGTGCGTCGCGACGGCCACACCACGGTCGTGAATCTCGTGGCCCAGGCCAATGACGTGGCCGCACCGCCGATGCCCCGCAGTTATCTGGCGCCGGCCACCCCCCAAGCGCCGCAGCCCAAGGCCGTGCCGGGCGGCTGGCAGTTCGACCTGCCGCGTGACCAGGTGTTGTGGCGCGACGGCAAGGCCATGCGCAACACCGCGCGCGTGTCGCTGCAAGACGACGGCTATGAGCATTGCTTCAGCGTGACCCGCGGTTGGCCGGGCCTGGAATCGCTGCATAGCCCGACGACCTGCCTGGGCCCCCACCAACGCATCGCTGGACGCGACGACTGGCAATGGGGCGTGCCGCACGCCGGTCGCTGGCGGGTGCACCTGAGCTATGAAAACCCGCATGGCCCGATCAACACCGGCGTCACAGCCGCCGTGAAGATGCTGGTCGCGCAGTGTGGGGCGAACCCCCCACTGCGCCAGCCGGTGGTGATGCCGCACAGCGTGATGGAGCAACGCTCCACGAGCGTCGAGTTCGATCTGCCCAGCGGCGATTGTCGTTTCCACCTGGAAGAAGGCTTCAACATGAGTGCACTGGCGCATTTCGCGCATTACACGGGCGGGCAGGGCGGGCGCGACGGCGTGGTCAACGACTCCCGCGTAGTGCTGCTGCAACTGTCGCCCGTGCAAGCCACGGAGGCTGCCCCGTGAGTCCGAAGCCTACCTTGTCGTTCTGGCAGATATGGAACATGTGTTTCGGCTTCCTGGGCATCCAGTTCGGGTTTGCCCTGCAGAACGCCAACGCCAGCCGCATCTTCGAGACCCTGGGCGCGCCCATGGATGCCGTGCCTGGGCTGTGGATCGCCGCGCCACTGACCGGCCTGCTGGTGCAGCCCATCGTCGGTTACCTGTCGGACCGCACCTGGAGCCGTTGGGGTCGTCGGCGTCCTTATTTCATGGTGGGCGCGTTGTTGACCACGCTGGCCCTGCTGGTGATGCCCAATTCGCCCACCCTGTGGATCGCCGCAGGCACGCTGTGGGTGCTCGATGCTTCGATCAACGTGTCGATGGAGCCGTTCCGCGCGTTCGTCGGCGATCAGCTGGCGCCGCGCCAGCGTCCGGTCGGCTATGCGATGCAGAGTTTCTTCATCGGCATTGGCGCGATCGTGGCCAGCTTCCTGCCCTATGTACTGGCGCGCTTTGGCGTGGCCAACACCGCCGGGGCTGGCCAAGCGCCGGATACGGTGCGTTATGCGTTCTATGTCGGTGCAGTGGTCTTGCTGGTGGCCATCGCCTGGACCGTATTGCGCACGCGCGAGTACTCGCCGCAGCAGCTGGCCAACTTCGATGATGCCGAGCCGCCGGCGGCGCACCTCGCACCGCGGCTGAGCGGTCCGCCGCCGATGCAACAGGCGGGTGCCTGGTTGGTGATCGGCCTGCTGTTGGCGGCAGCGATTGCCTGGAGCCAGGGGGATCGGATGCTCTACGTGCTGGCAGGGCTGTGTGCCGGTTACGGAGTGCTGCTGTGGCTGGCCCGGGTTTTGCCGGGCACCCACATGCTCTCGGCCATCGTCGATGACCTGCGCTCGATGCCCGCCACGATGCGCCGCCTGGCGTGGGTGCAGTTCTTCTCCTGGTTTGCCTTGTTTGCCATGTGGATCTACACCACCTCGGCGGTGGCCGGCACGCACTTTGGATCCAGCGATCCCGCGTCGGCCGCCTATAACGAGGGGGCCAACTGGGTCGGCGTGTTGTTCGGCGCCTACAACGGCTTTGCCGCATTGGCCGCCCTGCTGATCCCGCCGATGGTACGTGCGCTGGGTTTGCGTCGCAGCCACCTGGTCAACCTGTGGTTGGGGGGGCTGGGCCTGATTTCACTGTCGTGGTTCGACGATCCGCGGTGGCTGCTGTTGTCGATGGTCGGCATTGGGTTTGCGTGGGCCTCCATCTTGTCGCTGCCTTACGCGTTGCTGTCCGACAGCGTGCCGGCCAACAAGATGGGCGTGTACATGGGCATCTTCAATTTCTTCATCGTGATCCCGCAGATCGTCGCGGCGCTCGTGCTCGGGCTGGTGGTCAAGGGCCTGTTCGGCGGCGAGCCGATCTACGCGCTCGTCGTCGGCGGCGTGAGCTTCGTGATCGCCGCAGCCTGTGCGCTGCGCGTCCGCTGACGGCAGGCCTCAGCCGGATTTGCGAACGACGAGCT
>DASWQJ010000078.1:0-7960 GCA_036403795.1 Stenotrophomonas sp.
ACCGAGCTGGCCCTGGGAGAAAAGTTCGACCGCCTGAAGTTCAACAACTTCCTGCTGGACCAGGGCCTGCTGCCGCCCGACCAGCTGGCCCAGGCCGTGGAGCAGATCTTCATTCCCGCGCAACTGGGCAAGACCGCACCGGCCAAGGCAAAGAAGAAAGGCTGAGCCGAAGCCCTCAGGAACGAGCGCCCCCGGTAGAGGGGGGCGCTCGAACCGGCGCAAGAACGGGGCCGCCGAAAGCGGGGCCGCTAAAACGGGGTCAGGTTCACTTCGCCCCGACCAAATCCAGTCCGCTGGTTGCCTGCGGCGAAGTGAACCTGACCCCGTTTTAGCGGCCCCGTTTCTAGCGGCCCCCGCTTTAGCTCGTGCAACGCTGCAGCGACGAACCCTTGTTATCGAACCGGCACCGGCACCGGGGTCGGTATCGCCTGCGACTCAGCGCCCGGCGGCACCCAGATCGCGATGCCCGCGGCATGCTTCTGCTGGGTCGGGATGCCGATGCCCACGCCGCCGCCCACGCTCGAGCCCCACGACCCGGCGCCGACCGACACCGAGGCCGGCGAACCACCGCCGCCTACGCCCATCACCACCACACCGTTGGCACCCAGCTTGGCCGCCTCGCCCTTGAGCCGTTCCAGCGCCGCATCGGTCTGGCCCTGGGTGCCGAAGCCCACCGCGCTGGTGGATTCCAACTGGGCGATCTGCACCGAGCCCACCGGCGGGGTCGCATAGACGCGCACGGTGGCCGGGTCGACCGGCGGCCGCGCAGACCCGAGCATCACCCGGGAAGAACTGGCGCAACCGGCCAGCACCAGCAACAGGCCAGCGGCCGCGGTAATACGGATGTTCATGGGTAGCCCTCGAATCGTTGCGCGGATGATTCCGTCCAAGCGCTGAATCGTGCCGGACTCGCGCGGTGCCTGCAGCCTGCTGCCGCCCTCGTGATGGCCACGCCAAGGCCGGTAAACCGTTCAACCACGGCCTCGCGTTCGGCCCGACGCCTCGCGTGGCGCCACCACCCCTGCCGTCGGTTGGGGGACTTCCGGCGCTCACAGCGGCGGCCGGTCGCGCTATCGTCTGCCCTCAAATCACCGCAAGGAGTGTGGCGCATGGGGTTGATCAGCCTGTTGTGGGGCATCGTGGCGATCATCTGGATGATCGTGGCCTTCATTCCGTTGCTGGGCTGGGGCAACTGGTTTGTCATCCCGTTTGCCGCCGTCGGCGCGCTCATCGCCGCCATCGCGATCCTGTTCACCTCACCGGGCAATCGCAGCCGAGCCAAGACGGGCCTGGTGCTCAATGGCCTGGTGATCGTGGTGGGCGTGTTCCGGCTTTTCATCGGCGGCGGGATCCTCTGAGCCGAGTCCGAGTCGCCCCCGCGCGCGGTGGCAGCCACCGCGCTGATCGGCAAGGCCACCCCTGCGGCCGCGGGTCGCAGGGGCCTGCTCCGGTGCGGGCGTAGAATGCAGCCCTCGACATCGCGAAGGTCCTGCTGCCGCGGCCGCTTGCGAGCCCGTAGCGGCGGCCCCGAGGGGCCTGGCCACCGGGCCGGTTCCCGCGATGTCTCCCACCTGCGCGACTGAAGGAGCCCCCATGGCCCATCCCCACTATCGTCCGCGACGCATGCGCCGCCATGAGTTTTCGCGCCGACTGATGCGCGAGAACACGCTGACCACCAACGACCTGATCCATCCGGTGTTCGTGCATGAACTCGCCGGTCGTGCCGCGATCGCTTCGATGCCCGGCGTGGAGCGGCTCTCGATCGATGAGTTGCTCAAAGTCGCCGAAGAGGCACTCGAACTCGGCATCCCGATGATCGACCTGTTCCCGGTCATCGATCCGTCCGGCAAAAGCCTGGACGCAGCCGAAGCCTGGAATCCCGACGGCCTGGCGCAGCGCGCGATCCGTGCAGTGAAGTCCCGTTTCCCCGAGCTGGGCGTGATGACCGACGTGGCATTGGATCCCTACACCACGCATGGCCAGGATGGCCTTATCGATGCGGGCGGTTACGTGCTCAACGACGTCACCGTCGAGGCCCTGGTCAAGCAGTCGCTCTCGCATGCCGAAGCCGGGGCCGACGTGGTCTCGCCCTCGGACATGATGGACGGGCGCATCGGTGCGATCCGACGCGCGCTGGACCAGGCCCAGCAATGGGACGTGCGCATCATGGCCTACTCGGCCAAGTACGCCTCTGCGTTCTACGGCCCGTTCCGCGATGCGGTGGGCAGTGCCGGCAACCTGGGCAAGGCCGACAAGAAGACCTACCAGATGGACCCGGCCAATGGCGACGAGGCCCTGCGCGAAATCGCGCTGGACCTGGAAGAGGGCGCCGACATGGTCATGGTCAAGCCGGGCATGCCGTACCTGGACATCGTGCGCCGGGTGAAAGACGAATTCGGCGTGCCGGTGTTTGCCTACCAGGTGAGCGGCGAATACGCGATGCTCAAGGCGGCCGTGGCCAACGGCTGGCTCGACGAGCGCAAGTGCGTGATGGAAGCGATGATCAGCTTCAAGCGTGCCGGCGCCGATGGCGTGTTGACCTACTTCGCGCCGCAGATCGCGCGCTGGCTGAAAGAGGACCGCTAGCGCGTTTCTTTGCAGTCCTCATCGCCCGTCGCCGCAGGTGCCTTCATGCGGTAGAGGTCGAGCTTGCCGGCGCGCGGCGCACGGGCGCTGCCGGTGACCAGCAATTCGCTGGGCTTGCTGGCATCCAGCACCGGCCCCAACGTCGTGTCGGCCTCGCCATTGAACGACAACGCCAGCGGCTGCGGGTCCACGTAGCGGCCTTGGCGGCACTGCGCGATCCACAACCGCACCGGCGCGCTGGCCGGATCGGTGGAACGCGCGAACACGATCGCGCGGCCATCGCCCAGCCAGGCCGCGTCGAACTCCTCGGCCTCGGTCTCGATCCCCGGTACCGGCTGCGGGTCGACAAAGGCCTTTCCATTCCAATGCGCCACGAACAGGTCGTGCTTGCCCGCGCCGCCGTGTCCGTCGCTGGCAAACAACAGTCGGGTGCCATCGGCCGACAGCGTCGGTGCCCACTCATCGCCTGGTGTGTTGACGCCTTCGCCGAGATTCTGCGCCGGGCCAAAGCCGCCATCGGCCCGCACCTCGGCGCGGTACAGGTCGTCGCCGCCACGGCCGCCGGCGCGGTTGGAGAAAAAGTACAGCCAGCGTCCGTCTGCGCTGAAGAATGGATCGAAGTCATTTGCTTTGGAGTTCAATGGCAGCGCACGCGCATCCATCCAGCGATTGCCCTGCAGCGTCGCCTGCCACAAGTCCCAACCCCCCGCGCCACCGGTGCGATCGGTGCTGCCCCAGACGATGCGCTGTCCATCCGGCGACACCGTGCCGCGCACCTCCACCGCCGGCGTGGATACCACGCCCATGCCCTCAATGCCGAACTCGGAAAGACCCGAGGCAGCGGGAACGAAGAGTAGACTCGCGGTGAGCGCGAGCAGGGTCAGGCGGATGCGCATAGCCGGCTCCTTGAGCGAACGCCCCAGTCTAGCCAACCCGAGAGGCCCCATGACCCTGTCCCGCTTCGCCGTGTTCGGTCATCCCATCGCCCAGTCGCTGTCGCCGCGCATCCACGCCGCGTTCGGCCGCCAGACCGGCATCGCGTTGGAATACAGCCAGGTCGATGCCGCCCCGGATGCGTTCGCGGGCGCGCTGTCGCGCTTCGCACTGGAAGGCGGGCAGGGCGCCAACGTAACGTTGCCCTTGAAGGAAGCCGCCTTCGCCCTGGCGGCCACACGCAGCGAGCGCGCCACCCGCGCCGGCGCAGCCAACACCCTGGTACGCCGAGGCGAAGGCTGGCATGCCGACAACACCGACGGCGCGGGCCTGGTGCGCGATCTCACCGATCGCCACGGCCTGGACCTGCGCGGCCGTCGCGTGCTGCTGCTGGGCGCCGGTGGTGCGGCGCGCGGCGTGGCCCCGGCCCTGCTGGATGCGGGCGTGCGCGAGATGGTCATCGTCAACCGCAGCCCGGAGCGTGCCGATGCCTTGGCCGACACGCTGGGCGAGCCGGAGCGGGCCACCGCGCGCTACTGGCAGGACCTGCGCGAGCTGGGCGATTTCGAACTCATCGTCAACGCCACCGCTGCCGGACGCCAGGACAGCCAACCTTTCAGCCTGCCGCTCTCGCTGGTGGACAGCATGACTGCGGCGGTGGATCTCAATTACGGCGAGGTGGCGATCGGCTTCCTGGCCTGGGCGCGGGCAGTAGGCTGCCGCGATGTCGTCGACGGCCTGGGCATGCTGGTGGAACAGGCCGCCGAGTCGTTCGCGCTGTGGCACGGCCGGCGACCGGAAACCGATGCGATCTACGCCGAGCTGCGGCAACGCGCGCCGGCGCTGGTCGGGGCGGACTGACCGTGGCGATGGCGGCCATCCTGGCCCTGCTCGACGCCCTGCTGTGGCGTCTGCCGTTGCTGATCGCCATCGCGATCGGCTTTTCGTTGCTGCTGCGTGGAACCGGCACGCCCTCACGGCGGATCGGCCTGCTGGGGCTGGCGTTCTGCCTGGCCGCGGTGCTGGTCGATGCGCTGCTGGGCATGGTGCCGATGGCCTTGCTCGCCCAGGGCGGCCCGGCCTCGCTGTCGCGGCTGGGCTCGATCATGCGCATCGCCGGGCTGGTCGATCACCTGCTGCTGGCCACGGGCCTGGTCCTGTTGGCCTGGGCGGTGTCGCGCAAGACCCCGGCGGCGCTGGCGACACTGGACTGACCTTCCGCCGCGCCGCAGACGGACGGTGCGTGGCGTGCCGCTCACCGACCTGCAGCGCGCACCGTGGCTCGGCACACCCGGCGCCCGCGCCACCGCGTCCCACCGCACCGACCCCGCACCGGGCGGCAGTCCGGCCGGCACGCGGCCAAATCCCGATCCCACCCTGTGCGACCGGGCATGAGAAAATGACGGCATGAACGACGAAGTGGCCGCAGTGCCGGCAACGGCGGCCCCAGCAGCCGCCCCGCGCCAGCTCGATGAAACCCTCAAGGCCAGCATCCGCGACGCCTACGCCAAGCTGCAGGCCAACACGCCGGGCTTTGCCACCCGCCGTGCGCAGAGCCGCATGATCGGCGTGGTCTCGCGTGCGCTGGCGACCTCGGGCGGCGTGGCCGTCGCCGAGGCGCCCACCGGCGTCGGCAAGAGCCTGGGTTATCTCACCGCCGGCGTGCCGATCGCACTGGCCACCAAGAAAAAGCTGGTCATCAGCACCGGCACCGTCGCATTGCAGGCGCAGCTGGTGGAGCGCGACATCCCGGCCTTCCTCAAGGCCACCGGCATCGAGGCCACCGTGGCCCTGGCCAAGGGACGCACCCGTTACCTGTGCACGCGCAACGTGGCCGAGCTGCAGGGCGAGACCAGCCAGGAGGCGATGTTCGAAGATGAGCAAGCCTTGTACGACCGGCCGCTCAGCCCGGCCGATGCGGAAGTCGCGCACAAGTTGTCCAAGGCCTACGCCGACCGCAGCTGGAACGGCGACCTGGACCACGCACCGGAAACCGTGTCGATTCCGTTGCGCCTGCGCATCACCACCCCGGCCTCCGGCTGTGCCGGTCGCCGCTGCTCGTACTCCGCGCAGTGCCCAGTGCTGCGCGCGCGCAACGATGTGCGCGAGGCGCAGGTCGTGGTGACCAATCACGCATTGCTGATGTCGGCCTTGTCGCTGGGCGACTCCGACAACGGGCAGCCCTTGATCGCCGCACCGGCCGACATGCTGCTGGTGCTCGACGAGGGCCATCACGTCGCCGGTACCGCCATCGACCAGGGCGCGGCCAGCCTGCCGCTGGACGAAATGGCCAAGCGCAACGGCCGGCTGCAGATCCTCATTGCGGGCGCGTATCGCGCCATCGACAAGGAACGCATCGGACAGTTGCTGCCCAACGAGGCGATCGAGCTGGCCTCCGGGGTCTCCAAGCTGCTGCGCGCCTTCCATGGTGAAGTGGAGCGGTTGTGGAAACCCGACCCCACCGATCGCGAGCCGATGTGGCGCGCCGCCAATGGCCGCTTGCCGCCGCAATGGGGCGAAGCGATCGACGAGCTCGGCGAACAAACCCGCGCGCTGTACAACTGGGTGCATGCCGCCCATGGCCTGATCGCCAAGGGCAAGCCGGAGGACACCGCGCGCGAGCGCCTGCAGCGCAGCTTTGGCATGGCCCTGGAAATGGCCGAGCAGCAGCACGGGCTGTGGACGGGCTGGCGGCGCGAAGACAAGGAGGGCCAGCCGCCGATGGCGCGTTGGATCACCGCCTCTCGCGATGGCGACCTGGTGCTGCACTGCTCGCCGGTCTCGGCCGCGCACGTGCTGCGTACGATGCTGTGGAACGAGGTCGATTCGGTGGTGATGACCTCGGCCACGCTGACCGGCGGCGGCGACTTCAAGGCCTTCGCCATCGACAATGGCCTGCCCGACAACGCCGAGATGGTCGCGCTGGATTCCCCGTTCGATCTGCCCAACCAGGCCGAGCTGATCGTGCCGAATTTCCCGGTCACGCCAGACGACCGCGAGGGCCATCCCAAGGAAGTCGCGCGCTATCTGGTGCGTGAGCTGGACTGGGGCAAGGGCAGCATGGTGCTGTTCACCTCACGCTGGAAGATGGAAAAGGTCGCCGACCTGATGCCGATTGCACAGCGCAACCGGGTGCTGGTGCAGGGCGAGGGCAACAAGTCGCAGTTGATCACCGAGCACCTGCGCCGCATCGCCGCCGGCGAAGGCTCGGTGCTGTTCGGCCTGAACTCGTTTGGCGAAGGCCTGGACCTGCCGGGCGAGGCCTGCACCACGGTGGTCATTACCCAGGTGCCGTTCGCCGTGCCCACCGATCCGCAAACCGCCACCTTGGGCGAGTGGCTGGAAAGCCGCGGCCACAACGCCTTCAACCTCATCGCTGTACCGCATGCGCTGCGCACGCTCACCCAGTTTGCCGGCCGCTTGATTCGCACCTCCAGCGATCACGGGCGCGTGATCATCCTGGACTCACGCCTGCTCACGCGCCGCTATGGCCAACGCATCATCGACGCGCTGCCGCCGTTCCGGCGCGTGATCGGCTGAGGCAAGGCTGTGGCAGCAGTGTGTGTACCACCGGTTGCCCGGCATTGCTGAACGCGTCGCCGTGGTGCCGCCATGCACCGGATTTCATCTGGCCTCTGCGCGATGGTTGGCACAATCGTGCCCCGCTTCACAGGGTGGAGGATGATTCGATGTGGAAACGCAACGGCCTGTCGCTGGTCTTGCTTGCCTGTTTTCTGGTCTTCATCGCCGCGCAGGTGTACTTCGGCTGGCAGTCCTACAACCAGGAGCGTGTCGAGCAAGCGATGCCGTTGCTAGGCTTGCTGGACTACCTGCAGTCGGGGCACTTCGTATCGGCGACCTTCGAGAACTGGGAAAGCGAGTTCCTGCAAATGGGCATGTACGTGCTGTTGACCGTCACGCTGCGCCAGAAGGGCTCGGCCGAGTCACGACCGCTCGAGCCCTCGCAGGAACAGCAGGACATCGAGGCCGGCCCGGTGCCTTGGCCGGTGCGCCGCGGCGGCGTCTGGTTGAAGTTGTACGAGCACTCGCTGGCGATCGCCTTCGGTGTGTTGTTCGCGCTGAGTTTCGTCCTGCACCTGTTCGGCAGTTGGAAGGCCGACCTGGAGCAACGCCTGGCGCGCGGCGAGGGTCCTGTCACGGTCTGGCATCACCTGGCGGGCGCCGAGTTCTGGTTCGAGTCGTTCCAGAACTGGCAGAGCGAATTCCTCGCGGTGCTTGCGCTGGTACTGCTGACGATCTGGCTGCGGCAGAAGGATTCGCCACAGTCAAAGCCGGTGGCCGCACCGCATTCGCAGACCGGTGACTGACGGAGGATTCACTCCGAACCCCGGTAACCGCCCTCCGCGCTTCCTGCATTGCGCGAGTCGTGGGGTGGATTCAAGACAGGCCCGCTACAACCAGCGGCGTCGTCGACCGATCA
>DASWQJ010000079.1:0-1685 GCA_036403795.1 Stenotrophomonas sp.
CTGGAGAACTTCGTCGCCGCGCCCTTCGAGCGCATCGAGTACACCGATGCGATCCGCTTGTTGCAACAGTCCGGCAAGAAGTTCGACTTCCCGGTCGAGTGGGGCCTGGACCTGCAGACCGAGCATGAGCGCTGGCTCACCGAAGACCACATCGGTCGACCGGTGGTGGTGACCAACTACCCGGAGCACATCAAGGCCTTCTACATGCGCCTGAATGACGACGGCAAGACGGTCGCGGCGATGGATGTGCTGGCGCCGGGGATCGGCGAGATCATCGGCGGCAGCCAGCGCGAAGAGCGCCTTGACGTGCTCGATGCGCGCATGGCGCAGTTCGGCCTGGATGGCGAGCACTACGGCTGGTATCGGGATTTCCGCCGTTACGGCACGGTCCCGCACGCCGGTTTCGGCCTGGGCTTTGAGCGGTTGGTGGTCTACGTATGCGGACTGAGCAATATCCGCGATGCCATCCCCTACCCGCGCGCGCCCGGCAGTGCGGAGTTCTGAGCATCGCCCTTTTTGCCACCGCCGTTGACGCCTCTACACCCGATCCCTTGGGAGTCCTGACCCGATGACCCTGTTCTTCGCCCTTTGCTTCGTTGGCGTGGCGGTGGCCGGTTTCAGCGCCTTTGTCATCTTCTGGCCGCTCACGCTGGTGCATCTGCGCGACCGCCACCCCACGCTGGCCGAGTCGCTCGGTCCCGGCGCCTTCCTCAGGCCGGCCGCGCTGCAATGGCTGCTGGGTCGCCACTATCGTGGCACCCGCGACGCCGGGCTCTCGGGCCTGGCCACCCCGGCATGGCTGGCCTTGCTGACCCTTTTGACCGGGCTGGGCATGGCTGCCCTGCTCGGCCTGCTTTCCACGGTGATTCCATGAACGACGCCATCGACGAACTGCCTCCCGAGTCCCTGCCTGCCTATGACCAATGGTGGCTCGCCAGCCTGGGACGACTGCTGGTCTGGGCGCGCCTGCGCATCCGGGACACCGGCATCGCCGAAGTGCTGGACAGCGATGGCAATACGCTGACCTACGACAGCGCCGACAGTGCGCGGGCCGCGCTGTTTGACGCGGAGTTCGTCGCGCTGGACGGACTGGACGAAGACGATGCCCTGGCACGCGGCTTCTCGCTCGAGGAGGTATCTCCGCCGCAAGGCAGCGATGAGCAGCTGTCCGGACGCATGACCCAGCAATTGGGCGGCCGGGCCTGATGTATTCGCCGCGCGCCTTCGTCGAGCATGACGTGGCTGCGCTGGACACTTTGTTTGCCCATGACCCGTTCGTCACCGTGATCACGACCGGCCTGGACGGCCCGTTGGCCAGTCACTTGCCGGTGCTGTACCGGCGCGACGACCGCGGTGTGTTGCTGGAAGGACATTGGGCACGCGCCAATCCGCAGTCCATCGGCGGTGCGGCGCTCATCATCGTGCACGGCCCGCACGCCTATGTTTCCCCTTCGTGGTATCCGGACAAGCAGGCCGCCGCGCGCGTGCCGACCTGGAACTATGCCGTGGCGCATCTGCAGGGCGTGCTGGAAATCTTCGACGACGAAGCCTCGCTGGCCGACCTGGTCGATCGCCAGTCGATGCGGTTTGAGGCCGAGGTGGGTGGAGACTGGCGTTTCCAGTTTGACGATCCGCGCGAACGCATCCAGCTGCGGGGCATCGTGGGCTTCCGCCTGCGCCCCACG
>DASWQJ010000080.1:0-26205 GCA_036403795.1 Stenotrophomonas sp.
ATGTTTTCCCCTCCCCCTGTAGTGCGCGTCCTTCCCCCGCGCACCCCAAGCGTAGCAGTAACCCGGCGGCCCGGCGCAACCCGGCGCCCGGCCTGCGAGCCGCCTGGCCGAGCGCCTCAGCGCGCCAGTACGCGGCGGATCTCGTCCAGGGCGTTGGGGTCGTCCAGCGTTGACAGGTCGCCGGGATCGCGCGACTCGGCCAGCGCCTGCAGCGAACGCCTGAGCAACTTGCCGGACCGGGTCTTGGGCAACGCATTGACGATGTAGACATGGGCAGGTCGTGCCACGGCCCCAAGCTGTCGCACCACGATCGCCTGCAATTCCGCTGCCGCTGCCGCGTGGTCCTGCGGGGCCTGCTTCATCGTCGCGAACACCACCGGCACCTGGCCCTTGAGCTCATCGTGCATGCCGATCACCGCCGCCTCCGCCACCCCGGGATGACCGGCGATGGCTTCTTCAATTTCGCGCGTACCCAGTCGATGGCCCGCCACGTTGATGACGTCGTCGGTGCGACCGAGGATGAAGGTATACCCGTCTTCATCGCGGATCGCCCAGTCCAGGGAGCTATAGAGCAACTCCTTGAAATGACCGAAATAGCTCTGCAGGAATCGTGCGTCGTCCTTCCAGACCGTCGTCATGCATCCTGGCGGCAGTGGCGGCTCAATCACCAGCACGCCTTTCTGGCCGGGACCCACTTCCGCGCCGCTTTGCTCATCGATCACCTTCATTCGATAGCCGAGGTTGGGAAATCCCGGTGAGCCGAACTTCACTGGCTTCATCTCGACACCAGGCAACAGCGTCAGGGCGGGCCAACCGGTTTCGGTCTGCCAATAGTTGTCGATCACCGGCTTTCCCAGCGCGCCACTGATCCAGGTTGCGGTGGGTTCGTCCAGCGGTTCTCCCGCCAGGAACAGATACTTCAGCGCTGCCAGGTCATGCTCGCGGATATGCCGCACATCATGCTTTTTGAGCACGCGGATCGCCGTCGGCGATGAAAACAAGGTGCGCACGTTGTATTGCTCGCACAGTGCCCACCAGATGCCCGGGTCCGGCTGGGTCGGCAGCCCTTCGTACAGCACCGAGGTGCAGCCACCGATCAATGGGCCATAGACGTTGTAGGAATGCCCCACGGCCCAGCCAACATCGGACGTGGAAAACATCACCTGCCCCGGCGCGCAGTCGAACACGGTGCGCATCGATTGCGCCATCGCTACCGCGTAGCCGCCGACGTCCCGCTGCACGCCCTTCGGTTTACCCGTCGTGCCCGAGGTGTAGAGCAGATAGCTCGGTTCGTTGGATTCAAGCCAAACCACGGGTACTTCCACGCCGGCAAACAATTGGCGACGTTGCGCGTAGTCGACATCGCGATCCGCCACGCATGGCTCGATCGGCGCCAACCCGCGCGACACCCACAACACATGGGGCGGCGCGTACTGCGCCTCGGCGCAAGCCGCATCGACCAGGGACTTGTAAGGAATCACCTTGCCTCCGCGACTGCCCGCATCGGCGGCGATCAACAATTTTGGTTGAGCATCATCGATGCGCAGTGCCAGGTTGTGGGCCGCGAATCCGCCGAATACCACCGAGTGGATGGCGCCGATGCGCGCACAGGCCAGCATGGCGAACACGGCCTCGGCCATGTTGGGCATATAGATCACCACCCGATCGCCCCGTGCCACATCCAGCGATTGCAACACCGCGGCGAAGGCATTCACTTCGCTATACAGCTGCGCATAGTTGAACTCGCGGGTCTGGTCCGTTTCGGTCGAGACCGCGACCAGTGCCAGTTGCTCGGATCGCTCCTGGAGATGCCGATCCACCGC
The DNA here is from genome assembly GCA_036403795.1 of Stenotrophomonas sp. Classification (GTDB taxonomy): domain Bacteria; phylum Pseudomonadota; class Gammaproteobacteria; order Xanthomonadales; family Xanthomonadaceae; genus Stenotrophomonas_A. Next base: position 1,824 of record DASWQJ010000080.1, read on the forward strand.
GTTGTAGCAAAGGTTGGTGAGTCCACCGACAAACCAACGCCGAAACGGTGGTTGGCTGTAGTCAAGAATCTGCCGTGGCTTCTCATGCCAGAAAATGGCCTCCGCCGCCTCCGCCCAGAACGCCTCGGGCTGATCGATCGAACGGCGATACATTTCTTCATAGCGCATGGCGGCTATCTCCCAGCGTCTTGATGCTCTCCGCAGCATAGGCCCGGGCATGCTTTTGAATCCCTGCGACCTTGGTCGAACGCCATCCCCCAGTCGCGGCCAGCGCACCCGCCGCAGTGAGACACTCGGCCGTGCGGTGAGCCAAGCGCCGTTGCCGCTGGCCTGCATCGCACAGCAAGACGCCGGCACTGGGCCGGCGTCCTGGTCTGGCTTGTAGTCACGTCCGCGCAAGCGGGACGTCGTATCACCCACCGCGCGGGCCGTGGCCCTCGCGCGCTTCCCGCTTAGCCCAGCAGGTGCGACACGCCGGCACGCTCTTCTTCAAGTTCTGCCAGCGTCTTGTCGATGTACTTCCGGCTGAAATCGTCGATCGGCAGATCCTTGACCAGCGTGTACTTGCCGTTCTCGGTGGTCACCGGGAAACCGAAGATCACGCCCTCCGGAATGCCGTAGCTGCCGTCGGACGGGATGCCCATCGTCACCCACTTGCCATTGCTGCCCAATACCCAGTCATGGACATGGTCGATCGCGGCATTGGCGGCCGAAGCGGCCGAGGACGAACCACGTGCCTCGATGATCGCCGCGCCACGCTTGCCCACCGTCGGGATGAAGGTACTGGCGTTCCATTCCTGGTCGTTGATGGCATCGCCGATCGAAGCGCCGTCGGCGGTCGCGAAGCGGTAATCCGGATACATGGTGGGGCTGTGGTTGCCCCACACCACCAGCTTCTCGATGCCGCCCACCGGCTTACCGAGCTTGGTGGCCAACTGGCTCAAGGCGCGGTTGTGGTCCAGGCGCAGCATCGCGGTGAAATTCTTCGGATCCAGGTCCGGGGCCGACTTCATGGCGATATAGGCATTGGTGTTGGCAGGGTTGCCGACCACCAGCACCTTCACATCACGCTTGGCGACCTTGTTCAGCGCCGCGCCCTGCGCGGTGAAGATCTTGGCGTTCTCCAGCAGCAGGTCCTTGCGCTCCATGCCCGGGCCGCGCGGACGCGCGCCGACCAGCAGGGCCACGTCGACGTCCTTGAATGCCACTTCCGCATCGTCGGTGCCCACCATGCCGGCCAGCAGCGGGAATGCGCAATCTTCCAGTTCCATCATCACGCCCTTCAGCGCGGCCTGTGCCTTGTCCACCGGCAGCTCAAGCAGCTGCAGGATGACTGGCTGGTCCTTGCCCAGCATTTCGCCCGAGGCGATGCGGAAAAGCAGGGCGTAGCCGATCTGGCCGGCGGCACCGGTCACGGCGACACGTACGGGGGTCTTCATGAGGTTTCCTCTGCGTAATTCAGTGGGGTCAAGACATGGCCCGCCGCATCGGGTCGGGCCGGGAGCTCAACAAGTCGGGCGCCGGATCAGGCGGCCAGGATCTTGTTCCATTCGGCGACGCGATCGGCCTTGGCGGCGAGCACGGCGTCGGCGTCACCTTCAATGGTGACCTTGTTGATCGTGTCGCCCTGGGCGACCGAGTCCACCACGTCCAGGCCATCCAGGACCTTGCCGAACACAGTGTGCTTGCCGTCCAGCCACGGGGTGGCCACATGGGTGATGAAGAACTGGCTGCCGTTGGTATTCGGGCCGGCATTGGCCATCGACAGCACGCCGCGGTCATGGCCCACGCCATTGTTGGCCTCGTCTTCGAAACGGTAGCCCGGGCCGCCGCGACCGGAACCTTCCGGGCAACCGCCCTGCACCATGAAATCCGCGATGACCCGGTGGAAACTCAGGCCGTCATAGAAACCGCGCTGGACCAGGTTGACGAAATTGGCCACGGTCAGCGGGGCCTTGTCGGCGAACAGCTCGACCCGGATCGGGCCGCGGGAGGTATCGAAATTGGCAATGACGGACATGGGAAATCCTTACAGGGTCGGGAGTATTACGTCAGCCCCATAGAATACACCTGGGACCTTTCCTCCACCCCGGGGGGCCTCGCCGGCCCTGCCAGTGGTCGTGGGGACGTCCATGAAACTGAACAGGCCTCAGGCCGCGCTGATGGGCCGTACCGGTTATACTTGCGGGCTTACCCTCCCACCGTGGCGCCGTCCGGGCCTTCTTTCGCATGTCCATTGAAAACCTCCGCAATATCGCCATCGTCGCGCACGTCGACCACGGCAAGACCACGCTGGTCGACCAGCTCCTGAAGCAGTCGGGCACCTTGTCCGAACGCACCGTGCTGGCCGAGCGCGTGATGGACAGCAATGACCAGGAAAAGGAACGCGGCATCACCATCCTGGCCAAGAACACCGCCATCACCTGGCAGGCCAACCGCATCAACATCGTCGACACCCCCGGCCACGCCGACTTCGGCGGTGAGGTCGAGCGCGTGCTGTCGATGGTCGACACGGTGTTGATCCTCGTCGACGCGATGGACGGCCCGATGCCGCAGACCCGCTTCGTCACCCAGAAGGCCTTCGCGATGGGCTTCAAGCCGATCGTGGTGATCAACAAGGTTGACCGCCCCGGCTCGCGTCCCGAATGGGTCGTGGAGCAAGTGTGGGACCTGTTCGACCGCCTGGGCGCCACGCCCGAGCAGATGGACTTCCCGATCGTCTACGCCTCGGCCCTGAATGGCTATGCCGGCCTGGAAGACACCGTGCGCGACGGCGACATGACGCCGCTGTACGAAGCGATCATGCAGCACGCGCCCAAGCCCGAGGTCGACCCCGAAGGCCCGTTCCAGATGCGCATCAGCCAGCTGGACTACAACAATTTCGTCGGCGTCATCGGCATCGGCCGCATCCAGCGCGGCACGCTGAAGAAGAACATGCCGGTGGCGATCATCGACCGCGAAGGCAAGAAGCGCCAGGGCAAGGTCCTGCAGGTGCTGGGCTTCCTGGGCCTGGAGCGCATCGAGCAGGACAGCGCCGAGGCCGGTGACATCGTGGCCATCTCCGGCATCCAGGAGCTGACCATCTCCGACACCGTGTGCGCGCTGGACACCCCCGAAGCGCTGCCGGCATTGACCGTGGACGAGCCGACGATCTCGATGACGTTCCAGGTCAACAACTCGCCGTTCGCAGGCAACAAGGACATGTCGGGCGGCAAGTTCCTGACCAGCCGCCAGCTCAAGGATCGCCTCGAGCGCGAGACCGTGCACAACGTGGCGCTCAAGGTCGAGCAGTTGGAAGACGCGGACAAGTTCCTGGTCTCCGGTCGCGGCGAGCTGCATCTGTCGGTGCTGATCGAGAACATGCGTCGCGAAGGCTACGAACTGGCTGTTTCGCGCCCGGAAGTGATCATCAAGGAAATCGACGGCCAGATGATGGAGCCGATCGAGCAGCTGGTAGTGGACGTTGAAGAAATCCACCAGGGCGGCGTGATGGAGAAACTGGGCGTTCGCAAGGGCCAGCTCAAGAACATGGAGCCCGACGGCAAGGGCCGCGTGCGCCTGGACTATGAAATCCCGGCGCGTGGCCTGATCGGCTTCCAGAATGAATTCAAGACCCTTACCCAGGGTTCGGGCCTGCTGTTCCACGTGTTCGACCATTACGGTCCGAAGGAGCAAGGCGCCATCGCCAAGCGTCCGAACGGCGTGATGATCGCCAATGCACCGGGCGCCACGCCGGCGTATTCGTTGGGACCGTTGCAGGAACGCGGCAAGCTGTTCGCTGCCGAAGGCGACAACGTGTACGAAGGGCAGCTGGTCGGCATCCATTCCAAGGACAACGACCTGACGGTCAACGCGATCAAGACCAAGCCGCTGACCAACATGCGCGCGTCGGGCAAGGACGATGCGATCCAGCTGACCCCGGCCATCAAGTTCACGCTGGAGCAGGCGTTGGACTTCATCGACGACGACGAGCTGGTCGAGATCACGCCGAAGGAAATCCGCCTGCGCAAGAAGCACCTCACCGAAAGCGACCGCAAGCGCGCCAGCCGCGCTGCCTGATTCAGGAAGGCGCCCTCGGGTCGTGACGACCAAGCCCTACAACCCGGATCCGCACGCGCATCCGGGTCTTCATTTGATCGCGCTGTTTGAGGCGGCCAAGGGCTTGCTTGCCGTGCTGGCGGCCACCGGTCTGGAGATTCTCGGGCCGCTGCCGCTTCGCGGTGCCGTCAGCGCCCTGATCCGGCGTTTCAACCTGGATCCGGAGCACGGCGCCCTGCCCTCGCTCCTGACGATGATCAGCCCCAACGCGGTCCATCTGGCCGCGGCGGGGATTTTCGCTTATGGGCTACTGCATCTGGTCGAGGCCTGGGGTCTGTGGCGTGCGAAGGCCTGGGCCTCCTGGCTAGGGTGCCTCACGGCTGCGCTGTACCTGCCTTTCGACGTCTTCGCCATCCTGCGCCATCCCGGCTGGGCATCGTGGAGCGTATTGATCGTCAATCTCTTGGTCGTGGCGGTGCTTACCCGCGACCTGGTCCGAAGGCGTCTTCGGCGCTGATCTCCCGCGGCACGGCCACGTTGCCAAGCGCTGGCACCGTGGTTAGCCTGCGCCGGTCTCCGGGGAAATCCTGATGCGCCTGACCGCGATGCCATTCCTCGCCATTTGCCTGTTGGCAGCCTGCCAGCGGACACCCTCGTCCGCACCCGGGCCTGCGCCCGATGCGGCTGGCGCTACGGCGGCGACCACCCCTGCAATAGACGCGTTTCCCTACGCCGAGCTCGACATCGCAGATCTGCAGGCCTTGATGTCTCGTGGCGAACTGGACAGCGTCACATTGACCGGCGCCTACCTTCGGCGGATTTCCCAGCTGGATCGCGCCGGGCCCCGCCTGAACTCGATCATTGCGCTCAACCCGGACGCCCCCAGGGAAGCCGCCCAACTGGATGCCGAACGCCGAGCGGGCAAGCTGCGCGGCCCCCTCCATGGCATCCCGGTGCTGATCAAAGACAACATCGATGCCACGCCGATGGCCAACACCGCCGGTTCACTGGCACTGGCGGACTTCCATCCGCGTCAGGATGCCTTCCTCGTCCGGCAACTGCGTCGGGCCGGCGCGGTGATCCTGGGCAAGACCAACTTGAGCGAATGGGCGAACTTCCGGTCGTCCCAATCCAGTTCGGGGTGGAGCGCCATCGGGGGCCAGACTCGCAACCCCTACGCCCTGGGTCACAACCCATGCGGTAGCAGCGCCGGCTCAGGCGTGGCCGTCTCGGCCAACCTCGCAGCCGCGGCCGTTGGCACCGAAACCGACGGCAGCATCGTGTGCCCGGCGTCGGTGAACGGCGTAGTAGGCCTCAAACCGACCGTGGGTCTCATCAGCCGGGACGGCATCATCCCGATCTCCTTCAGCCAGGACACCGCAGGCCCGATGACCCGCAGCGTTGCCGATGCCGCCGCGCTGCTGGGCGCAATGGTCGGCCGCGATCCGGCCGACCCTGCCACCGCCGCCCGGCCCGGGCTCGCGGTCTATGACTACGTCGCTCGCCTGCAACCTAAAGCCCTGGCGGGCGCGCGCATTGGCGTGTTGCACAGCAAGCTCGATGAGAACCCGGCCATTGCTGCCGCGATGCGCAGCGCCGTCGCCGTTCTACGCGAGGCGGGCGCCACGGTGGTCGACGCGCAAATCCCCACCGACGGCCAGTGGGAAGCCGACGAGCAGATCGTGCTGCTGTACGAGTTCAAGGCGGGCCTGGCCCGTTACCTGTCCAGCGCCAAGGCCCCGCTGCGCAGCCTGGATGAGCTGATCGCCTTCAATCGGATGCATGCCGATCGCGAAATGCCGCACTTTGGACAAGAGTTGTTCGAGCAGGCCGCGGCCAAAGGCGATCTTGCAGCGCCCGAGTACATCCTCGCGCGCACCCGCGCGCGGCGCCTCGCCGGCCCGCTTGGCATTGATGCCGCCCTGAAAGCCCAGCAGCTGGACGCCCTGATCGCACCCACCACCGGCGCAGCCTGGCCCACCGATCTGGTCCATGGGGACACGTTTCCCGGCGGGAATTACGGCGCGGCCGCAGTGGCCGGCTACCCCAGCCTCACGGTTCCGATGGGCAGCAGTGATGGCCTGCCGCTCGGCTTGTTGCTTGTCGGCACGGCATGGAGCGAGCCCCGCCTGCTTGAGCTCGGTTATGCCTACGAGCAGCTGACCGAGGCACGAACGCCCCCCACCTTCCTGCCCTCGCCCAGGCGCGAACAGCGCTGAACCCTCACACCGGCGCGCTTGGCTCGTCCGCCGATGGCGGGATCGCCGGCTCACCATCCTCGGCCCCCGGCGAACGCACGTCATCGGTCTGCGCCTTCGGCTGGCGGGTCGGCAAAGGCATCGCTTCGGAGATCTCGGCGCGCAGGCGAGGCAACGCGTAGGGATGCTGGCGCTGGAGGAAATCAACCATCCGCTCGCGCACCAGGCAGCGCAGGTCGAAGGCGTCTCCGGAGTTTCGCGCGCTCACCAGCAGGCGTACCTGGATCGCCTGCTCGCTGGCGTCGGTCACCTGCGTGACGCAGACCCGGCCATCCCAGAGCGGAGCATCGCGACAGATCCGCTCCAGCTCGGCGCGCACCTCGCCCACCGGCGTGCGGTAATCCAGCCACAGGAACGTCGTGCCCAACAGGTCGGCACTTCGCCGCGTCCAGTTCTGGAACGGGTTCTCGATGAACCACGATAGCGGCACCACCATCCGCCGCTCGTCCCAGATACGCACGACCACGTAAGAGCTGCCGATCTCCTCGATGCGTCCCCATTCCCCTTCAACGATCACCACATCATCGAGCCGGATCGGTTGAGTCAAGGCGATCTGCAGGCCGGCGATCAGGTTGCCGAAGACCGGCTTGGCCGCGATACCGGCAACCAGCCCCACGATGCCCGCGGAGGCCAGCAAGGTATTGCCGATCTGCCTGACCTGCGGAAACGTGAGCAGCACCACCGACACACCCAGCAGGATGACCGCGCCCATGAACACACGTGCCAGCACCTGGGTCTGCGTCTGGACACGACGTGCCGCGAGGTTGTCGGCCACGTCGATCGGGTGGTCTCGCAGGATCGCTCGCTCGGTAGCCGCCACCGCGCGGACCGCGAGCCAGGTCACGCAACCCACGATGCCCACGTGCAGCAGCTGCTGCAAGCCGGCCAAGGCCGAAGCCGGCATGGGGGTGGCGCCGCTGGCGATGCGCAGGAACAGCAGCGGCAGCGCAAACGCCAAGGGCAAGGTGACCACGCGGGCAATCCGGGCACGCCGATAATCGCGGCCCCGGGCGCGTCGGAACAGCCACGTCATCAGGGCCCATGCGATCAGGCCAGCCAGCAGGCCACTGCCCAACGGCAACAGGTATTCGCGTAAAGAGTTCCAGTGCAGCGGCAACAGGATGCTCCTCGTGACGGTCGACCGTCACGAGGATGCCGCCAGCTCGATGAGCGCGGCGTCATCGCCGCGCGACGGTCAGCCCTTGAGCGGCGAAGCCGGTTGCTGTTGCTTGCGCACGATTGCCATCGCAATTTCCAGGGACTGCTCGTAATTCAGCCGCGGATCCACCGTGGATCGATAGGCCCGCTCCAGATCGCGTTCCGTCAACTCGCGCGCTCCGCCGGTGCATTCGGTCACATCCTCGCCGGTCAGTTCCAGGTGCACGCCGCCCAGGCGTGTTCCGGCTGCGGCATGCAGATCGAATGACCGCTCGACTTCGCTGCGGATATTGTCGAAGCGACGTGTCTTGAAGCCATTGCCTGTGCTTTCCGTATTCCCGTGCATGGCATCGCATACCCACAACACCCGCCGGCCATCGCGTTTGACCGCGTCCAACAACGGAGGCAACTTCTCGGCAATCTGCGTCGCGCCCATGCGATGGATGAAGGTCAGGCGACCCGGTTCGTCTTCGGGATTGAGCACGTCCATCAGGCGCAGCAACTGGTCAGGCTGTACCGACGGCCCCACCTTGATGGCGATCGGATTGCGCACGCCACGCAGATACTCGACGTGCGCGCCATCGAGCGCGGCCGTGCGCATTCCAATCCATGGGTAATGCGTGCTGAGGTTGAACCAGCCCCACTGCCGCGGCACCTGGCGGGTCAGGGATTCCTCGTACGGCAACAGGAGTGCTTCGTGCGAGGTGTAGAAATCGATCCGGTTGAGATTGTGGACCTCCGACCCGGACAAGGTTTCCATGAAGCGCACCGCGTCTCCAATCGAAGCCACCATCTTTTGGTAGTCCTCGGCCAGCGGCGAACATCCCACCCATTGCAGGTTCCAATACTCCGGATGGTGCAGATCGGCGAAGCCGCCATCGATCAGCGCTCGAACAAAATTCATCGTCATCGCCGAGCGCGAATGGGCGGTGATCATCCGTTGTGGATCCGGCACACGGGCTGCAGCGGTAAAGGCCGGCGCATTGACCACATCACCACGGTAGCTCGGCAACGTCACGCCATCGCGCGTTTCCGTATCGGTCGAGCGCGGCTTGGCGTACTGGCCGGCAAAACGTCCCACACGGATCACCGGCAAACGCAGCCCATGAACCATCACCAGGCTCATCTGCAGCAGCACCTTGAGCCGATTGGAGATCGTGCCCGAATCGCAATCGGCGAAGTTCTCGGCGCAATCCCCGCCTTGCAGCAGGAACCGCTTGCCTTCCTGCGCGTCGGCCAGCTGTCGCTTGAGGGCGAAGATTTCCCACGAAGTCACCAAGGGCGGCAACTGACTCAATTCGCCCAGCGCCGACGCCAATGCCGACTCATCCGGATAAACCGGCATCTGCAGCGCCGGCCTCTCGCGCCAGCTGCGCGGTGACCACTGCGCCGGCAGGCTCACCGGTTGCGGGGCATTTGACTGCTGCATTCTCGTCTCCAGACTCGGCGGCGACGGCCGCGTCAAAACAGTTTACGCGGCCCGCGATTGCGGAATCCCGCGTAAAGGGACCAGAAGGCCAGCAGAACGAAACAGATCAGGCTCCACATGGGCATTGTCAGCCCCAGGAACCGCCAGTCGACCGCCCCGCAGTCGCCGGTGCCTGTCAGCACGGTGCGCAGCACTTCGAACGGCCCCATCGTCTCGCTCAAAAAGCTCAGCGGCGGCCCACACGAGGACATGGCATCACGAGGCATCACCTGCAGCCAGACATGCCGGCCAGCCACACCGATGCCCGCCATGGCCGCAAGCAACGCCAGCCCACCCATCAGCCGCCTGCCGCCCGGCTTGCGGGGAGCCGTTAACGCACCTACGAGGAACAAAACCCCCAGCGCCACAAACGCGATGCGCTGGAAGATGCACAACGGACAGGGTTCGAGCCCGTCGTGGAGCTGCAGGTAGATTGCGTAGCCCAACAGGGCCGCGCACGCCAGGAATCCCAGAAAAAATTGGGCGCGGAAACTCGAACGGAATGGGTTCATCGAACACGCTCTCTGACCAATCGAACCGATTATCAGTCATCGGCTGGCCACAGGCCAAGCCGCTTGTCGGGCCCAGAGGGCCAGGACGCGGCAATGCAGGGGAAAAGAAAAAGCCCGACAAATGCCGGGCTCTTTCGAAGCAGCTGTGGCGGGTCGTTTACTCGACCACTTCCTCGGCGACCGCCGGGCGGTCCACCAGCTCGACGTACGCCATCGGCGCATTGTCGCCGGCGCGGAAGCCGCACTTCAGGATGCGCAGGTAGCCACCCGGGCGCGACTGGTAGCGCGGACCCAGCGTGGTGAACAGCGTACCCACGGCCTCTTTGTCACGCAGGCGTGCGAACGCCAGACGGCGGTTAGCGACGCTGTCGATCTTGGCCAGGGTGATCAGCGGCTCGGCGACGCGACGCAGTTCCTTGGCTTTCGGCAGGGTGGTTTTGATCAGCTGGTGCTTGATCAGCGACGCCGCCATGTTCTTGAACATCGCCTCGCGATGGGCGCTGGTGCGGCTGAACTTGCGGCCGGATTTCTGGTGACGCATGGTCTTGGTTTCCTTGGTAAATGTTGTAACTACTGGACTTCGTTGTCGCCTTCCTGGCGATGTTGCACGGACTGCGGATGGTCCTCGCCGGCCGTCCTTGACCGATCGTCACTGCGGATCTCGAGATCCGTCAGCGTCAAAAGTCGGATCCCGCGCGAACAAGCCGCACGGGATCCGGGTACATCAGCCGAGCATGCCATGCTGGGCGACACCGGCCGGCGGCCAGTTCTCCAGCTTCATGCCAAGCGAAAGGCCACGCTGGGCCAGTACTTCCTTGATCTCGGTGAGCGACTTCTTGCCCAGATTCGGGGTCTTGAGCAGCTCGACCTCGGTCTTCTGGATCAGATCACCGATGTAATAGATGCTCTCGGCCTTCAGGCAGTTGGCCGAACGCACCGTCAGCTCCAGGTCGTCGATCGGGCGCAGCAGCACCGGATCCACGCCACCGGTGGCCGGCTTCGGCGCGCCGCGGTCGCGGTGCGTGAAGTCGCCGAACACCGACAGCTGATCGCTGAGGATGTCAGCCGCCGTACGCACGGCTTCCTCGGCATCGATCGTGCCGTTGGTCTCGATATCGATGACCAGCTTGTCCAGGTCGGTGCGCTGCTCGACACGCGCCGCTTCCACGGCGTACGCCACGCGGCGAACCGGCGAGAACGAGGCGTCCAGCACCAGACGACCGATCGTGCGGGTGTCTTCGTCAGGACGACGACGCGCAGAGGCCGGCTGGTAGCCGAAGCCACGCTCGATCTTCAGGCGCATGTTCAGCGCCGTATCCTTGGTCAGATGGCAGATCACGTGATCGCCATTGAGGATCTCGACGTTGTGGTCGGTCTTGATGTCGGCAGCAGTGACCACACCCGGGCCCTGCCTGGACAGCGACAGCGTCGCGCTGTCACCGCTGTGCATCCGGATCGCCACGTCCTTGAGGTTGAGCAGGACTTCCAACACATCCTCCTGCAGACCTTCAACCGTGGTGTACTCGTGCAGCACGCCGTCGATCTCGACTTCGGTGATCGCGAAGCCTGGAATCGAAGACAGCAGCACGCGACGCAGGGCATTGCCCAGCGTATGCCCGTAACCACGCTCCAAGGGTTCGATCACGACCTTGGCGCGGTTATCGGTAAGGCGTTCGATCTGCGGACCGCGGGGGCGCAGAACCTGGTTGGCGGTAACCGTCATGTTGCGGGTTCTCCTGCGAACCCCCGGTATGACCCGGAGGTTCTCCAAAGTGAATTACTTCGAATACAACTCGACGATGAGCGCTTCGTTGATGTCTGCAGGCAGGTCTGCACGGTCAGGGACCGCCTTGAACACGCCGCTGAACTTGGTGGAATCCACCTCGACCCACGACGGGTTCAGATCATGCTGCTCGGCGACGGTCAGGGCTTCCTTCACGCGAAGCTGCTTCTGGGCCTTTTCCGACAGTGCGATCGCATCGCCGGCCTTGACCTGGTACGACGCCAGATTCACCGACTTGCCGTTGACCAGCACGCCACGGTGCGAGACCAACTGGCGCGCGGCCGGACGGGTCACAGCGAAGCCCATGCGGTAGACGACGTTGTCCAGACGGGTTTCCAGCAACTGCAGAAGGTTTTCGCCGGTGTTGCCCTTCTTGTTGGAAGCCTTCTTGTAGTAGTTGCGGAACTGACGCTCCAGCAGACCGTAAATACGCTTCACCTTCTGCTTCTCGCGCAGCTGGGTGGCGTAGTCGGACAGCTTGCCCTTGCGGGCAGTTGCACCATGCTGGCCGGGCTTCTGCTCCAGCTTGCATTTGGAGTCCAGCGCACGGGCCGGGCTCTTGAGGGAAAGGTCAGCGCCTTCGCGACGCGCGAGCTTACAGGTAGGACCAATATAACGAGCCATTTCTATTCAGCTCCTCAGACGCGGCGCTTTTTCGGCGGACGGCACCCGTTATGCGGGATGGGCGTCACGTCGATGATGTTGGTGATCTTGTAGCCGACGTTGTTCAACGAACGTACGGCAGACTCCCGACCCGGACCTGGGCCTTTGATGCGGACTTCCAGCGACTTCACGCCGTAGTCCAGCGCAGCACGGCCGGCCTTTTCGGCGGCGACCTGCGCGGCAAACGGAGTCGACTTGCGCGAACCGCGGAAGCCAGCGCCACCCGAGGTCGCCCAGGACAGTGCATTGCCCTGACGGTCGGTGATGGTGACGATCGTGTTGTTGAAGGAAGCGTGGACGTGGGCGACGCCGTCGGTGACGACGCGCTTGATCTTCTTTTTGGTTTTTGCAGCAGCAGGCTTGGCCATGTCTATCCCTTACTTCCTGATCGCCTTGCGCGGACCCTTGCGGGTGCGGGCGTTGGTACGGGTACGCTGGCCACGCAGCGGCAGGCCGCGACGATGACGCAGGCCTCGATAGCAGCCCAGGTCCATCAGGCGCTTGATCGCGATACCGATTTCACGGCGCAGATCGCCTTCCACGACGTACTTGCCGATTTCAGCGCGCAGGCGCTCGATTTCCGGCTCCGACAGATCGCGGATCTTGGTGGTCGAAGTCACGCCTGCGGAGTCGCAGACCTTCTTCGAACGGGTACGGCCGATGCCGTAGATGCTTTGCAACCCGACCCAGACGTGCTTCTGGGCTGGCAGGTTTACGCCTGCAATACGCGCCATGACGCGGTTCTCCAACTGAGTGATGGCCCGACAGCGCGCTCTGGCGCCATCCGGCAGGATGGATCAAAAAGTGAACTCGTAATTCTAGCAAGGTCTCGGATTACTTGGAAGCTCATGGAACCAGACATCGGTCCACGGGCCCGGCATGGGGAGTGTGCCCATGCTCCGGCGCCGGATGGCGTTGGCGCAGATGGCAGAACCACCTGAACCGCCCGTGCTACTCCTGCACGGGGCTACCCCATCACACCCACGCGCGAGACGCCGCGAGAGCCGCCCTTCAGATCGGAAGGCGGGTCCGGGAACCGGACAGGCCTTCACGCAAGGAAGAAAAGTATAGCAGTAGCTTAGCCGCGGGCGAAACCGCCGCGTGACCCACCCTTCAGGTTCGCCTTCTTGAGCAGGCTTTCGTACTGGTGGGACATCAAATGGGCCTGGATCTGGGCAATGAAGTCCATCACCACCACCACCGCGATCAGCAACGAGGTGCCGCCGAAGTGGAAGGAAGTACCAAACTGCGCGCGCATGATTTCCGGCAACAGGCAAACAATGACCAGGTAGACCGCCCCGGCACCCGTCAGGCGCGTCAGCACGCCGTCGACGTAGTCGGCCGTGGCCTTGCCCGGGCGGATACCCGGAATCAGGGCACCGGACTTCTTCAGGTTGTCGGCCGTTTCCTGCGAGTTGAACACCAGCGCCGTGTAGAAGAACGCGAAGCCGATGATCAGGCCGGCAAACACCAACATATGGACGGGCTCACCCGGTCCCAAGGCATTGGCGATGCGCTGCAACCAGGTTGCGGAAGTCGCTTGGCCGGACCACATCGACAACGTGGCGGGGAAAGCCAGGATGGACGACGCGAAGATCGGCGGAATCACGCCCGCCATGTTGAGCTTCAGCGGCAGGAACGACGTCTGGTTCATGTACGCATTGCGGCCGCCCTGGCGACGCGCGTAGTTGACGGTGATCCGTCGCTGGCCTCGCTCGACGAACACGACAAACCAGGTGAACACCAGGATCGTCACCACGATCAGCAACAGCGAAATGAAGCTGAGGCTGTCGTTGCGGTAAGCCTCGATCGTCTGGATCGAAGCCGCCGGCAAACCAGCGACGATGCCGGCAAAAATGATCAGGGACACACCGTTGCCGATGCCCCGTTCCGTCACCTGCTCGCCGACCCACATAAGGAAGATGGTGCCGGCAGTCAGCGCGATCACGGCCGTCAACACAAAACCCATGCCGGGGGCGTAGACGACGGGCGCGCCGCCGGGTGCCGTCTGGTTCTGCAGGGCCAGCGCAATGCTGCCGCCCTGCACCACCGCCAGCAACACGGCGCCGAGGCGCGAGTACTGGGTGATCTTCCGACGGCCTGACTCACCTTCCTTCTGCATCGCTTTCAGCGCGGGAAAGATGTGGGTCGCCAGCTGGATCACGATCGATGCCGAGATGTACGGCATCACGTTCAACGCAAAAATACTGAAACGGTGCAGGGCGCCGCCCGAGAACATGTTGAACATGTCCACGATGCCGCCACCCTGCGCCTGCATCAACGAAAGCATGGCCTCGGGATTCACGCCCGGAACCGGCACGTAACAGCCGATTCGATAGACGATCAATGCCCCGACGACGAACAGCAAACGCTGGCGAAGTTCAGTGAACTTGCCCAGCCCGCCGCCGATATTACCGATGCCAGCTTGCGCCATCTGCCGATTACTCCTGTACGCTGCCGCCGGCGGCTTCAATGGCCGCCTTGGCGCCTGCCGTTGCCGCCACGCCCTTCAGCACGAACTTCTTGCTCAGCCCGCCCTTCATGACGATCTTGGCCTTCTTGGCCGTGCTCGGGACCAGCTTGGCCGCACGCAGAGCGGCAAAGTCGATCTCGCCAGCTTCCAGCTTATCGAGCTGGTAGGACAACACTTCCGCAGTGTCCTTGGCGATCTTCGAACGGAAGCCGATCTTCGGCAGACGGCGCTGCATCGGGGTCTGACCGCCTTCGAAGCCGGCCTTGATCTTGCCGCCACCCTTACGGGCGAACGAACCCTTGTGACCACGACCGGCGGTCTTGCCCAGGCCGGAGCCAATGCCACGACCGACGCGGGTGCGCTCGGTACGGGCGCCCGGGGCCGGGCTCAGATCATTGAGACGCATAGTCATGGTCGATTACTCCTCAACCTGGACGAGGTAATGAACTTTGGCGATCAGGCCGCGAACCTGCGGGCTGTCCTTGAGTTCACGCACATCGTTGAGCTTGCTCAGACCCAGGGCCTGCACCGACAGGCGGTGACGGGACTGGGCACCACGCAGGCCGCGCACAAGGCGCACCTTCACGGTCTTGCTGGACTCATTAGCCACGAATGATCTCCTCAACCTTCTTGCCGCGCTTGGCCGCAATGTGGGTCGGCGACTGCATCTCTTCCAGGCCGCGCAGCGTTGCGCGAACCAGGTTGATCGGGTTACGCGAACCCACGGCCTTGGCCAGCACGTTCTTGACGCCAACCGCTTCCAGCACCGCACGCATCGCACCACCGGCGATGACGCCAGTACCTTCCGAAGCCGGCTGCATGAACACGCGAGCCGCGCCATGGCCGGACTTCAGCGGATGCCACAAGGTGCCGTTGTTCAGATCGATGTTGGACATGCTCTTGCGGGCATATTCCATCGACTTCTGAATCGCCACCGGCACTTCGCGCGCCTTGCCGTAGCCGAAGCCAACCTTGCCAGCGCCGTCACCGACCACGGTCAGTGCGGTAAAGGTGAACTGACGACCGCCCTTGACCGTCTTGCTGACGCGATTGACCGCGACCAGCTTTTCGATCATGCCATCGTCGACTTTCTCTTCGCGGTTACGGTCGCGATCACGACCCCGCGGTCCACGTTCTTCTGCCATTGTAGTTCCTTGATTGAATGGATATGTACGGCTCGAGGCCGCTTATAGTTGTTGGGCAAACGCCGAGGTCCCGACACCGCTACAAAAGAGCGGAACGGTCCGGCGCAGCCCGCGCCGGCAGGAACGGGCATGCCACAAGGCATGCCCGCCGGATACTTAGAACTTCAAGCCGCCTTCGCGTGCAGCGTCAGCCAGGGCCTTGATACGGCCGTGGTAACGATAGCCCGAACGGTCGAATGCAACCTTCTCGATGCCGGCAGCGCGGGCGCGCTCGGCGATCAGCGTGCCCACCTTGATGGCGGCTTCGCTGTTCTTGCCGTTCTTCAGGCCTTCCTTCACATCGGACTGCAAGGTGTTGGCGGCGGCGATGACGGTCGAGCCGTCAGCAGTAAAGACTTGCGCGTACAGGTGCTGTCCGGTGCGCAGCACCGTCAGGCGGGCCACACCCAGTTCGCGGATATGCGCACGGGTCGACTTGGCACGGCGCAGGCGAGCAATGTTCTTGTTCATTTTCTGGTTCCTTGGAAAGCGGATCGGCTTGTACAGGCTAGGCCCGCATTACGCCTTCTTGGCTTCCTTGCGAATGATGACTTCACCGGCGTACTTCACACCCTTGCCCTTGTAGGGCTCCGGCGGACGGAAACCGCGAATCTTGGCGGCGACTTCACCGACACGCTGCTTGTCTGTGCCCTGGACCAGGATCTCGGTCTGGGTCGGAGTCGACAGGGTGATGCCTTCCGGCGCCACGTACACCAGCGGATGCGAGAAACCGAGCGACAGGCTCAGATCCTTGCCCTGCATGGCAGCACGGTAACCGACGCCGACCAGCTCGAGCTTGCGCTCGAAACCTTCGGACACGCCCTTGACCATATTGGCAAGGATGGCGCGCACGGTACCCGTGATCGCGAGCTGCGACGGGTCGTTGGCCGACAGGTTGGCGACTTCGCCATCGATGGCGATCTCGACACCGACCGGCTTGGCGAGGGTCAGGGTGCCCTTCGGGCCCTTGACGCTGACCAGGTCCGGCTGGACGTTCACTTCAACACCCTTCGGGAGGGCGACAGGCTTCTTGGCTACGCGGGACATTTTCGATTCCTTCCCTTAGGCCACGAAGCACAGGACTTCGCCACCGATACCGGCCTGACGGGCCTGCGAATCGGTCATGATGCCCTTCGACGTGGAGATGATGGCGACGCCGAGGCCACCGAGGACCTTCGGCAGCTCTTCCTTGCCGCGGTACTGACGCAGACCCGAGCGCGACACACGCTTCAGGGTCTCGATGACCGGACGGCCTTCGAAGTACTTCAGGACGATTTCCAATTCAGACTTGTTGTTCTCGGTCGGAACAACGCGCAGATCGGCAATGTAACCCTCGTCCTTCAGGACTTGGGCAATCGCAACCTTGATCTTGGAGGACGGCAACTTCACCGTCTGCTTGCCAACCGCGGCCGCATTCTTGATGCGAACCAGCAGGTCGGCGATGGGATCAGTCATGCTCATGAGAATACCTTTGAGTGCACCGATATCCGCTTTCGCGAAAATCTTGTGTTTCCCTGGAGGGGCCAGGACCCTTCGCCCACCACGAACCGGCAGGCAAGGAGCGGAATTATACGACAAAAGAGCCCGACCTGCGTCGGACTCTCATGCCTGGCGGGAAGTCCCCTTCCCAACCCGGACCGGCCGCTAGCGACCGGTGCGCCAGTGCTTTACCAGCTGGCCTTGCGCAGGCCCGGCACGTCGCCGCGCATGGTGGCTTCACGCAACTTGTTACGACCCAGACCGAACTTGCGGTAGACACCGCGCGGACGGCCCGACAGCTCGCAACGATTGCGATGGCGGCTCGGCGACGAATCGCGCGGCAGCTTCTGCAACTTGATGACCGCGTCGGCCTTCTCGTCGTAAGACGCGTTCTGGCTGGAGATGATCGCCTTCAGCGCTTCGCGCTTGCCTGCGAACTTCTTGGCCAGCTTTGCCCGCTTGATATCGCGGTGGACCATGGAGGTCTTTGCCATTTCGGTTTTCCTCGCGAATCAGTTACGGAACGGGAACTTGAACGCTGCAAGCAGCGCCTTCGCTTCCGCATCCGTCTTGGCGGTGGTGGTGATGGCGATATCCATACCGCGGATCGCATCGACAGCGTCGAAGTCGATTTCCGGGAAGATGATCTGCTCCTTCACGCCCATGTTGAAGTTGCCGCGACCGTCGAACGAACGACCGGACACACCACGGAAGTCGCGCACGCGCGGCAGCGAGATGTTGACCAGGCGATCCAGGAATTCGTACATCTTCGCGCGGCGCAGCGTCGTCTTGCAACCAATCGGCCAGCCGTCGCGGATCTTGAACGAAGCCACCGATACGCGCGACTTGGTGACCACCGGCTTCTGGCCAGAGATCTTGCTCATGTCGGCGACGGCATTTTCCAGGATCTTCTTGTTGGTAGCAGCCTCGCCCACGCCCATGTTCAGCGTGACCTTGACCAGCTTCGGTACTTCCATCGGATTGGTGTAGCCGAATTCCTTCATCAGGGCCGGCACCACTTCTTCCTTGTAGATTTTTTCGAGACGGGAAGTCATGAACTCATTCCTCAGGCGTCTAGCGCCTCACCGCTGGAGCGGAACACACGCAGTTTGCGTCCATCCTCCAGCACCTTGAAGCCAACGCGCTCGCCCTTGCCCGAAGCCGGGTTGACGATCGCCACGTTGGAGATATGGATCGACGCTTCACGCTCGACCACGCCGCCGGCGACACCCGCCTGCGGGTTCGGCTTGGTATGGCGCTTGACGAGATTCACGTTCGACACGACCACACGGTCTCCGTCGACGCGAACCACTTCGCCCTGCTTACCCTTGTCCTTGCCGGTGTTGATGACGACCTGGTCGCCCTTCTTGATACGGTTAGCCATGTCTTTGTCCTCAGCTCACAGCACTTCGGGAGCGAGCGAGACGATCTTCATGAACTTCTCGGAACGCAGCTCACGGGTCACCGGTCCGAAGATACGGGTACCAATCGGCTCCTGCTTGTTGTTCAGCAGGACAGCGGCGTTGCCGTCGAAGCGGATCAGCGATCCGTCCGGACGACGCACACCCTTACGGGTACGCACGACGACCGCATCATAGACCTCGCCCTTCTTGACCTTACCGCGCGGGATCGCATCTTTCACGGTCACCTTGATGATGTCACCGATGTGTGCGTAACGGCGCTTGGAGCCGCCGAGCACCTTGATGCACATCACTTCCTTGGCACCGGAGTTGTCGGCGACGTCGAGGTAGCTCTGCATCTGAATCATGATTCAGGCTCCTTATTGCGCTGCGCGAGTGATGATTTCCACCACACGCCAGTTCTTGGTCTTGGACATCGGGGCAATCTCGGTCACGCGCACGACATCGCCTTCGTTGCAGGCGTTGTCGGCATCGTGGGCGTGCAGCTTGGTCGAGCGCTTGATGTACTTGCCGTACAGCGGGTGCTTGACCTGGCGCTCGACCAGAATGGTGACGGTCTTGTCCATCTTGTTGCTGACGACTCGGCCTTCGACCGTGCGCAGCGTCTTGCTTTCGTTGTTGTCGCTCATCGCGGCGGTCCTTACTTCGTGCTGCCGAGCAGGTGCTTGACGCGAGCAATCTCGCGGCGCACCCGGCGGGTTTCGTGGGACTTCGGCAGCTGGCCGGTGACCTGCTGCATACGGAGCGAGAATTGCTCCTTACGCAGATCGGTCAGGTGGACTTTGAGATCGTCAGCCGACTTCTCGCGGAGTTGTTTGATATCCATCAGCGCACCGTCCGGGTCACGAAAGTGGTGGTCACCGACAATTTCGCGGCTGCCAGGCGGAACGCCTCGCGGGCCACATCTTCGGGGACGCCTTCGATTTCATAGATCATGCGACCGGGCTGGATCTGGGCGACCCAGTACTCTACGTTGCCCTTACCGGAGCCCATTCGGACTTCGATCGGCTTCTTGGTGATCGGCTTGTCGGGGAAGACGCGGATCCACATCTTGCCGCCACGCTTGACGTAACGGCTGATCGAGCGGCGAGCCGCCTCGATCTGGCGCGCGGTCAACTGACCGAACGCCGTGGACTTCAGGCCGTATTCGCCAAAGCTGACGGCATTTGCGCTCCATGCCAGGCCGTCGTTACGGCCCTTGTGCATCTTGCGGTATTTGGTTCGCTTGGGTTGCAACATTGCCGTTACCTCGCTTCACGAGCCGGGCGCGACGGACGGTCACCGCGATCGCCGCGATCATTACGATCGTTGCGCGGGGTGTCGTCCTGCTTCTCCTGGCCAACCTGGGAGAAGTCGAAAACTTCGCCCTTATAGATCCAAACCTTGATGCCGATGATGCCGTAGGTCGTCTTGGCTTCAGCGAAGCCATAGTCGATGTCGGCACGCAGCGTATGCAGCGGCACGCGGCCTTCGCGGTACCACTCCGAACGAGCGATTTCCGCACCGTTGAGGCGACCCGCCACGTTGACCTTGATGCCCAGGGCACCCAGGCGCATCGCGTTGCCGACCGAGCGCTTCATTGCGCGGCGGAACATGATGCGACGCTCCAGCTGCTGCGCGATCGACTCGGCAACCAGCTGTGCATCCAACTCCGGCTTGCGCACTTCGGTGACGTTGATGTGCGCCGGAACGCCCATCATCTCGCTGACCGACTTACGCAGCTTCTCGATGTCCTCGCCACGCTTGCCGATCACCACGCCCGGACGGGCGGTGTGAATCGTCACGCGCGCCGTCTTGGCCGGACGCTCGATCAGAATCTTGCTGATGCCTGCCTGCGCCAACTTCTTGCGCAGCATTTCACGGACCTTGAGGTCGGCTGCCAGATAGCTGGCGAACTCGCCCTTGTTGGCGTACCACTTGGAGTTCCAGTCCTTGGCAATACCCAAGCGGATTCCAATCGGATGAACTTTATGACCCATCGTCTTATCCTTTCCGCTTACTTGCCGGCGCCCACAACCACAGTGATGTGGCTGGTGCGCTTGAGGATGCGGGTACCGCGGCCCTTGGCCCGCGCCATGAAACGCTTCAGGGAGGGACCCTCATCAACCATGATGGTCTTGACCTTCAGCTCGTCGACATCAGCACCCTGATTGTTCTCGGCGTTTGCGATCGCCGACTCCACCACCTTTTTGATCAGGTGGGCAGCCTTTTTATCCGAGAACTTCAGCAGGTTGACCGCACGCTCTGCGGACAAGCCGCGAACCTGGTCAGCGACCAGCCGCGCCTTCTGCGGGGAGATGCGCGCGGTGCGCAGGATTGCTTTCGCTTCCATTGTCATCTCTCCTTACTTGCCCGACTTCTTGTCGCCGCCGTGACCCTTGAAGGTCCGGGTGACAGCGAATTCGCCAAGCTTGTGGCCAACCATGTTTTCATTGACCAGGACCGGGATGTGGTTCTTGCCGTTGTGCACGGCGATCGTGAAGCCCACCATATCCGGCAGGATCATCGAACGACGCGACCAGGTCTTGATCGGCTTTTTGCTACCCGCAGCGGTCTCCACCTTCTTGACGAGGTGGTGATCGACGAACGGGCCTTTCTTGAGTGAACGTGCCATGGTCGATTAGCCCCTACGATCGCGGACGATGAACTGCGTGGTGCGCTTGTTCTTGCGCGTCTTGTAACCCTTGGTCGGCACACCCCAGGGGGTGACCGGATGCGGATTACCTTGACCGGCCTTGGCCTCACCACCACCGTGCGGATGGTCAACCGGGTTCATGGCCGCACCGCGAACGGTCGGTCGAACACCGCGCCAGCGCTTCGCGCCAGCCTTGCCCAGCTTCTCGAGGTTGTGCTCGTCGTTGCCGACTTCACCGATCGTGGCCCGGCATTCAACCGGAACCTTGCGCATTTCACCCGAACGCAGACGCAGCGTGGCGTAGATGCCCTCACGAGCAACCAGCTGCACGGCGGCGCCGGCGGCACGGGCGATCTGGGCACCCTTGCCCGGCTTCAGCTCGATCCCGTGAATGGTCGTACCGACCGGGATGTTGCGCAGCGGCAGGGTGTTGCCGGCCTTGATCGGCGCATTCGCGCCGGCAATGACCTGATCGCCTGCCTTCAAGCCCTTCGGAGCAATGATGTAACGGCGCTCACCGTCGATGTAGCACAGCAGGGCAATATGAGCGGTGCGGTTCGGATCGTATTCGATCCGCTCCACGCGCGCCGGAATGCCTTCCTTGTTGCGCTTGAAATCGATGATGCGGTAGTGCTGCTTATGACCACCACCGACGTGACGGGTCGTGATGCGGCCGTGGTGGTTACGACCACCCGACTTGCTCTGCGACTCGACCAGACCGGCGTACGGCGCACCCTTATGGAGATCCGGGGTGACCACTCGCACGGCGGAACGACGGCCGGGGGAGGTGGGTTTGAACTTCATCAATGGCATGGGATGTTTCCTCAGGCCTTGGCAGTGACGTCGATGGACTGGCCATCAACCAAGCGGACATACGCCTTGCGCCAGCTGCCGCGGGTGCCCGCGCGGTTACGGAAGGACTTGCTCTTGCCCTTGACGTTGACCACGTTGACAGCCTTGACTTTGACGTCGAACAGTTGCTCAACCGCAGCCTTTACATCGGCCTTGGTTGCTTCGTTCGAGACTTCGAAGACGTATTGATTGGAGACTTCCTGCAGGCGCGCGGTCTTTTCGGAGACTCGCGGAGCGCGCAGCACGCTGAAGATTTTTTCGTTGCTGCTCATGCCAGCCACTCCTCGACCTTCTTGACCGCGTCAGCGGTGATCACGACCGTATCGGCCCCAACCAACGCCACCGGATCCAGACCCTGCACATCGCGCACTTCGACGTACGGCAGATTGCGGGCGGACAGATACAGTTGCTCGGAAGCCTCTTCGGTCACGATCAGCGGACGCTTGCCCACTTCCATGCCCTTCAGCTTCTCGACCAGGCCCTTGGTCTTGCTGCCATCGATGTCGAACGAATCGACGATCATCAGGCGGCCCTGGCGGTTGAGCTCGGAGAAGATCGCGCAGATCGCGGCGCGATACTGCTTACGGTTCACCTTCTGGGCGAAGCTGCGCGGCTTGGCCGCGAAGGTCACGCCGCCGCCGACGAAGATCGGAGCCGTCAGCGCGCCATGACGCGCACCGCCGCCCTTCTGCTTCTTCGACTTCTTGGTGGTGCCGCGCACTTCCGAACGGGTCTTCTGTGCCTTGGTGCCTGCGCGTCCGGCGTTGCGATAGGCAACAACGACCTGGTGAACCAGATCCTCACTGAATTCGCGACCGAATACGGCTTCGGAAACCGAGACCTTGTTATTGCTGCCGGTGATGGCGAGTTCCATCGTCATCTCTCCCTTATGCCTTGCTCGCCGGACGGACGATCACGTCGCCACCCGCCGCGCCAGGAACAGCGCCACGAATCGCGAGCAGACCGCGCTCGACGTCGACCTTGACCACTTCCAGGTTCTGCGTGCTTTGCTGCACAGCACCCATGTGGCCGGACATCTTCTTGCCCGGGAAAACACGACCCGGGGTCTGGCGCTGGCCCAGTGAACCCGGCGCACGATGCGACAGCGAGTTACCGTGGGTTGCATCGCCCATACGGAAGTTGTGGCGTTTGATGGTGCCCTGGAAGCCCTTGCCCTTGGTGACGCCTTGGACGTCCACCTTCTGGCCAACTTCGAAGATGTCAGCCTTGACTTCGCCACCAACGGCAAAATCACCCAGCTGTGCATCCTCAACGCGGAACTCCCACAGGCCACGACCAGCGTCGACCTTCGCTTTCGCGAAGTGGCCCGCGGCCGGCTTGTTGACCAGTGCAGCGCGGCGGCTGCCCACAGTCACCTGCACGGCGCTGTAGCCGTCGGCTTCGACGGTCTTGATCTGTGCGATGCGATTCGGGGTTGCTTCGATCAGCGTGACCGGCACCGAGCGACCGTCTTCAGTGAAAACGCGGCTCATGCCTGCCTTGCGGCCCACGAAGCCCAACGAATATTTCTTCGTCATGGTCGTAGTCCTCAGGTCAACTTGATCTGAACGTCGACGCCAGCCGCGAGCTCGAGCTTCATCAGCGCGTCCACGGTCTTGTCGTTGGGATCGACGATATCGAGCACGCGCTTGTGCGTGCGGGTTTCGTACTGGTCACGCGCGTCTTTGTCGACGTGCGGCGAGACGAGGATGGTGTAACGCTCGATCTTGGTCGGCAGCGGGATCGGGCCACGCACTTGCGCGCCGGTCCGCTTGGCCGTCTCTACGATCTCGCTGGCCGAACGGTCGATCAAACGATGATCGAACGCCTTCAGCCGAATCCGGATCTTTTGGTCCGCCATGACGGGGGTTCCTTCGTTAAAAGAGCGACGGGCAAGGCCTCTGGGATACCTGCCCCACAAAAATCCTGGTTACGATGCGCCGAACTCCGCCGGCGAGGCCATTCCTTTCGGCCAAAAACTCGGGCAGGCCAGTTACCCGGTCTGCCCAGACGGAAAAGTATAGAGCACAACGTGAGCCCCGTCAACAGCTTGGCGCTGTTGGGTGCTCCTGCGGCTCGACCTTCCCGGTCTGGCGAACACGAGGGGCATCCTGCCTCTCTTTTCGCTTAGTAGCCCAGCACCCTACCCAGGAATGCCGAGCCGCGCATTATAGGAGGCAATTCAAGCCCCTGCAAGCCCCTCGGGCCCACTTGGCGTGATATCCGCCTAAAAAAAGGGGCGACCTGCGGCCGCCCCTTTTCGATTCGGTTTCGCCAGCGAGGCTGACGTCCGAAATATTACTTGGTGATCTTGGCCACCACGCCGGCGCCGACGGTACGGCCACCTTCGCGGATGGCAAAGCGCAGACCTTCGTCCATCGCCACCGGGTTGATCAGGGTGACAACCATCTTCACGTTGTCGCCCGGCATCACCATCTCGACGCCTTCCGGCAACTCA
>DASWQJ010000081.1:0-19939 GCA_036403795.1 Stenotrophomonas sp.
GCGATCGATCGCGGCCCCCGGCGACCGGTGGTCGCAAACCGCCTGACCACCCGCCGCTCGATCGCACACCCGCCAATGGCAAGTCCCCCGATCGCAAGCGCGTCGTCTCCCCGCGCGTCGACCTCAAACCCGCCAAACCCAAGCCCGTCGAGCTCAAGTCCGCCGAGCCCAAACCCACCGACTTGCCGCTGGACGATCCAAAGCCGGCGCATCGAAAGCCGGTCCATCGCAAAACTTCCGTTCCCAGGAGCAAGCCATGAATATCGCCGCACCCCTATCCGACTATGTCGCTCTGGCCGCACCGGACACCGCGCGCGTGGAGCGCCTGCTGCCGGGGCCGATCGAACGCGTCTGGGCGTACCTGACCGACCCGGCGCTGCGAGGTACCTGGTTTTGCAGCGGCGAGTTCGAGCCACGCGTGGGCGGCAGTGTCGAGATGATCTTTCGGCATAGCACGCTGAGCGAGGGCGACGATGACGCGGCGCCCCGAGTTCGCGCAGGTCAACGAGGAAAAGCGCGTGCGCGGGGAAGTCACCGAATACGATCCGCCGCACTTGTTGGCCTACGACTGGGGCAGCGGCGATGCGGGATCGCATGTGCGCTTCGAGTTGGAGAAGGAAGGTGCGCAAGTGCGTTTGACAGTGATCCACACGCGCCTGGAAACCCGGGGTGCGCGTGTGCAGGTCTCCGCCGGCTGGCACACCCATCTGGACCTGCTGCGCGATCGCCTGCTCGCCCGTGAACCAGAGGGCTTCTGGCGCAAGTTCCAGCGCATGCAGCGCGAGTACGAAGCGCGGGTACCCAAGTAACAGGCCCCGCAGGCGGTTACACGACGGTAGGCGAATCGGGCGCCGCGCTGCAGGCGCCCACCGACGTCATCGCCTGCCACAGCGCGGCCAGTTGCACGACTTGGCCCAATTCCGCCGATCGGCTGTCGTCTCCGCCCTGCCACTGCCGGGCATGTTCCCGGGCTTCCGGTGGCAGCAGCGCCAACAGCCGGTCGTCGTCGAGGGCCTGGGCCGAGCGCTGCAGCCGCAGGGATAGTCGGACCGCCTGGACGATGTGGCGCAACGCCTGCGCCACGCACAGCGCCGACAAGGCGTAGAGCGCGGTGCGCAGCAACGGGTGGGTGGCCAGGGCGGGCGCCCATGCCAGGGCGACCACGGCGGCCAATGCCAGCAGGCGAACCAGGGGCCAGCGCGATTGGCGACGTCGCGGCCAATGCACCAACACACCCGACAGGGCCAGGGCGCAAGCCGTGAAGGCGATCAGGTCGTGCGTGCTGGCCGCCATCCAGAAGGTGCTGGCCGCCAACACGCACACCGCCAGCCAGGCCGGTGGCAGCAGCCGCTGTAAATAGCGCAAGCCGACCGGTCCGACCAAGCCGCTCAGGCTTCTCGGGAGGCTGGGGACTCCGCTCACGGCAGGGATTGCTTTGGGCATCGATGCAGACTGCCTGAGGGAACGTCGTAAAAAGGTCAGACGTGGGCGTACTACGCCAGGAAAGTCGGCGGCAATGCGGGCAGCAGCCCGACCAGGCGACCCGTGGCGCGACCTCTGCCGGCCGGCGGGGCGCGGTGCCCGCCGGCCAGGCGCTGCGTTGGTCAGGCCTTGAGCTCAAGAATCGGCGTGAAGCCGCCATAGATCAGCCGCTTGCCGTCGAAGGGCATGGGGTTGTTGGCTGGATCCATGCGCGGGTCTTCCATCATCTTCTTCATGCCGGCGTCGCGGGTGGCCTTGTCCGGCCACTCGATCCATGAGAACACCACCGTTTCATCGGCGGTGGCCTGCACGGCGCGGTAGAAGTCGGTCTGCTGCCCGTGGGGCAAGTCATCGCCCCAGCATTCGAGGACGCGCAGCGCGCCGCAGTCGATGAAGACCGAGTCGCCTTCGGTGGCGTGCTTGAGGAACTTCTCGCGATTGGCGGTCGGTACCGCCAGGACGAAGCCGTCGACGTAGGACATGGGAATCCCTCGGGGTGGGTGCGCGACAAGCGCCCCTTCTGGAGATCGACGATTCAACGCCGGTCGGATCGACGCGTGGACCTGAATGCAGCGGCGGTGATTCAGGTCGGACGGAGTGGCGGCCCTAACCGGATGGCGGCGATCTGGCGGCGGTGCCGGGTCGTTCGCCGCTCAGCCCTCGTCGGAGTCCCCCGCGGCGTAGGCGAGGCCGCCGCGCAGCTGGGCGATGAAATCCGCGTCGGCGTAAATCGCCTCGTCGTGGCCCAGGCCGGTGTACCAGGCGCGCCCGCCCTCGAAGCGGTGGCACCAGGCGATGGGATGATCCGCGCCCATGGTGCCGCCCTCGTACAAGCGCTCGTCCACGGTGGCCAGGACATCCACGTCCGCGCGCGGATTGCCGCGATAGTTGTAGAGCTCATCGCGCACGGCCCAGGCCGGGCCCGATGGCTTGCCGTCGCGTTCGGGCTGCACGCGGCTGGACTGCAGGCCCGGCGGGTGGCTCAGGAAGTACGCGCCCACCAGGCGCCCGTACCACGGCCAGTCGTAGCCGGTGTCGGCGGCGGCGTGCACGCCGACGAAACCTCCGCCGTGTCGAACGAAGTCTTCCATTGCCTGTTGTTGCGCGGCATCGAGCACATTGCCGGTGGTGCTGGCGAACACGATCACGCGGTACCGGGACAATCCCTGCGCCGTGAACAAGGCCGCGTCTTCGCTGTGGTCGGCGGCCAGGCCCGCCTCAGCTGCGAGCCGCTCCAGCGTCGCTACCGCGACCGGGATGGATTCGTGCCGGAAGCCGGCGGTCTTGGTGAAGATCAGCACGCGCGCAGGCGCGGCGGATGCGGGAGGGGCGGGCTTGGCCGAGGCGGGCTCGGCAAGCACGGGAGCGGCGAGGATGGGCGGGGCCATGGCGATCAGGCAGAACAGGAGGGGGAGTAGGCGGCGCATCGGCCGATTCTGGCAGCGCGCCCGCACGCTGGCTTGCCGCGCTGCGCCATGGCCGGGGGCCGCTGCCCCCCCCCGTTGCCCGGCGGCCCGGCGCTGATTAAGCTGGCGCCGGGGGTTCCAGGGATGCATAGCCGTCGACGGCGTCGGCGTAAAGCTCGCCTCACGGGCGCACGGGGAGTGTTGCCATGAACCTGATTTCCAGTACCTCATTGATCGTCGCGTCCACGCTGTTGCTGGGCTTCGCGGCGGTTTGCACATGGCTGGCGCCGCCGGTGAGCGGGTCGATGCGTGACCTGCTCGTGCTCGCTACCGCAGGCGGCGGTCTGGCTTTTGCCTGGATGGCGATTCGCGAGATCCGCGCGCTGAGCGCGGAGCAGCACTACATGCGGGCACGGCAGTCGCGATTGCGTTGACCTGAGCCTGGGTGAAGCGGGGGGCTGGACGCGTGCCGGCACGGCGTCGGTACCGCGTGTGCATTGCCCTCGGTTGGAAACAGAGGCATCACTCCAGAACGATCATCGTTCGGACAAGGCTCATTCGCTGCCACCGGTAGTGACCAGGCGCAGGAACAACTCATGCTGGTACCGGCTCATCCGCAGTTGCTGGCCGGTGTCCAGCGTCAGCACGTGGTGTCCATTGAACCAGGGATGGATCGCCTGCACGCGGCGGATGTTGACGATGGCCGAGCGGTGCACGCGCGCGAAGCGACGCGGATCCAACCGCGATGCCAGGCTGGTCATGGTCTCGCGCAGCTCATGCGTGATGTGCGGCAGGTGCAGCTCGACGGTGTTGCGATTGGCGCGGATCCACACGATGTCTTCCACGGGCACCAGCACCACGTGTTCATCCACGCGCACCGGGATGCGTTCGAGCCATTGCTCGCGGCGGCGAAGTGCTTCCAGTGCCTCAGCAATTCGCTGCGGCTCATTGGCCGACAGCCGAGTACGCGCGCGCTGCAGCGTCTGCGCAAAGCGCGCGCGACTGAAGGGCTTGACCAGATAATCCAGCGCATTGGCCTCGAAGGCCTGCACGGCGTGCTGTTCGTAGGCCGTGACGAACACGGTGGCCGGCAATCGGTCGCCCAGCATCGTCGCCACTTCCAGTCCGGACAGCTCGGGCATCTGGATGTCCAGGAACACCAGGTCCGGCGACTGTGCGCGAATCGCCGCCAATGCCGAGGCGCCGTCGCCCACTTCGCCGGTGATCTCGATGTCCGGCGCTTCCCGCAGCAGCCGCGCCAACGCGTGGCGTGCGATGGGCTCGTCATCGGCGATCAGTACGGTGAGCTTCACGCCGTTACGTGTTCCGGATCGTCTTCGATTTCTTCCAGCACGTGCGCCGGTAGCCGCAGCCGGCAGGCCACGCCCTGGGGCCAGGTCACGTCCAGGCGCAGCTCGGCGGCGTCACCGTAGAGCTCACGCAGGCGCAACCGGGTATTGGCCAGGCCGATGCCGTGGCCTCGGCGATCGTCCGCCGTGCCGGTGGCGCCGTTGCTCGGTTCCAGCACGCTGTTGCGGTTGCGCACTTCGATGTGCAGCTGCCCGTCCTCGCGCCTGACTTCGACTTCCACGCGATCATCGCCGGCGTGGCGCCCGATGCCGTGCTGGATCGCGTTTTCCACCAGCGGCTGCAGGATCAGGCTGGGGACCGCGCAGTCCAGCGCCTGCGGGTCGATGTAAAGCCGGGTGTCCAGGCGATCGCCATAGCGCTTGCGCTGGATGCCCAGATACAGATCGAGCAATTCGAGCTCGCGCCGCAACGGAATCTCCTGCCCGTCATATTCCTCCAGGAACGCGCGCAGCAACTCGCTCAGGCGCAGCAGCATGTCTTCGGCCGATCGCTGGTCTTCGTCGAGCAGCGTGACGATGGCATGCAGCGTGTTGAACAAAAAATGGGGCTGCAGCTGGGTCTTGAGGACTTGCAGGCGCGAGCTCGCCAGTTCGGTGGCCAGGCGGCCGGCCTCCAGTTCACGGCGCGTGCTCTCGTCGCGATAGTGCAGCGCCTGCTGGATCGACAGCAGCGCGCCGTAGGTGAGCATGCCGGTGGCGACATGCCGGCCAAGGAACTGGCCCAGCTGCTCGCCGAAACCGCCCGCACTCACCATCGCGCCGATCATCACCGCCACCAGCGTTACGGCGAAGGCCAGCAGCACATGCCGCCACAGGGCGCGCAGCGACAGGGGGCGCGGCAATGGCCAGCGTTCACCCAGGCGGAACACCAACGGTGCCAGCAGGGCCCACGTGTACCACTGGATCGCCGACCAGCGCAGGTAGTCGTCCAGCCCCCACACCGGGCCGTCCAGCAGCACATCGTGGGCCAGGCCTTGCACGGCGAATACCAGCACCACCAGCGTCCATAGCGCGAGGTAGCGGCGCAGGTCGATGTCGGCGTGGCCGAGGCGGATCTTCATGGGCGGACCACCTTCTGGAATGCCGCATCCTAAGCACGCGGACGCGGCATTGGAAAGCAGGTCGTCGTTGACTACGTTCCGTCCCGCCGTCGCGACGATTCGTCCCGGATCGCTTCCCCGTCGAGGCCGGTGGCGCGCCAGATGTGCGCCAGGCGACGCGCTGCGTCGCCGGCCCCTTGGAATGGAGATCGCTGCCATGCGTCTGTCTGTCCTGTCGTTGCCCTGTCTGCTCGGGCTCTGCGCTGTCGCGTGGGGTGCGGAACCTGCGCCGCGTTACCTGCCACTGATCAATCATGCGTTCGACAGCGTGGTGCGCCTGCAGGCGGCACCCGAAGGTGCACCGCTGCAGTCCGTCGCCTTGGACCGCACGTTGCGTGGCGGAGGCGAAAGCCAGATCGTGACGCTGGCGGGCGGAGCCTGTCGCTATGACCTGCGCTTTGAATTCAGCGATGGCCGCACGCTGCGCTACGACAGCGTGGACCTATGCCGTTACGGGCAGGTGCGTATTCGTCCGCTGCCCCGCGCGGCCGCCGGATCGCGCGACTATGTCGTGTCGTGGCGCGGCGCCGAGGATGCGCACACTAGTACGCGCATCGCCGACCAGCAGATGGCGCCGCCGTCGCATTGACGGCGGCGCTTGACCTCAGCGTGTGGACATCGAGTAGGGATGCTGCGCCGGGTCGGTGGCCCACTCGCGGTTGGGCGCTGCCTGCATGCGGAACCGCAGCTCGCCACCGGCGAGGATCTCTTCGTGCGACAGCCAGGCACGCAGCAGCGGCTTGCCGTTGAGCGTGGCGTGGCCGATGTAGGTGTGCTTGTCATCCAGGCCTTCGGCAATCACGGTGAAGTGGTGGCCATTGGACAGGTTGAGCGTGGCACGCGGCAGGAAGGGACGCCCGATGATGTATTGGTTGCTGCCCGGCGCGACCGGGTAGAAGCCCAGCGCGGTGAACACATACCAGGCCGACATCTGTCCCAGATCGTCGTTGCCGGCCAGGCCATCGGGGCGGGCGGCGTATTGGCTGTCCATGATCTGCTTGAGCCGCGCCTGGGTGCGCCAGGGTTGGCCCGCATAAGCGTACAGGTAGGCCACGTGGTGGCTGGGTTCGTTGCCGTGCGCGTACCAGCCGATCAGGCCGGTGATGTCTTCCATGTGCTCGAAGATCTTGGGGTCGACCTTGGCTTCGAACGCCTGGTCCAGCTTGCCCAGCAACGCGTCGGGGCCGCCGTGTGCGGCGGCCAGGCCGGCCACGTCCTGCGGCACATACCAGGAATACTGCCAGGCGTTGCCTTCGGTGTAGTCGCTGCCGTAGCCGCTGGTGGTGGGATCGAAAGGCTCGCGGAAACTGCCGTCACGCTTGCGCGCGCGCATGAAGCCGGTGGCCGGGTCGTAGGCATGCTTCCAGTTGCCCGCGCGTTGGGCGAACTCGTGGGCGACGTCGGTGCGGCCCATTTTTTCGGCCACGCGCGAAATGGTCCAGTCGTCGAAGGCGTACTCGAGGGTCTTCGAGGCTGCTTCGCCTTCTTCGTCGATCGGCACATAGCCGAGCTCGCGATAGGCGGCGATGCCGTCGTAGGGACCATAATCGGCACTGGCGACCATCGCCTGCAACGCCTCGTCGGCATCGAATCCACCGATGCCCTTCATGTAGGCATCGGCGATCACCGGTACGGCGTGGTAGCCGATCATGCACCACGTCTCCAGGCCATGGAACGCCCACACCGGCAGGATGCCGTAGGCACTTTCACGACGCGAAGCCAGCAGTGAATTCACGACGTCCGAAGTGCGCTGCGGGGGCTGCACCAGGGTCATGAGCGGGTGCAACGCGCGATAGGTGTCCCACAGCGAGAACGTCGAGTAGTGGGTCCAGCCCTTGGCCTGGTGCACTGCATTGTCGGGACCGCGGTAGCGACCGTCGCTGTCCATGAACAAGGTGGGGCCAAGCATCGTGTGATACAGCGCGGTATAGAACCGGGTGCGTTCTGCCGTCGAGCCCTGGGCATCGACCGCCGACAGCGCCTGGGTCCACTGCTGTCGCGCGTCGGCGCGAACCGCGTCGAAGTCGAAGCCGGGCACTTCGGCCTCCAGGTTGGCGATGGCGTTGTCCTCGCTGACCGGCGACAGCGCCACCTTCACCACCAGCGGGGCAGCGGTGGCCTGGCCGAAGTCGAGCACGCCGACCAGTTGGCGACCTTCGATCTGCGCGCGCTGGCGCGGATCTTTTTCACCCGGCGGCGGGAAGCCTTTGTAGGGCACGTCCTGCTCGGTGTCGTGCAGTTGCGTGCCGGCGACCGGCTGTGAGAAACGCATTGCGAAATACAGCTGGCGGCCAGGGGCCCAGCCGCGGGTCTCGCGGAAACCGGTGAGCGTGCCATCGGCGCGCAGCCGCAGTCGCGACCATTGCACCTTGCCTGGGTAGTCGTAGAGGCTGGTGCGCAGGTCGATGAGCACGTGCGCCGGCTTGCCCTTCGGGAAGGTGTAGCGATGCACGCCCACGCGCGGGGCCGCCGTCAGTTCGGCGCGCACGCCGTAGTCGTCCAGCGTGACGGCGTAGTAGCCCGGCTGCGCCTGTTCGCTTTCGTGGCGGAAACGCGAGGTGTAACCGCTGCCCGGCACCTGGATGTCGCCGCGCTCAAGCTTGGGCTCGCCGCTGATCGGCATCAGCAATACGTCGCCCAGGTCCGAGTGGCCCGAGCCGGAAAAGTGCGTGTGGGAGAAGCCGACGATGGTGCTGTCGTCGTGGCGATAGCCGGCGGCCCAGCCGTAGGCGTCCTTGCGAGGCTTGATCTGGGTGTCGGGGCTGAGCTGGACCATGCCGAAGGGCACCGTGGCGCCCGGGTAGGTGTGGCCTTCGCCGGCCGTGCCGATGAAGGGGTCGACGGCCTGGTAGGCGGCCTGGCCGGCAGTGGCAGCGTGGGCTTGGGCCGCGGCAAGCAGCAGCGCGGCCAGCCAAGGCGCGACGCGCCGTGGAGCGTGTTCAAGCATGTGGTTTCTCCTCCCCAAGACACGGAAACGTAGCACGCACCTGAATGGCGCAGGCTCAAGCTGAGTCTAGCTTGGATCGATCTAAAGCAGGAGCTGCGCTGCAGCAAGGGGCAAGGGCGTGCCGGTAACGCGGCCCGCGCTGGCGGCGCTCAGGTAGCTGAAAGCGGTGTGGGGCCCTGCGTCGCACAATGCGCGACCGGCGCCTTCCACACTGCGTTGTCTTTGAAGAGGAATCCTGGATGAGCCGACGCACCGGCAGCGCCGATCTTCCGTTGCACGGCGGTCGCGTGCCCGCTTGGCTGGGGCAGCGCATGACACGCCTGGGCGCGGTGGTGTGCCAGGCGATCGTGCATCACTACGGCCGGGACGAGTTGCTGCGGCGGTTGGCGCATCCGTTCTGGTTCCAGTCCTTCGGTGCGGTGATGGGCATGGACTGGCATTCCTCCGGCATCACCACCAGCGTGATCGGCGCACTCAAGCGGGGGTTGGCGCCGCTGTCGGGCGAGTTGGGCGTGCATGTGTGCGGTGGACGCGGCCGACATTCGCGCGCGACCCCCGACGAATTGCTGGCCGTCGCGGGCCGCACCGGATTGGACGGCGCAGCGCTGGCGCAGGCCAGCCGGCTGGTGGCCAAGGTCGACAGCGCGGCGGTGCAGGATGGCTTCGATCTGTATCTGCACGGCTTCATCGTCAGTGACGAGGGCCAGTGGGTCGTCGTGCAGCAGGGCATGAATGGTGCACGCCGGCAGGCGCGCCGTTATCACTGGTTGTCCGAAGGACTGAAGAGCTTCGTTGATGCGCCGCACGCGGCGATCGAAGGCCCGGGGCAGGGCCGCATCGTGAACCTGGCCGACCACCGCGCCGAAGCATCGCGGCAGGCACAGCTGGCGGTATTGCAGGATCTGGGGCCCGATGGCGTGGCCAGGGCATTCGCGCGGATTGAAGGACGGGCGTTGGCGACGCCCGTCATGCCGGCCAGCGCCGACGAAACCGGCATCACCGGCGATCTGTTCGGTGGATCGAGCGTCGCGCCGGCCTGGCAGCCGGGCGCGCAGCCGCATCTGTCGATGCCCGACCACCACGATGTGCGTGCCGGTGACATCGTGGTGCGTCGCCTGCACGGGGCACTGGCTGCCGCTGCCGAGCGCGGGCCGGCGGATTTTGTCGAACTGCTGCAAGTGCCGGGGGTGGGCGCGCGCACCGTGCGTTCGTTGGCGATGGTGGCCGAAGTCGTGCATGGCACGCCGTGCCGTTTCAGTGATCCGGCGCGCTTTTCGCTGGCACACGGCGGCAAGGATCGACATCCGTTTCCGGTACCGACGCGGGTGCTCGACCAGACCATTGGCGTGCTCAAGCAGGCGATGCAGGAGGCCAAACTCGGCAATGAAGAACGACTGCAGGCCATCGCACGCCTGGATGCGCAAGCGCGCCAGCTGGAGGCGACGGCCAAGGGCCCTTCCGTGGAGGAATACATCGCGCAGGAACGGCGCGATTCCCACGGCTACGGCGGGCGCAGTGTGTTCGGTTGGGAGCCGGCGCCGGTGCAGGAAGCCGCCGCGCCTGCGCAGCGACGCGTGGGGCGCTGAACGCCGGCGTGGGATGGTGTGGGGACAGGCCCTGCCTGCATTCCACTTGGGCCAGCGTTGGGCAACTTGCGTGGATGGGACGCTGGCCGACTTGTAAACGCTTGGCCTTGGGCTCGCCCTCAGCGCGCTTCCAATTCGGCGATGCGCCCCCGCAGTGCAGCGTTTTCCTGCTCCAGGGTTTCGACGCGAAGGCGCAGGGCCTGGATTTCGCCATCGTCGGTGGCAGTGCGCGGCATTGCGCCCTCCGCCGGATCGGGCTCGCGCGGGGCGCGTGGCTTGCGCCGCGATTCGCGCACGCGTCTTGCGGTCTCGCGCAGTTCGTCGTGACCGGCCTGTGCGGCGGCCTGCTGTTCTTCCACCGGCAGGCTGGCCACCACGGCGGCGGCGTTGATCGACAGCGCGCCACTGCGCACCGCTTCCACCACTTCCGGCGCGGCCTGCTTGTGGATCTTCTCGATCATGCCCAGCTGGTTGCTGCTGACCCGCGCGGCGCGTGCCAGGTCGCTGCGGCTGGGAGGGGGCGTGCTGGAGACGGGGATGGTGGAGGCGGGCGAAACCGGCGACGACGACGCATCATCAGGCGCGTCTGACCACGGCGCGGCATCGTCCTGCGCGTCGCCCGACGTATCCAGCGTCGTGTCCGGCTGCATGGATGTCCCGCGCTGCTGCCGCGCCGCCAGGATCTCGCGCTTGCGCAACGCCAGCACGCCGCGCTGGAAATCCGACACGCTGCGCCGGCCCAGGTGTTGGTCGATCATCCACAGGTGCACGTCTTCCAGGCTGCCGAATCGCTCCTGCTGCACGGTGCGGAACGGCAGGCCGTGCTGCTGGCAGATCCCGTAACGATTGTGGCCGTCCACCAGGGTATTGCCCCACAGCACCAGTGCATCGCGACAGCCTTCGGCAAGCAGGCTTTGCTCCAGGGCGGCGTGCTCATCGGGCGTCAGTGGATCGATGTACGCCTTGAGGGTGGGGTCGACGACGATCTCGGTGTTCATTCGCTACTGCATGCGGCTTCGGGTCGCGCATTGTAGGCAGTGCGGACCCTGTCGTCGCCGCTTGACAGCCATGCCAGGCATCGCAGCACGATGGGGGGCAGAGGCATCCACGCAACGCACGACCGCTCAGCCCAGCGCTTGGCGAAGTCTCGGGCCGCGTAGGCCTGTGCATCGCGCGCTTTTCCACCACCGCGGCAGTGCCGAAGAATTGGTGGGTGACGCCGGTATGGACCTCACGTTCAACCGGCACACTCGTTCATCGTCGGGCTCGAAGGCGTGGACTTGAACCTGGGCGCTGCAGGGTTCAAGGCATGGCAACACACGATGCCTGACGCGTGCGGACGTTGCCGCGCGTGTCGATGTTGTGAACGTCGTCGGCGATGGCGATGCCGGCGGCTAACGCGCGTGCGGCAAGGCTGCGTGCCTGGACAAATAGACCGAGGGTCTGCCATGAAACACGCGAAGCTGGAATTCAGCGAGGAATTCAAAGTGCTGTTCGATGTACGGCAGGTGCAGGCGGCGGTGATGGTCATCGCCCCGGGCGATCAGGAGGGCGGGCCGGACAATCGTCATCGCGGCGCCGACCAGTGGTTGTACGTGGTGGCCGGGCAGGGCGTTGCGATCGTGGAGGGCGTGGAGAAAAGGTTGGCTGCCGGCGATCTGCTGGTGATCGAACAGGGCGAACGACATGAAATCCGCAACCCTGCCGATGAGCCGTTGCAGGCCTTGACCTGGTATCACCCGCCGGCCTACGACGCCCACGGAGAACGCCTGCCGGCAGGGGAAAAATAGCCGGGTGCAGTGCACTGACGCGTGCTGGACCGATTCGGTCCAGGAAGGGAGCGCGAGTGGAAAGCAAGGCAACCACGCCTTCGGCAAACCTACCAAGTAGTCAAGGCCACGTGGAGAACCGCATCGTGGCATGCACCCATCGTTTACTCGTGCGTTGCTACACCGTGCCGCGTCCATCCACTGGAGTCAGACCATGCCGGAGAAGAAGACCCGCCAAGCCGCCGCCAAGGACAAACGGGAAGGCAAGTCGCCCAGCACGCAGGCTGGCGAATACGTGCATGAAGAGATAGAACACGTCCGCGAAGGCAAACATGGTGCCAAGAACACCAAGCAGGCGATCGCCATCGGCCTGTCCAAGGCGCGGCGCGATGGAGTGAAGGCCAAGCCGGGCAAGACGGCTTCCAAGGCGACCAAGAAGAAGGCCGCGCAGGACACCAAGGCGTCCAAGACAACCAAGAAGCCGGCGGCCAAACGCTCGGCCGGTGCCAAGAAGGCCTTGAAGACCGCGAGCAAGAAAACCACGGCCAAAAAGGTAGCCGGCAAGAAGGCGCTGTCCACCCAGGCGAAGAAGGCAGCCAGCAAACGCACGGCCAGCAGCCGGTCGACCGCCGCCAAGAAGGCGGCGAAAACCAAGGGCCCAACCGTACGCAAGGCCGCGGCAAAAAAGGCGGCGCGCACCCGCGCTCGCAAGTCCGCCTAAAGCGGAGGCGCACGTCTTGCGGTCCGACTATGCTGGATTGCAAGACGTGCCATGGCACGGGGTGTCGACCGGAGAGCCGCGCCGCTGCTCCTCAGACAGCACCCCGGTTAAACGACTGCCGTTCCTCAGGTAGCAGGCTGGGAGAACCACGACGACTGCTCCTCAGGCGGCACAGTGGGAGAGCCACGGCCGTTCTTCAACACTGGGGAACCACCGACCGCCCCCAGACAGCACGCTGAACGAGATCGTCTCGCCCGGGGAGCCGGAAGGGTGTACAAATGTACACCTATGAAAATTCTGACTCCTCCTCCGACCCGATGTGTCCCATGGAACGCCTGAGCCCCCGCCGCGCGGCGGTTTTGGCCTTCCTGCGCGAACGTGCGCGGATCGGGCAACCGCCCAGCCTGGCCGAGATCGCCGCAGAATTCGGTTTTGCTTCGCGCAATGCCGCGCAGAAGCACGTGCAGGCGCTGGTGGAGGCCGGCCTGATCGAACAACGCAGTGGGCAGGCCCGTGGCATCCACCTGCCCGAGGCCCCGCGCGATCGCCCCCTGGTCCTGCCGGTGCTGGGGCGGGTGGCCGCCGGTTTGCCCATCGGGGCGGACATCGGCATCGAACGCGAACTGTGGGTGGATCGCACGTTGTTTTCGCTGCGGCCGGATTACCTGCTGCAGGTGCAGGGCGATTCGATGATCGACGACGGCATCCTCGATGGCGATCTGGTCGGCGTGCACCGCAGCAGCGATGCGCGCGACGGCCAGATCGTGGTGGCGCGACTGGATGGCGAAATCACCATCAAGCGCCTGCAGCGGGGCGCCGATGCGCTGCGCCTGTTGCCGCGCAACCCGGCCTATGCGCCGATCGTGGTGCCGGCCGATGCGGATTTCGCCATCGAAGGCCTGTATTGCGGCCTGCTGCGTCGGGATTGAGCCATGGGCGAAGTGCTGGCCTTGGGGCAGATGCTGGCGGCACGCACGATCTGGCGTGCCGGGCAGGGCGTGGCCGTGCGCCGCGACGGCGAACCCAGCGGCCATGCCGCGCTGGATGCGCTGCTGCCCGGTGGCGGCTGGCCGCGACGCGCATTGACCGAGCTGCTGCTGCCGGCTGACGGCGTGGGCGAGATCGCCTTGCTGTTGCCCACGCTGGCCCGGCTCAGCACCGCGGGCGAGCGCGTGGCCTTGATCGCGCCGCCCTATGTGCCGTACGCCCCCGCCTGGCAGGCCGCCGGTGTGGATCTGTCGTGGCTGGAAGTGATCGAGGCCGATCCCAGGCAAGCGTTGTGGGCATTCGAACAATGCCTGCGCAGCGGTGCCTGCGCGGCCGTGTTGGGCTGGCCGCAGACGGCCGATGCGCGGGCGCTCAGGCGCTTGCAGGTGGCAGCCGACAGCGGCGATTGCTGCGGGTTTGCGTTGCGCGACCGCCGCCACGCCGTCAATGCCTCGCCGGCCGCGCTACGGCTGGAATACCTGGCCGGCGAAGATGCCTGGCAGGTGCGCAAATGCCGGGGCGGACAGCTGCCTTCGCAGCCGTTGCGACTGGTCCATTGAGGGGCACGCATGCTTTGGGCCTGCATCCTCTTGCCGCAACTGGCACTCGACGCCGTCCTTCGCCGCCTGCCCGATGCGCAGGCGCCGCTGGCGCTGGTCGAAGGGCCGGCGCAACTGCGCGCGCTGCATTCGGTCAACGAGTCCGCTGCACAGGCCGGCCTGCGGCCCGGCATGCGCTTGTCGGCCGCGCACGCACTGCTGACCGGGGTGCGCACGGTCGACCATGATCCGCAGGCCGAGGCGCGTTGGCAGCGCTTCCTGGCGGCCTGGGCCTATCGCCACAGCTCACTGGTGAGCGCGCAATGGCCGCGCGCCATCGTGCTGGAAGCGCGGGCCAGCTTTCGCCTGTTCGGGCCCTGGCCGCAGTTCGCGCGCCGGCTGCGCGAAGAACTGGGCACCTTGGGTTTTCGCCATCGCATTGCATTGGCGCCCACGCCGAGGGCCGCGCGCGTGCTGGCCGGCCTGCGCGATGGGCTGGCGGTGAACCATCCCGGCGCGCTGCATACCTTGCTAGACGGGGTGACGGTGCGCCAGGCCGCACTGCCCGACGAGGCCGGCGAGCGCCTGCAGCGCATGGGCGTGCGCACGCTCGGCACGTTGCGCGCTCTGCCGCGCGACAGCGTACGCCGCCGCTTCGGCGCCGATCTGCTCGAGCACCTGGATTGCTTGTATGGCGATGTCGATGATCCCTTGGAATGCTATGCGCCGCCGGATCACTTCGATGCGCGCGTGGAGTTGGGCTACGAAGTCGAAATCCACACCGCACTGCTGTTCCCGCTGCGCCGATTGCTCGGCGATCTGTGCACTTATCTGTCCATCCGCGACGGCGGCGTACAGCGCTTCGTGTTGCGGCTTGAGCACGAGCAGGGCCATACCGATGTGGAAGTGGGACTGCTAGCAGCCGAGCGCGAGCCCGGCATGCTGTTCGAGCTGTCGCGCAATCGCCTGGAGCGGGTCGAGATCCCGCGGCCCGTGGTGGCCATGCGCTTGCTGGCGCGCCAGCTGCCACCGTTCGTGCCGGCCAGCCGGGATCTGTTCGAACAGCGCTCGCAGCAGGCCATGGACTGGCCGCAACTGCGCGAGCGCTTGCGTGCGCGCCTGGGCGACGACTCCGTGTATCGGCTGATACCGGCCGATGATCCGCGTCCGGAACGCGCCTGGCGCAAGGTCATGGGCGATGCTGCCACGCGCGTGCCCGAGGCGCCGCCCCGTCCGCCCCGCCCGGCGTGGCTGCTGCCCCAGCCGGTGCCGTTGCGCGATCCACGCTTGCGCGTGTTGTCCGGACCCGAGCGCCTGGAAAGCGGTTGGTGGGATGGCGAGGAGGCACGTCGCGACTACTACGTGGTGGAAACCTCGCGCGGGCAGCGCGCCTGGGCCTTCGTGCCGCCGGGCGAGCGCGAGGGCTGGATGCTGCATGGGTGGTTTGCATGAGCTGGGACGACAGCCATGACGGCGTGGATCGGGAGAGCCCCGGCGGTCGACCGCCGCGCGCCTGGACGGTTGGCTCGCGATTGCGTGCGGCCGCCAACGACGAGGTGCTGCCCGAGCGGGTGGACACCTTGCCCGCGTACGCGGAACTGCATTGCCTGTCGGACTTTTCATTCCTGCGGGGCGCCTCTTCCGCCGAAGCGCTGTTCGCGCGTGCGCAACGCTGCGGCTACGAGGCGTTGGCCATCACCGACGAATGCTCGCTGGCCGGCATCGTGCGCGGCTGGGAGGCCTCGCAGGCTACCGGCGTGCCGCTGGTAGTCGGTAGTGAAATCGCGCTGTGCGATGGCCCGCGCGTGGTGTTGCTGGTCGAGGATGCCGGTGGCTACGCCAAACTGTGCGAACTCATCACCCGCGCCCGTCGTGCCGCCACCAAGGGCACCTATCGATTGTCACGCGACGATGCGCAAGCGGTTCTATGTAGCGGGGTGGCCGGGTTGTTCGCCCTGTGGTTGCCCGAAGCCACGCCGGACGAAGCGCACGGTCGCTGGTTGCAAGGCCTGTTCGGCGAGCGTGCCTATCTGTCGGTCGAACTGCATCGCGAGCGCGACGATGCCGCGCGCCTGGCCCAATTGCTGGCGCTGGCACAACGCGTGGGGATGATCGCGCTGGCCAGTGGCGACGCGCACATGGCGCAGCGCCGCGATCGCGTGCTCCAGGACACCTTGACCGCGATCGCCCACAACCTGTCGCTGGCCGAATGCGGCGCGCATCTGTTCCGCAACGGCGAACGCCATCTGCGCAGCCGGCGTGCGCTGGGCAACATCCATCCACCGGCCCTGCTGCAAGCCGGCGTGGAGCTGGCGCGGCGCTGCATGGGTTTTGATCTCAAGCGCGACCTGGCCTACCGCTATCCGGCCGAGCTGGTGCCGGTAGGCCACACCCCCGCCAGCCATCTGCGTGCGCTGACCGAGGCGGGCATGCGCGAGCGTTGGCCCGGTGGCGTGTCGTCCAAGGTCATGGCCGACATCGAGCAGGAACTGGCGCTGATCGCCGAACTGGAATACGAGGCCTTCTTCCTCACCGTGCACGACATCGTGCGTTTCGCCCGCTCGCGCCACATCCTGTGCCAGGGCCGCGGTTCCTCGGCCAATTCGGCGGTGTGCTACGCGCTGGGCATCACCGCGGTGAATCCGGCCGAGAATCGGTTGTTGATCTCACGCTTCCTGTCCAAAGCGCGCAACGAGCCACCCGACATCGACGTGGACTTCGAGCACGAGCGCCGCGAGGAAGTGCTGCAATACGTGTATGGCAAGTATGGTCGTGCA
The DNA here is from genome assembly GCA_036403795.1 of Stenotrophomonas sp. Classification (GTDB taxonomy): domain Bacteria; phylum Pseudomonadota; class Gammaproteobacteria; order Xanthomonadales; family Xanthomonadaceae; genus Stenotrophomonas_A. Next base: position 16,685 of record DASWQJ010000081.1, read on the forward strand.
CGTGCGGCGTTGGCGGCCACGGTGATCTGCTATCGCGGCAAGAGCGCGGTGCGCGACGTGGCCAAGGCCTTCGCCCTGCCGCCGGACCAGATCGCGCTGCTGGCCGATTGCTACGGCTGGGGCAATGGCGACACGCCCATGCAACAGCGCCTGGAAGAAGCCGGTTTCGATCTGGCCAATCCGCTCATCACACGCGTGCTGGCGGTCACCGAACTGTTGCGCGACCATCCACGCCATCTGTCCCAGCACGTGGGCGGATTCGTCATCTCCGATGCGCCGCTGTCCACGGTGGTGCCCGTGGAAAACGCGGCGATGGACGATCGCACCATCATCCAATGGGACAAGGATGACCTGGAGACGATGAGCTTGCTCAAGGTCGACTGCCTGGCGCTGGGCATGTTGACTTGCATTCGAAAGACGTTGGATCTGGTGCGCGTGCATCGTGGTCGCGAATTCGACCTCGCCTCGATTCCCGCCGACGATGCGGCCACCTACGACATGATCTGCCTGGCCGACACGGTGGGTGTGTTCCAGATTGAATCGCGCGCGCAGATGGCGATGCTGCCGCGACTGCAACCGCGCAAGTTCTACGACCTGGTCATCGAGGTGGCGATCGTGCGGCCCGGGCCCATCCAGGGCGACATGGTGCATCCCTATCTGCGTCGCCGGCAAGGCAAGGAAATGATCACTTATCCCTCGCCGGGCGTGCAGGAGATCCTCGGCCCCACGCTGGGCGTGCCGCTGTTCCAGGAACAGGTGATGGAACTGGTGATCCATGCTGGCTACACGCCCGACGAAGCCGACGGCCTGCGGCGCTCGATGGCGGCGTGGCGACGCGGCGGCGACATGGAGCCGCATCGGGCGCGCATCCGCGAGTTGATGGCGGACAAAGGCTATCCCTCGCAGTTCATCGACCAGATCTTCGAGCAGATCAAAGGCTTCGGCTCCTACGGCTTCCCGCAAAGCCACGCCGCTTCGTTCGCCAAGCTGGTGTACGTCAGTTGCTGGCTCAAACGGCACGAACCGGCGGCTTTCGCCTGCGGGCTGCTCAACGCACAACCGATGGGTTTCTATTCGCCCAGCCAGATCGTGCAGGACGCACGACGCGGCCGCGCTGCGCGCGAAACGGTCGATGTGTTGCCGGTAGACGTGATGCATAGCGACTGGGACCAGGCGCTGATCGGCGGGTCGCCATGGCAGGACGAAGAAACACCCGGTGCGCAGCCGCAGATCCGGTTGGGCTTGCGCCAGGTACGCGGGTTGTCCGAGCAGGTCGCCGGGGCCATCGTGGATGCGCGCGCGCAAAGACCCTTCGCCGATGTGGCCGACCTGTGCCTGCGTGCCGGCCTGGATGCCAAGGCGCGCGAGGCATTGGCCGAGGCGGGTGCGTTGACTTCGCTTGCCGGGCATCGCAATAACGCGCGCTGGGCGATGGCCGGCATCGAGCGACGCCGACCGTTGTTGCCCGGCAGTCCGGTCGAGTCCGAGGTCATGCTGCCGGCGCCCCGGCCGGGCGAAGAGGTGCTGTCGGACTACCGTGCATTGGGCCTGACCCTGGCCGCGCATCCGATGTCGTTGCTGCGCGCGCAGATGGTCCAGCGCCGCATCCTGGGCGCGCGCGAATTGCAGGGACGTCGCCACGGCAGCGGCGTGCACGTGGCCGGCCTGGTCACCCAACGCCAGCGCCCGGCCACTGCCAAGGGGACCATCTTCGTCACCCTGGAAGACGAGCACGGCATGATCAATGTCGTCGTCTGGTCGCACCTGGCCCAGCGCCGCCGGCGCGCCCTGCTGGAATCACGCCTGTTGGCGGTGCGGGGGCGTTGGGAGCGCGTGGACGGCGTGGAGCACCTCATCGCCGGCGACCTGCACGATCTCAGCCACCTGCTTGGCGAGCTGCAGGTCGAATCGCGGGACTTCCATTGAACGGCGGCGCGCCGGTGTCGAACGCGCCGTGGCGCCCCTCAATGCGGGTGGCGCTTGGCCAGCATGCCTTCGACGATGTTCAGGATTTCGGCCACGGCGACGCCGTAGGAACCGGCATGGCCCGCATCGAAGGCCGGCTTCCATTGCTGGTAACCCTCGATATAGGCCGCATCCGGCGTGTCCTGGCCAATCAGCTCGGCGCCGCTGCGCTCCAGCACCTGGCCGATCACCGGCACATGCGGCATCGAGGTCATCACGCCGCCGGCCATCGCCGGGTGGCGAATCTGCGCATCGCGAATGCTCACGTGCAGGATCTCGCCGCCCAGCGGGTGTTGATCGATGCGGTTGATCAGCAGTACGGGACGCTCACCGGCGCTGCGGCCCTGGCAGCGCCACAGCTGGCCGACGGCATAAGGGGAAGGAGCGTTCGTGGACATGCGGCACCTGCTGCGAAAAGAGGGGGTCATGATGCCCGTTAGCGCCGACGGCTGCACGCCGATGGACCTGTTCGACAGCGCGCCATTTCGCACGCTGGTGGACGATGCCGAAGGGGGCGTGCGCTATTGGCCGGCCCTGGTCGGCCAGGCCGTTGCCAAGCGCTGGTTCGACGCGCTGCGGCTGGGCGCCGAGTGGCGCACGATGCAGCGGCCGATGTACGAGCGCGTGGTGGATGTGCCGCGGTTGCTTGCGCACTATCCCCTGGATGCGCTGCCGCCCGGCCTGCCCCTGGAGGAGATGCTGGCGGCGGTGCGCTCGATGGTGCCTGGCGACTTCACGCATGTGGGCATGAATTTGTACCGCGACGGGCGCGACAGTGTGGCGATGCATAACGACAAGTTGCATTCGTTGGTGCCGGGGCAGCCGATTGCGCTGGTGTCGCTGGGGGATACGCGGCGGATGAATCTGCGGGCGAAGGTGGGGGGGCGGGCTTTCGGGGTGGAGCTGGAGGCGGGGAGTTTGTTGGTGATGAGTTATGCGTCGCAGTTGACGCATGAGCATGGGATTCCTAAGACGGTTAGGAGGGTGGGGGAGAGGATGAGTGTGGTGTTTCGGGCGCGGCCCGCGGGGTGATTTTGGTTTTTGGTTTTTGGTTTTTGGTTTTTGGTTTTTGTTTTGGGTTTTGGGTTTTGGGTTTTGGTTTTGGTTTTTGGTTGGATTTTTTTTGGGATTGTGGTTTTTTTTTTAAGGCTTCCACGCCCTGCGGGCGCGGGTCACTTTCTTTGCTTGTGCAAAGAAAGTAACCAAAGAAACACACTCCCACAGCGCGAGCCGAAGCGGTGGAGCTGCTTCGGTGCCCTTGCGCTCCTCGGTGATTAGGGGCACGGCGCG
>DASWQJ010000082.1:0-2778 GCA_036403795.1 Stenotrophomonas sp.
CGGGCGTAAGAAACTGACCGACAAGGATCCGACCCTTCTGCGTGACCTTGATGCCCTGGTTGAGCCCCGAGGCGATCCGCAGTCGCCGTTGCGCTGGACGTGCAAGAGCACGCCTCGGCTGGCGAGGGAATTGGCCGAGCAGGGCCATCAAGTCAGCCAGCGGAGTGTCTGTGACCTTCTGGCGCACCTTGGCTACAGTCTCCAAGCGACCCGCAAGACCCGGGAAGGCCATCCGGACCGGGACGCCCAATTCACCCAGATCGCTCGCCGGGCGGCGCAGTACCAAGCGGTTGGTGATCCTGTGATTTCCGTCGACACCAAGAAGAAGGAACTGGTCGGCGATTTCAAGAACGGTGGCCAGGAATGGCAACCAAAAGGAGAGCCTGAGGAAGTTCGCGTCTATGATTTCATTGATCCGGACCTCGGCAAGGTCGCGCCCTACGGCGTCTACGATGTCGCCGCCAATCAAGGTAGCGTTGGGATCGATCACGACACCGCCGAATTCGCCGTCGAAAGCATCCGGCGCTGGTGGAAAGAAATGGGTCATCCACGCTATCCCAAGGCCCGCCGCGTGTTGATTACGGCGGATTGTGGCGGCAGCAACGGATATCGGGTTCGCTTGTGGAAACGCGAGCTGCAGAAGCTGGCCGATGAGCTCGGCATCGAGATCCAGGTCTGTCACTTTCCACCCGGAACCAGCAAGTGGAACACGATCGAACATCGGATGTTCTGCCACATCACCAACAACTGGCGCGGACGCCCCCTGGTCAGCCGCGAGGTCGTGGTCAATCTGATCGGCTGCACGACCACCGAAGCAGGGCTCCACATTCGCTCCCAGCTGGACGAGAATACCTACGAAACCGGGCTCAAGGTGTCGGACGAAGAGCTTGCTGAACTGGCCCTCGAGCGGGACGAGTTTCATGGTGAATGGAACTACCGCTTGCGCCCCCGCGAGAAGCTTGTCGCAACATGAACTGTTCAAGTTATTGCTGCTAGAGTCCTAAATCCGCTTTCTTTACGAATCGTAACTGCCCAGGTATGGGCAACGTCAGGCGGCTTTCAGCCTGGCGATCAGGATGGGTGAGGGCGTCTTTAATGCGTCAAGGACGTTCCAGCCCTGCTTTCGGGCAGTATCGGCGGTGCCGCGCAGGATGGTGAAGACGTGGGCGCCCTCGATGGTGCGGAAGCATCCGGAGATCTTCATCTTGACCTTCATCATGCGCCCGCCCTGTTCGGCAACATTGTTAGTGAAGGGGACGGCCGGGTCGTGGAGGAAACGCAGGACGGCGTCCTCATGATCGCGCAGGCGGATGACGAGGTTGTGGCCTGGGCGCCGTTTCGGCCGCCCGCGCTTCTTCTTGCTGGGCGAGTCCAGGGGTGGTTGCGCCTGATGGAAGGCGAGCCCTTCGGCGACGATGCGTCGGTATCGGGCCGTGAAGACGGCAACGAAGGAAGGTCGAACGGGGCTGCCGCGCGCCTGATTGGCGGCGTGGCAGGCCAGGTGGAGCAGCCTGGCCATATCCCTGGCCCATTGCTCCTTCTCGATCTCGACCAGCGCCTTCAGTTCGCGCAGATGATGGGCATTGCACAAGGCATGGAGGACGCCTTCGAGTCCGAAATACGGTCCGAAGTGGTCATGGACGAGCACGCCCGCCATGCCCGTGATGATCTCGCCGCGTTTGATGGTCACCAGGTAGAACGTCAACAGAGCAGTCGCTGCCACCTGGAGCCAGCGCAGGGCACCGCCGATGCGCAATCCCGTTTCATCGCCATGCTTGACCGCCACCGCCCGGCCGACGGCATCGGCAAAGCCAGCCTGCTCGAAGGCCTTGCGGTGGAGCATCGCCGCGATCGAGGCGGCCGAGATGTCGATGCGGTGAAGGTCGTGCAGGAGCCGGGCGATGCGGTCTTCCGGGATGTATTGCTCGGCCGACAGGTAGGCAACCGTCGCCGCGACGTTCGGTCCGTACTGGACCGGTCCCGTCACCGCATCTGGAAATTGCCCCCGTGCCGACGCTCCGCATTTCCCGCAGCGGCATTCGTGGGCTCGATGCTCGGTGACCCGCAGCGGCTGGGGATCGGGCAGGTCGAACACCTGGCGGGCCTGATGGCCGACCGAATCCGTCATCGCCATCGCCTCGCCGCAATGCGCACAAACCCCCGGCAGGTGGTCGACGATGGCGTCGGGGTGCTCCGTCCGCCGCAGCGTCGTGCCGGGGTGCCCCTTCTGGCCGCCGGGCTTGCGTCCGGACGGCTCGCGCAAGCTCGTCGTCCGCAGCGGCTTCTTCAGCCCATCGCTGGACGGTGGCTTGCCGCTGTTGGAGCTGTCCAACCCAAGCCGCCGTTCCAGCTCCGCCACACGCGCCAGCAGACTCTTGATGATCTCGTCCCTTGCGGCGATCTCCGCCTCAAGCCGTGCGATCACATCCGTCGGGCTGACCGGGGCGGCAGGTGCCTCCTCGCTCTGCGTTACGCCTGCGGTGTCGAAGGTTCGAGTCATGGATAGGTTGACTCATGCCGCCGACTCTGAGTCAAGTTTTTTATCCCAACCCGGTACCTGGGCAGTTACGGTAATAGGACCTTCGCGGTTTCAAGCGTCGCTCCTGGCCCTTTCTGTGCACTATTGGAGAAGGGCGACCCGGCCTGTTGCGCGACAATCAAAACCCCTCGTCCAGCGACAATCTACCATACATCCGATGGTGGAGCAGCGTTCGGTGGGCAAGCTGGTGTCAAGCCCGAAGCCGCCAGAGGCGGGGGCCCAAAGGGCCAGGCTTTACA
>DASWQJ010000083.1:0-3665 GCA_036403795.1 Stenotrophomonas sp.
AGGGTCTTGCCGGTGCCTGCGGTACCCAGCAACGTCACGAAATCGATGTCCGGATCCATCAAGGCATTGAGGGCGAAGTTCTGCTCGCGATTGCGGGCTGCGATGCCCCACACCGCGTGCTGGCCGCTGCGATAGTCATCGACCAGCGACAGCATGGCCTTGCCATCGGCCCCGATCCTGGCGACGCGCAGCTCGACTTCGTCCTCGCCCGGCAGGTACAGATACTGGTTGGGGTGCCAGTCTTCTTCCGGGGTCGGCTGTACTTCGTAATGGGTGCGACCCTTGTCCGACCAGCTGCGCAGGTCCTGGTTGTGCCTTTGCCAGAAGTCGCCGGGCAGTTCGACCGCGCCGGTGAACAGCAGGCTGAAGTCGTCCAGCGCGCGGTCGTTCTCGTAGTCCTCGGACACCAGCCCGCTGATCGAGGCCTTGATGCGCAGGTTGATGTCCTTGGACACCAGCACCACGGGCACTTCGGGATGGTCTTCGCGCAGGGCGAGCACGGCGGCGAGGATCTTGTTGTCCGGCACGACCTCGCCGAAGCTGCGGCCCAGTTCGACGGGCCGGGTCTGGAAGTGCAGCTTGCCGATCTGGCTCTGGCCCTTGAGCTGCAGCCCCTGCGGGTGGCTCAGGGTGATGCCGGCCTGGATCTGCTCGGCGTTGGCGCCATCGAGCAGTTCGTCGAGGAAGCGGCTGACCTGGCGTGCGTTGCGACTGACTTCGGACATGCCCTTCTTGGCATTGTCCAGCTCCTCGATCACCTGCATCGGCAGGAACACATCGTGTTCCTCGAATCTGAAAAGCGCGGTGGGGTCGTGCATCAGCACGTTGGTATCCAGCACGTAGATGCGCTTGCCTCGGGTCATCTGGTCTTCCTGGAAATAAGACAGGGGCGAACCATCGCGGCCTGCGGGGCAGGGCGATGGAAGATTCTGGTCGCGAGGGGTATCACTGATGCGTTGGCTGCTGCTTGTGCGCTTTCAGGGCAGTGAGGACGTCTTCGGCGTGGCTGGCCACCTTCACCTTGCGCCACGACTGCACGATACGACTATCGGGCGAAATGAGGAAGGTGCTGCGCTCGATGCCCAGGACCTGTCGCCCATACATGTTCTTCATGCGGATCACGTCGAAGGCCCGGCACAGGGCTTCGTCGCCATCGCTGACCAACGGAAACCGGAAGCCTTGCTTGGCGCAGAAGTTGTCGTGGGAGCGGACCGAGTCGCGCGAGACACCCAGTACAGCGGCCCCGGCGGCCTTGAACTTCGGTAGCAGGGCGTTGAATTCCAGCCCTTCGGTAGTGCAGCCGGGGGTGCTGTCCTTGGGATAGAAGTACAGCACCAGCCAGTGGCTGGCGTAGTCGGCGAGGTGGGCGTGCCCGCCGCCGGACAGCGCCAGCGGCAAGGAGAGGGTGCCTGGGTCCAGCGGTGTTGCGTCGGTCATGATGCGGTCCTGCGTCGGCGGGCCATGTTGCCTGCCTGGCGTTCTACCCTGCGGACCCGGGTGGTTGCCACCGCGGGCGGCCCGCGACGTGGGCGTCCTCAGAACTTCATCGGATCCATGATGGCGTCGAGGTTGAGATGGTCGCAAAACTCAAGGAAATCATCGCGCAGCGCGGCAATGTGCATGTTCGCCGGCACGCCGATGGTCACCTGGGCCGAGAACATCTCCGCACCGGTCTGCATCGCGCGGTAGCGGGTGCTCTGCAGGTTCTCGATGGTGATGCCCTGACGGTCGAAGAAGTCGGCCAGCTGGAACAGGATGCCCGGCTTGTCGGCGGCAATGACCTCGACGATATAGGGCAGCAGATTGGACTGGGCCTGCTTGGGGCCGGTGCGGTACCAGACCAGCTTGAGGCCTTCTTCCCGCTCCAGGCGGGTCAGCATGGCTTCCAGCTTGGCGACGGAATCCCATGAGCCGGTGGCCAGTGCGGTGACCGACACATCGCGGCCGACCGTGGCCAGGCGCGCGTCCACGAGATTGCAACCGCTGTCGGCAATGCGGCGGGTGACGGGCAGCAGGGGGGACTCCGGATGCGTCGTGTAGGCGTTGATCAGGAGGTGGTTTTCGGTCGGCGAAGGCCGCGGAGCGGTGTCTGTCAAAGGGGATTCCGGCATTGCGATCTGGCTGAATGGCGCCCGGGCCGGGGCTCGGTGCAGAACGCAGCATACTTGCCCGTGCTTTCGCGCCGCAAGTAACATTCGGGATACCCATGGCTGCCTCGCGGCGGGCATGCGCCACTTTCCCATCTTCCCTCCCACAACCAAGGGCAGCCGCACTTGTCCCTCTCCGGCATCATCACCGCGTTGGCTACTCCCTTTTCGCCCGATGGCGCGCTCGACCTGGACGCCTGGCAGCGCTTGCTGTCCAAACAGGTGTCCGGGGGGGTGCAGGGCGTGGTCGTCGCCGGCTCGACCGGCGAGGCGAGCACCCTGACGGACGAGGAGTACGACCAGATCCTGCGCAGGGCTGTCAGCCAGTTGGCCGGGCGTGTGCCGGTGCTGGCGGGTACGGGGCTGTCCGGAACCGCCCGCACGGTGGCGCTGACGCGCCGGGCGGCCGCGGGCGGCGCGCAATACGCATTGGTCGTGTGTCCGGCCTACGTGCGGCCGACCCAGGAGGGCCTGAAGGCCCACTTCCTGGCGGTGGCCGAACAGGGCGGCTTGCCCGTCGTGCTGTACAACGTGCCCGGCCGGACCGGTTGCGACCTGCTTCCCGAGACGGTGGCCGAGCTGATCGGTCACCCCAATATCGTCGGCATCAAGGAAGCGCGCAGCGAGCCGGAGCGGATGGCCGCGCTGCTGGCATTGCGCAGCGGCGATTTCGCCGTGTTCAGCGGTGACGACGGTACCGCCGGCCGTGCGATGCTGGCCGGTGCCGACGGACTGGTCTCGGTCGGTTCCAACGTGCTGCCGGCCTCGTACCGCCGTCTGTGCGACCTGGCCCGCGCCGGCCAGCAGGAGGCGACCCGTGCACAGGATGGCCGCCTGCGCGAATACCATGACTTCGGTGGCGTGGAATCCAATCCGATCCCCATCAAGGCGCTGTTGCAGCGCCAGGGCATCGGCCATGGCATGCGCCTGCCCCTCACCCCGTTGTCGGCGATTTACCACGCCGATGCCGACCGTCTTGCCACCGACGCAATTGCGTTGGAAACACTTTCCAGCCGCGAAGCACTCGCGGCCTGACCCAGGAGATCGATCAATGCGTCATCCCGTTCATTCCGCCCGCGTGGTTCCGCTGGTCCTGTTGGCCCTTGTCGGCAGCGGCTGCAGCTGGTTCCACAAGGACGCCCGTGGCGACTACGCGATGCCGGTCGAAAGCCGTCCGCTGGAAGTTCCGCCGGACCTGAACCTGCCCGACACCTCCGGCGCGATGAAGCTGCCCACGTTGGCGTCATCGGGCCAGTCGGCCGCGCCGTCGGCCGGAGCCCAGGCGGCAGCCGCCAACAGCGGTTTCATCGTGCCCGGCGACCGCGACGCGGTCTTCGCCAAGGTCGGCGACGCGTTGGCCGACATCCCGGGCCTGACCATCGCCAGCCGTGCGCAGATGCTGGGTTCGTACGACGTCAACTACGAAGGCACCAACTTCCTGGTGCGCGTGGTGAAGACCGAAGCGGGCAGCTACATCTCGGCGGTGGATCCGCGCGGCATGCCGGCCACGACGGAGTC
>DASWQJ010000084.1:0-12915 GCA_036403795.1 Stenotrophomonas sp.
AAGATCGTTACCAACGCGGGCAACGGTGGTGCAGGCCTGATCATCGACGAGTTGGCGCCACACCTGCCGTTCGAGTTCATCCGCATCCAGCACGAACCCGATGGCAATTTCCCCAACGGCATCCCCAATCCGCTGCTGCCCGAAAACCGCGCGGCCACCGCCGAGGCGGTGCGCACGCACGGGGCGGACTTCGGCATTGCCTGGGACGGCGACTTCGATCGTTGCTTCTTCTTCGACGCCCAGGGCCGCTTCATCGAGGGCTATTACCTGGTCGGACTGCTCGCCAAGGCGCTGCTCGTCCGTAGCCCCGGCGCCAAGATCATCCACGACCCGCGCCTGGTCTGGAACACCGTGGAAATGGTCGAGCAGGCCGGCGGCATCCCGATCATGAGCAAGACCGGCCACGCCTTCATCAAGGAACGCATGCGTGCGGAGAATGCCGCCTATGGCGGGGAGATGAGCGCGCACCATTATTTCCGCGATTTCGCTTACTGCGATTCGGGCATGATCCCGTGGCTGCTGATTGCCGACCTGATATCCCGCACCGGCACCTCACTGGCAGATCTGGTCGAAGACCGCATGGCGGCTTTCCCCTGCAGCGGCGAAATCAATTTCCGTGTCAGCGATGCCAAGGCGTCCATCGAACGCATCCTGTCGCACTTCTCCGCGCAGAACCCAAGCCTGGACTACACCGATGGCCTCAGCGCCGATTTCGGTCAGTGGCGCTTCAATCTGCGTAGCTCCAATACCGAACCGTTGTTGCGCCTGAACGTGGAATCGCGCGGCGATGCCGCGCTGATGCAGGCGCGCACCGATGAAATCTCTTCCCTAATCAATGCCTGATAAGCGCAAGGACCTGTTTCGATGAACGATATCCTTCCCGTTATTCTTTCCGGCGGCTCCGGCACGCGCCTGTGGCCACTGTCGCGCGAAGCCTATCCAAAGCAGTTCCTGCCGCTGACCGGCGACCTGACCATGCTGCAGGCCACCTGGCATCGCGTTGCGCCGATCGCTGGCCGCCCGCCGCTCGTGGTAGCCAACGAAGAGCATCGCTTCGTGGCAGCCGAGCAGTTGCAGCAGGTCGGCGCGACGCCGCAGGCGATCCTGCTGGAGCCTGTAGGCCGGAACACGGCGCCAGCGATTGCCTTGGCCGCCTTGGAAGCCACCCGCGATGGCGGCGATGCGTTGTTGCTTGTGCTGCCCTCGGACCACGTCATCGTCGACGAGGAGACCTTCCAGCGCGTCGTACAGGAAGCCGCCCCGGCCGCCGCGAGCGGCAAGCTGGTGACATTCGGCATCGTGCCATCCGGTCCGGAGACGGGCTATGGCTACATCAAGGCCGCGCCGGGCACCGGTGCGCGCGGAGTCGAGCGTTTCGTTGAAAAGCCTGACCTGGCCACCGCCCAGGGCTATGTCGCCTCTGGCGAGTATTTCTGGAACAGTGGCATGTTCCTGTTCAAGGCCTCGCGTTACCTCGAGGAGTTGAAGAAGCTCAACCCGGCCATCCTCGACGCCACGCGCAAGGCATGGGACGCAGCCAAGCGCGATGCCGACTTCGTGCGCCTGGACAAGCAAGCCTTCGCCGCGGTCCCGTCGGATTCCATCGACTACGCCGTGATGGAAAAGACCGCCGATGCCGCCGTCGTGTCGCTGGACGCAGGCTGGAGCGACGTCGGTTCCTGGACCGCGCTGCGCGATGTCTCGCCGCAAGATCCGGACGGCAACGCCCACCACGGCGACGTGATCGCCATCGACTGCCGCAACACTTACGCCTACGGCGACCGCCTGATCGCGCTGGTCGGCCTGGACGATGTGGTGGTGGTGGAGACCGTTGATGCGGTACTAGTTGGCAAGTCCGAGCGGATGCAGGAGGTCAAGGAGATCGTCGCGCAGATCAAGCGGGACAAGCGCTCAGAGGCGACCTGGCATCGCAAGGTCTATCGTCCATGGGGTGCTTACGACTCGATCGACAATGGGCAGCGTTTTCAGGTCAAGCGCATTACCGTTAAGCCGGGCGCCACGCTGAGTCTGCAAATGCACCACCATCGTGCCGAACATTGGATCGTCGTCAGCGGCACCGCCGAAGTGACCCGTGGCGAAGAGGTCCTGCTGCTCACCGAGAACCAGAGCACGTACATTCCGCTGGGCGTCACCCATCGCCTGCGCAATCCCGGCAAGCTGCCGCTGGAACTGATCGAGGTGCAGTCCGGCAGTTATTTGGGTGAGGACGATATCGTTCGATTCGAGGACACCTACGGGCGCGCCTGATCGTCCCTAAAGCGCTGGAAACGCAGAACGGCGGCGGTCACCCGTCGCCGTTCTGCTTTTCGCGAGCAGCATCGAATTCAGCGCGCAACCTGTAGCTCGGTCAATACCCGCGTAACACCCTCTTGCCAGGGCGGCAGGATCACGCGGAAGTCCTGGGCCAGGGTGGTCGTGTCCAGGCACGAATAAGCCGGACGTCGCGCCGGGGTTGGATATTCGGCGGTGGTGATCGCAGCGACCTTCGGCGCTCGTTTGATCAGGTCCAGCGCCGCGGCCTGCAGAAAGATCTCCTCGGCGAAACCGTGCCAGCTGGTCTGGCCGGCAGCGGTGAGATGCCAAGTGCCGGAAAGCCCGTTTTCCCTGCCCAATGCCCGCGCGGTGACATCGGCGATCAGCGCAGCCGGCGTCGGCGTGCCGATCTGGTCCGCCACAACCTTCAACTCATCACGATCGGCGCCCAGTCGCAGCATGGTCCGCAGGAAATTATGCCCATGCGACGCATAGACCCACGCCGTACGGAAAATCAGGTGGCGTCCATCGGCGGCCCGGACAGCCTGCTCGCCGGCCAGCTTGCTTTCCCCATACACCCCCAGCGGGGCGGTTGGAGCATCGACGGAGTAAGGCGTCGAGCTCTTGCCGTCGAAGACGTAGTCCGTGGAGTAGTGCACCAATGGCGCTCCGTGCCGTGCACACCATTGTGCGATGACCGCAGGAGATTCAGCGTTCGCCCGAAACGCTGACCCTCGCTCGTCCTCTGCGCGATCGACCGCGGTGTAGGCGGCCGCATTGACCACCCGCGTCGGGCGCAATCGATCCAGCAACGCGACCAAGGATTCCGGCGCATCGAAATCGGCCCGCTCGCAAGAAGTGCCATCCGCCAGCACACCTCGCCGTGTCGTCGCCAGCAGGCGACCCAACGGAGCGAGCGTGCGCAGCAGTTCCTGACCCACCTGACCACTGCCGCCAAACACGAGCGTGGTCACGGCACGTAGACCGGCAGAAGCTCCGGCGCAATTTCCTCCAGGAATGGCGCCGTCGCATCCTTGGCCGACAAGAGCGGATCGCCGATCGGCCAATCCACACCAATAGCGGCGTCGTTCCAACGCACGCTCCTGTCGGCCGTGCTGTCGTACACCGTCGTGCACAAGTACGAGAACAGCGCCTGCTCCGAAACCACCGAGAATCCGTGCGCAAAGCCTTCTGGGATCCAAAGTTGGCGGCGATTCTCACCGCTCAACAGCACCGAGGTCCAATGACCGAACGAAGGCGAGCCGCGCCTCAGGTCCACGACCACGTCGTGGACCTCGCCCTCGAGCACCGTAACCAACTTGCCCTGCGGATTGGGCCACTGATAATGAAGCCCCCGCAAGACCCCGCGACTCGAAGAAGAGACATTGCTTTGCACGAACCGGGTCGGCAGATCGTGCTCAGCGTAGCGGTCCGCGTTCCACGTCTCGAAGAAGAAACCGCGCGCGTCGCCAAATACCGCCGGCTCGATCACCCGGCACCCCGGCAAGGATGTTTCCTTGACCCTCAAAGCACCGCCCCTCGCCTGGCCAGTTCGTGCAGGTACTTGCCGTAGTCGTTCTTGAGCAGCGGAGCCGCCAGGCGCTCAAGATCGGCGGTATCGATCCACCCGTTGCCGAACGCGATTTCCTCCGGGCAACACACCTGCAGACCCTGTCGCGACTGGATGGTCTCGATGAAGTTGGAGGCCTCGTGCAGCGACTGGTGGGTACCGGTATCCAGCCACGCATAACCTCGGCCGAGCGCTTCCAGGTGCAGCGCGCCGTCTTCCAAGTACCGACGGTTGAGATCGGTGATTTCTAGTTCCCCGCGCGGCGAAGGCTTCAGCTCGGCCGCATAGTCGGCGGCGCGTCCGTCATAGAAATACAAGCCGGTGACCGCGTAATGTGAGCGGGGCTTGGCAGGCTTCTCTTCCAGGCCGATCACCTTGCCGGCGGCATCGAACTCGGCCACGCCGTAGCGCTCCGGATCATTCACCCAATAACCGAAGACCGTTGCACCCTGCTCGCGCGCATCGGCGCGGCGCAGCGTCTCGGTGAGTCCATGTCCATGGAAAATGTTGTCGCCCAACACCAGGCAGCTGGGCTGCCCGGCGACGAAGTCGCGGCCGATCAAATAGGCCTGCGCCAAGCCGTCCGGACTAGGCTGCACGGCGTACTGGATGTTCATGCCCCACTGGGAACCGTCCCCCAACAGGTTTTGGAACAGTGCCTGCTCATGCGGGGTATTGATGATCAGCACATCGCGGATACCGGCCAGCATCAACACGCTCAGCGGGTAATAGATCATCGGTTTGTCGTACACCGGCAACAGCTGTTTGCTGACGCCCTTGGTGATCGGATACAGCCGGGTGCCGGAACCACCGGCCAAGATAATGCCCTTTCGATTACTCATGTCGATCTCTCCTTGATCAGGCGGCCGCGCCGATGCGTTCGAGGCGATAGCTGCCGTCAAGCACGCCGCGCACCCAGTCCTGATTCGCCAGGTACCAGTCCACTGTTTCGGCGATGCCCTGCTCGAAGGTGTGCTTTGGTTCCCAACCCAGTTCGTTCTTGAGTTTGGACGCGTCGATGGCGTAACGGCGATCGTGGCCAGGCCGGTCGGTCACGTGGGTGATCTGGCTCGCTCGCGGCTTGCCATCGTCGCGCGGGCGGCGCTCGTCCAGCAATGCGCAAATCGCCTGGACCACCTCGATGTTCTGCCGCTCGGAGTTGCCGCCGACGTTGTAAGTTTCACCGACTTTCCCCTTGGCTAGCACCGTGCGGATCGCCTCGCAGTGGTCCCCAACGAACAGCCAGTCGCGCACCTGCTTACCATCGCCATACACCGGCAGCGGTTCGCCGGCCAGCGCCTTGGCGATCACCAGGGGAACGAGCTTTTCGGGGAAGTGGTACGGACCGTAGTTGTTCGAGCAATTGGTGGTCAGCACCGGCAGCCCGTAGGTGTGGTGGAAGGCGCGCACGAGATGGTCCGATGCCGCCTTCGACGCCGAATACGGCGAGTTCGGTGCGTAGGCCGTGGTCTCGGTGAACTTGCCGGTCTCGCCCAGGGTGCCGTACACCTCGTCAGTAGAGACATGGAGGAAGCGAAATGCGTCGCGACGACTGTCCGGCAGCGTTTTCCAGTAATCGCGCACCGATTCGAGCAAACCGAGCGTGCCGACGACATTGGTCTGGATGAAGGCCCCCGGACCGTCGATTGAGCGGTCGACGTGGCTTTCTGCCGCGAAGTTCAGCACCGCCTCGGGCTGATGCTCAGCCAGCAGACGAGAGACCAGTACGCAATCGCCGATATCACCGTGTACGAAGACATGGTTCGGGTCGTCCTGCAGCGAAGCCAGGGTATTCAGGTTGCCTGCGTAGGTCAGCAGGTCCAGGTTGACCACCTTTACGCCTCGGACAACTGCCTCGCGGACGAAGTTTCCGCCGATGAAGCCGGCGCCACCGGTTACAAGCCAAGTTGCCACCCACATCTCCTCAGGCGATCGTGCCATGCGAATAAAGGTGCCAAAGGATATCCGCTTTGGGACCCGACCCGCCCAACGAGCGGCCATGCTGCAGGAGACTACAACCATACGCCATCGCACGGAATGGCTTTGCCGGTTAAAATCTGCGTACTGCCCCGCGCCAGCCGTCGCGGCCGGGCCCTTCGTAAAGCTCAAGGATCTCCGCAAGATGAAAATCCTCGTCGCCTACAAGCGCGTGGTGGACTACAACGTCCGCATCCAGGTCAAGCCGGATGGTTCCGGCGTGGTCACTGACGGCGTCAAGCTGTCCCCGAACCCCTTCGATGAGATCGCGCTGGAAGAAGCGCTGCGACTGCGAGACGCCGGCATCGCCACCGAAGTCGTGGTGGTCACCCTGGCCCCGGCCGATGCCGCCGCACACCTGCGCAACGGCCTGGCCATGGGCGCCAATCGTGCGATCCATGTGGTCACCGATGCCGCCTTGCAGCCGCTGACCGCCGCACGCGCCCTGCTCAAGCTGGTCGAGAAGGAGCAGCCGCAGCTGGTCATCCTGGGCAAGCAGGCGATCGACAACGACGCCAACCAGACCGGCCAGATGTTGGCCACTTTGTGGGGCCGCCCGCAGGCCACCTTCGCCTCCAAGCTGGAGATCGCCGACGACAAGGCCACGGTGACCCGCGAGGTCGATGCCGGCCTGGAAACCCTGGAAGTCGAATTGCCGGCCGTCGTAACCACCGATCTGCGCCTGAACGAGCCGCGTTTCATCAAACTGCCGGACATCATGAAGGCCAAGAGCAAGCCGATGGAAACCATTGCTTTCGCCGACCTTGGCGTGGAAGCCAATGACAGCCTCAAGACCATCCATTACGCAGCTCCGGCCAAGCGCAGCCGCGGCGTGATGGTCAAAGATGCCGCCGAACTGGTGGCCGCACTCAAGCAGAAGGGGTTGCTGTGATGTCCAAGGTCCTTGTCGTCGCCGAACACCTCAATGGCCGCCTCAACAGTGCGACCGCCAAGGCCGTCAGCGCGGCCCAGGCGCTGCAGCCCGAAGCCGTCGACATCGTCGTGCTGGAGGCCGCTGCTCCCAACGAAGGCGACACGCTGACGCAGCAGGCCTCGCGCATTGCCGGGGTTGCCAGGGTGATCTCGGTCAGCCACCCCGCCAACGAGCATCCAATCGCGCAAGTCCTTGCACCACAGATCGCACGTATCGCCGAGGGCTACAGCCATGTGTTTGGTCCTTCGACCACTTTTGGCAAAGACCTAATGCCCGTGGTCGCCGCGTTGCTGGGCGTCAATCAGGTGTCCGACCTGATGTCCGTGGAAGGCAGCCATACGTTCAAGCGACCTATCTATGCCGGCAATGCGGTCGTTACCGTGGAGGCCCCGGCCGACCAGGTCGTAGTGGCAACGGTGCGCACTGCCTCCTGGCCGGAAGCCGCACAGGGTGGCGGGGCCGAAATCGTGGCGGTATCGGTTGAAGGCACCGATTTGCCGACCCATACCCGCTTCGTGACCCTGGCGGCCGGCAAGTCCGACCGCCCGGACCTGCAGAGCGCCAAGCGGGTGGTTTCCGGCGGCCGCGGCGTGGGTTCGGCTGACAACTTCAAGGTGGTCTACCAGCTGGCCGACAAGCTGGGCGCCGCCGTCGGCGCGTCGCGGGCGGCGGTGGATGCCGGTTACGTACCAAACGAATTGCAGGTCGGCCAGACGGGCAAAATCATCGCCCCGGAACTGTATGTTGCCGTGGGTATCAGTGGCGCGATCCAGCATCTGACGGGCATCAAGGATGCCGGGACGATCGTGGCGATCAACAAGGATGCCGAGGCACCTATCTTCGAGATCGCCGATATCGGCCTAGTGGGGGATTTGTTCGTCTTGCTGCCGGAGTTAGAAAAGGCGCTAGGCTAAATCGAACCTGCTTGAGCGCCGACGCGACCTGGCAGCGGCGCATAGACAACCCTTCTCTTGCCGGTCAAAATGGGCGAATATTCGCACCTTCCCCGCGGTAGCCCTAAGGAATGACGCGAAGCCCTCCCCGCGAAACCAGGCTTCCCCCGGACGGGCCGGGCATGGAGGTGCGCGTCAAAATCTTGGGTAGCGGACTCGTAGCGTCGGCATTCAAGCGCAATTTCCGTTCCGATAAGCCGGTCTGTGTCTTTGCCCGTGGTGTCTCCAACTCTTCGGAGACTCTGCCCGCTGCATTTGCGCGTGAAGCGGAAATGCTGAATGCTTCGCTCGCCGACTCGCCCTTCCTTTTGTATTTCAGCAGCTGTGCGCTGATCGGCCCGAATACTCAGGACTCCCCTTATTTTGCGCACAAGCGACAAATGGAGGCGGCCGTGCTCGCCGCTTCGCCCCACAACCGAGTGCTCCGTTTACCGCAGGTGGTGGGAAGTACATTCAACCCCAACACCTTACCCAATTTTCTTTTCGACAGAATTTCACGGGAAGAACCCTTCACGGTCTGGTCCCTGGCAGAGCGAAATCTCATCGACGCCGACGACATAGCCAAAATCACCAGCGCGCTAGTTGGTGATGCCCCAGCAGAGAGAACCATCACGGTTGCCGCAGCGCGTTCATTGTCGATGCCGGACATCGTGAAACTGTTCGAACGCGTCTTGCAGAAGCGAGCTCATTTCACGCTGGAGCACCGTGGCACTCCTCTGCCCGTCAACAACGACTTATGTTTGCGCGTCGCTGCACGTTTGGGCATAGATCTGGGCGAAACCTACCCTGAGAGGGTCATCCGGAAATATTATGGTCGTTGACGTATCGGTAGTCGTTCCCGTTTACTCGGCCAGCTCCGGCTTGGCCACGCTATTCCAGCGTGTCGACGACGTCCTAACTTCAATTGGCAAGACGTTCGAACTGATCCTGATCGATGATCGCGGTAACGCCGCCGCGTGGCCGTGTATACAAGCGCTGGCCAAGCGGGATTCCCGCGTACTAGGCCTGCGCCTTGGCCGTAACTTCGGCCAGCACGCCGCCACGATGTGCGGCATTGCGAATGCCCGCGGCGGGTTCGTGGTTACCATGGACGAAGACCTGGAGCATCGTCCCGAGGAACTGCCGGAGCTGCTTTCCAAATGCTCAGAGGAGCAACCGCTTGTGTATGGCGTGTTCCCTCAGCGCACTCATGCCCGCTATCGGAATATCACCTCAGAGCTAATGCGCTGGTCGCTGAAGAAGTCATTTCCCGACTTGAACGAGTCCTATACTTCTTTTCGGGTGATGCACCACAGCTTGGCCCGACGCCTTTCGCAGTTTCAACTGAACCGCCCGTACATTGACGGAATGCTTTCTTGGTTAACCGCCAGCGTCGGGACCGTGACAATGGCCCATGGAACACGCGACGGCGGCCGCAGCGCTTATACGCTGCGCCGCCTCCTTTCGCACGCCCTGAATATCTTCGTCACTTTTTCCAACGTCCCGCTACGCATGGCGACATACGGAGGTGCACTCCTGGCAGGCGTCGGCTTCGTCTACTTGCTCTACGTGGTCTATGGCCGTCTTGCGGGCCTGATCACAGATCCTGGTTATGCTTCGCTAATGTCGGTGGTGCTGTGTGCGTGCGGCATTCAGCTCATAATCCTGGGAGTACTGGGAGAATACTTAGGGCGACTGATGGGCGCGGCTAATCGTAAGCCGGTTTACGCAGTCCAAAGCGCCACCGTCCCCGGAGAGTTTTCCTGAACGTTTCCACTTTTTTGAGCCCCCAGTCGCAAGTCATGCGAGAATTTATCAAGTTTGTCGCCGTGCGGGGTGCTTGCGCAGTACTCAGTTATGCCGTTTATCTGTTCGCACTGATATGGTTTAGTTACGAAATTTCGTATGTAGCCTCGTACGTGTTTGGAATTGGGATCGCTTACTACAGCAGCGCGGTGCTCGTTTTCAGGGAGCCGCTTAGCCGCAAGTCGGCTCTCCTGTTTCCGCTCGTCTATGTTTTTCAATTTCTGGCTGGATATTTCCTAATCAGGTTTGCAGTGGAGTCGCTCGGCATTCCTGAAGGGTGGGGTCTCGCCTTCAGCGTCGCGGTGACATTGCCGGTGACGTTCCTCATGTCACGCTGGGTCGTACGCCTCAGTTGATGCGTTTCGCCAGCGCAGTTCTTCACTTCAAGGAGTAATTGACGCATGGCCCAGATTACGACCGGTATCCGCTCGATACTCTCCCAATCATGGGCCTATGACGCACTGCAGGGCGCGCTAGGCGTAACCAAAGCGCGTCGCGTCGTGTGCGAAGACTATATTTGTGCTCGACCTGGCCAGGTAGTGGTGGATGTGGGTTGCGGCACTGCCGAGATCCTCAAGTTCTTGCCAGACAACATCGAGTACTACGGCTTTGATCTGTCGCCCGAGTACATCCAGTCCGCCCAGCAGCGCTTCGGGAAGCGCGGCAGTTTTCAATGTGTCGATGTAACAACATTGGCAGCGGACGACCTGCCCCCGTGCCATGTCGCTATCTCATTTGGAGTGCTGCATCATCTGGATGATGAAGGTGCCAGCCGCCTAATCGACAATTTGTACGATCGACTGGCTCCCGGCGGGCGGCTGATCACTGTTGATCCCGTATTCGTCGAGGGCCAGGCCCGTGTGGCGCGCGAACTGATTCGTCGCGACCGCGGCCAGAACGTCCGCGACTGTGCCGGCTATCTGGCATTAGTGTCGGAGCGTTACGCCTCCGAGCAAATCGAGCCCCGCCACGATTTCCTCCGAGTGCCCTACACCTACGCGGTCATGTCCTGCGTCCGGTAGCAACTAATAGCCATCGCCGGATGCCTTCCCGAGTTAATTGGCGACAGGCAATATCTCGACGCGTCGCAACGTCATCGCGCCCTCTCCGTTGGAGTAAACCCTGGTCTCCAACGCTTTCGCACTGTCCGGCGCAGCAATTAGCAACGTCACTTTTTGCTCATCCGCGGTGCTATCTAGCGGCTGTCGGGCGAATACATGCTTCCCGCCTTCTGAAATGACGTCGGCATAGCCCGCTTCTCCCTTGGCTTGGGCGCTGAGATAGAAGGTGACCTGGTAATTCCCCGCCGGAAGATCCACATAAGGCCCGTAGTGCAAGAACCCCTTCTCGCCCGGCTCTGCCTCAAGTCGCTGCAGAGAGCCTACACCGGTGAGATGCCCAATGGTATGTCGAGATGCAGCACTTGCGGGCATCCTCAGTTCGGGATCGGAGGTCCGGCGCTTGTCCCAGCCCGGAATCTTCTTAGCGATATTCTCCGAAAAAACGAAAATCGTGAAGTCTCCCCGCGTCAAAATCTTCAACGGCTGGCCGGTATAAGAAAACAGCGCCTCTTGATCGAGTGCCTTCAGCTCATTCGAGCGCAGCGCCAGGAATGTCTGCCCGCTCCATGCATCCTGTCGGAACCACCGATTCGAGGAGAGGTGCCGATGGGGCATCGGAATGCCGTCTACGAACAGCACCTGCCGCACGGCGACTTCGCTATCAGCCAGTACGGTAACAGCACCCGCGTTCCAGTAGGTCGCGTAGCCGTACTTTAGCCCTGCTCCTTTGAGATCCTCAGCCAACTGTTGCTGCACTGCCTTGCCATATGGGCGGTACATACGCGAGAAAGAGTTCAGCGGTGAAATGAGGCTGCTGAGCAGAACCAATAGCACGCCCCAAGCGATCAGCCCTTGGATATTGCGGACGCTATTTTCCTCGGCGTAGGCCGCGATCGAAACCACGCCCAGTGCAAGAAAGGGCAACATATAACGCGAGCTGCTGACCGGATCAGTCATGTCAGGCGTGGTGGTCGTGATTTGCAGAAACACAAAGAGGAAAAGCCCCGACCCTACAAACGCACCGAACATCCGCGCCGATGGAGCAGTTTGCTTCATAAGCCGGGCGACTGTGAACGGCATAAGCACCAACAGCGCGCAGATACCTATAAAGCGCGTGCCGTAGTAGATTCCGCTTGGTGATAGGACTCTCTGATCCGGAGGCAAAACCGCGCCGAACATGCCAAGCATGCCATGCAAAGTATTCCAAAGATTCTGGACGAGGCCATCGAAGCCCAACCAACGTGCGGAACCTGCGCCTTCAATATTGTTTACGTGCGCAAGCGCCGCCGAATGCAGTAATGATCCAATTGTCGCCGCAAGCACAAGGAGACAGAGCAGCTGCACAGCCTTCCAGACCACCCTACCCAACACCCATCGGCGCGCCCCAGGGCGCCAAATTAACAAGTCACCGCTCGCTAGCGCCCACGTCACGAGTGCCGCTAGCATTGGGGCTGCGATATACGCTGAGGCGCGCTGCGGATTTCCCCAGAAGATCAACGTGACAAGCCCGATAAACGCAAGTCCCCAGCTCAGGGCAGCCCGGCGGCCGCCTGCATCCAGGAAGCGCCAACTCAGGTAAAGCGTGAAAGTCGAAAGCGACAGTACGTTGCCGTAAGAAATCTGGCCGTAAAGATTCTCCGCCATGTTGGTCGACACGCCGCCGACAAATATGGTGAGGACCACGAGGCGCATCCACACCGACTGAATGGCCATCCGGGTGATAAGCCAGAGAGACAGCAAGACCAGCCCAGACGAAATCAATCCGGAAATGGCGTGGAGCTTGTAACCGTTTGCCATGAAGGGCAGCAACGGAATAATGAATATCTGCCCGAACAAAACCCACAGGTCGCCGTTGACGTAATTCCAGTCATGCGGAAAATAGCTGCGCTCGCGCAGCACTTCTGCTGCAAGCAAGTTCTTAACGGCGGAGTCAGAATGAAATTCCGGCAAATATCCGACGAATAGGTAGTAGCCCAGCGAGACAAAACTGACCGCCAGCAAAAGCAACAGCGCGCGTTTGCCCCACAGTGTGGCTAAGGTGATTGCCGCGTCGAAGTATTTGTCCCGTTGCGGCTCACCTGATGGATTGACACCCATTGATTTCTATCCTGGATTCTGCATCTGAGC
Organism: Stenotrophomonas sp.; assembly: GCA_036403795.1. Lineage (GTDB taxonomy): Bacteria > Pseudomonadota > Gammaproteobacteria > Xanthomonadales > Xanthomonadaceae > Stenotrophomonas_A. The sequence continues at coordinate 12,682 of DASWQJ010000084.1, forward strand.
GGACTCATACATCCACTGTAGAGTTTGTGGAAAGCTACACCGAGGGAGCGCACCCAAGGCGGCGTCTATTTTTGTTGAATCGCCCACGAGTTGCTTGACCTCGTTGGGCCGGACAAACGCCGGATTGACGATCACCTCCGGACAATAGCCGGCGATGGCTTCCATCATCGCCACCACTTCCAGCAATGTCTGGTCGTGCCCGGAGCAGATGTTGTAGACCTCTCCACTTCCCGC
>DASWQJ010000085.1:0-10333 GCA_036403795.1 Stenotrophomonas sp.
CGGGCTTGTCATGGTGCTCGCGCTGGCGTGCGCCTTCAGACGTTGTTGCAGCCTGCCGCGTTTGTTTCGCCTTGGCTGATCAGCGGGCGCGACGGCTCCAGGTTGAACGAGGCCTTGCCACGGGCAACGGTGAAGTGGCAGATCAGCTGGCGGCGCATCGAAGCGATGTTGGTCGCCGGGTTGTCGCTGTTGTTGATCCATTCCGGGCTGAGGTAGAACCCGGCGATCATCTCGTTGAAGAAGTTGTTCGTCTGGTCCGACTGGACACCGCGGCCACAAGCGGTGGGGACGACGGAGAGCGTGGTGATGTCCCGGCGGAAGCCAGGATCGTATCGCGTGATCCAGCTCGCGCTTTGCACATAGCGATCGCATTTGTCCGCCGCGGTGACCGGGTAGATGGCCTGCTGCGCGGGCTCGTATCGGAAACTGGCATTCTGGGACTGCGATTGCGGCAGCCGGATGCTGATCGCCGGCAGGAACTGGCGCGTGCTTTGATACCACTGGATCTGGCTCAGGCGCGCGCCGGCGATGCCCGCGCTATTGGTATAGAACGCGGCGAGGATGGGCAGTGAACCAGGCGCATCGACCGCCCACGGCGACAACACCAGCTCGTTGTTCATCGCGAAGCCCTCGCTGCCCAGCAGGTTCCTGGCGCGCAGGTTCTGTTGGAATGCGTTCGCGGTGCCGTGTGCGGCGCCTTGGCGCACGTCGAAGGAACACTGCGAGCCCTGCTTGTAGGTCGGATCGGCCTGGCGGTAGCGGGTGATCCACTGCTCTGCGGTGGTCACGCCCATCTGCTGGCAAGCATTTTCCACCGTGGAGGTCAGGTTGTAGTCGCCGCAGCCGCTGCCGTTACGGCGGTCGGACGCGCCATCGATCGGGAACGCGCAGAGCACGCGGTAGTCTTGCTGGTCGGCCGGGTTTTCCATCACCGAATCAAACACGAATCCACTGTTCATGTTGAAGACCAGCGATTTGAACTTGGCGTCCTGGCGCAGGTAGGAAACGGAAACGCCACCCCGCGCCTGGCTTGCCGGGCTGACGCTGTAGAACTGATAAGCCGTGGAAGGAGTCGTGGCGCGTAGCAGCACGCCCGAACACAGGAACGCCGGACGCGTGGTGCGGCCGCAATCCTGTCGCGTGTCCTGGTACATCATCGTAAGCAGTTTGGCGGTATCGGTGCCGACATCCGCGCGGGCCGGCGAGAAGTGCAACATTCCGGTGAACGCGAGCAGGGCCAGCGAGGTAGTTTTGAGACGAGACATGAGCAGTATTCCAATGCTTTGATCGGTTGAATGAGTAGGTTTGGCGGCGCACGGGTGGCGTCGGTGACGATGGCTCCGACTTGCATCACACCCGTCGCCTCACGGCCGCCGGATCGGGGATGGATTCCGATTCCGGCCGCCGTGTAGCACGATCACTTGTAGTCGCAATCACCGCTGGCAATGGACTCTTGATGGGTGACGTTGGTGCGGATCGGTTCCAGGCTCCACTTGGGCTGGTTGCGGTTGATGACGATCTGGCAGACCAACTGGCGCCGCATCGACGAGATGCTCTCGGCATGGTTGTCCTGATTGTTGACCCATGCCGGATCCAGGTAGTACTTGCTGACGAGCTCGTTGAAGAGGTTGTTGGTCTGCCCGGACGGGATACGGCGGCCGCACTCGGTCGGCACGACCTTCAGACTCTTGATGCGCTTGCCACCGAACTTCGCGCCCGGGTACTCGGTCCAGGTAGCGCTGGCGATGTAGCTGTCGCACTGGTTGGTTTGGGTCATCGGGAAGATGGCCTGGTCGACGGCCTTGTAGACGAACGTCGCCTCGTCCGCCATGGTCTGCGGGAGTTGCATCTCGATGGCCGGCAGGAACTGCTTGGCGGCCTGGTACCACTGGATCTGGTTCAGGCGCGCGCCTTCACGGCCCGAGGCGTTGACGAAGAACGAAGCCAGGATCGAGGGCGAGTTCGGCGGGTCGATCTCCCAGGGCGCCATGATCAGCTCGTTGTCCTCATTGAACGACTCGTCGGAGATCAGGCCCATCGCGCGAATGCTCTGGTAGAACGAATCGGCGGCGCCAGCGCTGCCCTCTCGCACGTCGAATCCGCACTGCGCCGAATGGCTGGGCGACTTGCTGCGGTAGAGCTCCAGCCATTGCTCGGCGGTGGTGATGCCCATCTGGTCGCAGAATTTTTCGACGTCGTTCGGGGTGCGCGCGGAGTCGCCGCAGCCGTTCTGATCGCGGTTGTCGGTGGCGGCATCAATCGCAAACGAGCACAGCACTTTGTAGTCCTGGTGGTCCTCAGGATTGTCCTGCGTCGCGTCGAAGATGAAGCCGCTCTTGTAGCCATAGGCCAGCGTCTTGAACTTGGCGTCGGTGCGCAGATAGGAGACGGAAACGCCACCGCGCGCCTTGTTCTTCGGGCTGATGCTATAGAACTGGTAGGCCGTCGAAGGGGTCGTGCCGCGCAGCAACACGCCGGAGCAGAGGAAGGCCGGGAGCGACGGGGAGCCGCAGTCCTGCCGGGTGTCCTGGTACATCAGGTTGAGCAGGTCGGCGGTGTCCGAGCCGACGTCGGCACGTGCCGGTGCGAAGGGGACAAGGCCGGCGGCGGCGATGAGCGTGGCGATCGAATACTTGAGGACGGACATGGGGCTTCTCCGGGAAAGGTTCGGGTCAATGAGTGGGCAAAGGGTGGCCATCCACGTCCGACGGGCCGGTCGCGTGATGGTGGTTACTGGGATTCCCTCTTGCGGCTACCGCCCTGCCAGTGGATGGCAAGACGCCAGCTTCTTCGGATGGCTCGCAGGCGATTGCCTGTCTTGCCGTCCCGATGCCGGACTCAGAAAGATCCTGAGAGGCGTGCCGAAGTACCGTTGGGAATTTCGGCAATCATTCCAGTCGATCCGCTATTCACGATATTCGACAATTCCTACGTGGAAGCGCGTTCAGTCGGAACCATGGAGTCGGCGGCATGACCTGTCCTGTAAGGGTTTTGCGGCTTATTTTCCGGCCGCGGCGCACTCTCGTCTCGCCGCGCCGTACTCGGGGGCCCCTCAAGCGATGTGATCTGCATCTCTTTACGGAGCCAAGATGCCCCATTCACTGATGTGATTTCCGTCACACTTGAGGGAGGGGATGCCGGCACCGCCCGGACGCAAAAACGCACGCATCCGCGTAGGCATGCGTGCGATTCGCATGGGAAGCCGTGCGCTCAGATCCATGTAGTGGCGCTCATGACATCACGGCTTGCCGCTGGATCTGGCGCAGCGCGCCGAGGCTCAACCCGTCGCGTGGTTGCACCCTGACGCCATCGCCTTCTCATGGGTCGTGTTGGGCCGCGACGGCTCCAGTAGCCAGCTGGGCTGGTTGCGCGCGATGTTCATCGCGCACACCAGTTGGCGGCGCATGCCCCGGATGTTGTCGGTCTTGTTGTCCGCGTTGTTGACCCACTCCGGATCCAGATAGCGGGACGCGACCAGTTCGTTGAAAAAGTGGTTGGTCTGGTTGGCCTGGGTCTGGCGCCCGCATTGCGTGGGAGTGACTTCCAACGACATGAGGTTCTTCTTGAAACCCGGATCGTAGCGATTCAACCATCGCGCGCTCTGTACGTAGCGCTCGCAGGCCTTGGCTTCGGAGATCGGCAGGATCGCCTGCTTGGCCACCTGATAGGTAAAGCGCGCGTCCTGCTGTCGCGAGGCGGGCAAGGCAAGCGCGATGGCCGGCAGTACCTGGCCGGTCGCCAGGTACCACTGCACCTGGCTGAGGCGCGCGCCGGCCACACCGCTTTCGTTGACGTAGAACGCCGCGAGGATGGAAGGCGATCGCGGCACTTCGATCTGCCACGGCGCCAGGATCAATTCGTTCTCCTGGAACTCGCCGTTGTTGAACACCAATCCCCGGTCGGCGAGCAGGCTTTGGGCACGGATGTTCTGGTAGAACGCCTGCGCCGCGCCCGCCTTGCCGCTGCGGATATCGAAGGCACAGAACATGCCGCTCTGCGCGCGGTAAGAACCATTGGCCGTGAAGTAGCGGTTGACCCATTGCTCGGCGGTGGTCACCCCGATCTTGTCGCAATAGCCTTCCACGATCTTGGCTACGTTGTCGTTGCGCTGGTAGTCGCCGCAACCACCGTCCGCCCGCGAATTGGTGGCGCCATCGATGGGGAAAGCGCACCTGGGCTGGTGATCGACGTGGTCGCCCGGGTTGTCGAGCGCGTTGTCGAAAATAAAACCACTGGTCATGCGATAGGCCAGGTGCTGGTACTTCGCGTCCTGCCGCAAGTAGGAAACCGAGACACCACCGATCTTCTGGGCGCTTGGGCTGATGCTGTAGAACTGGTACGCCGTGGATGGCGTGGTCGCACGCAGCATGACGCCCGAGCACAGGTAGGCCGGGAGCGACGGCGAGCCGCAATCCTGTCGCGTGTCGCGGTACATCATGGTCAGTAGCTGAGCGGTGTCGCTGCCGATGTCGGCATGGGCGGGAGCTGTCGGCGCCAGCGCGGATCCCGCGAGGATCGCAGTGAGTATCTTGGGCAGTAGGGTCATGAAGGTGGCTTTCTCTCGATTCGAGTCGTCTTTGCCGGACGCAGGCAGGCGCCGGCGCGGTGTGCCGGCATCGTCCAGGCACCCGTGGCATCTGGGGTGCTCGGCGAGCCGCGGCCAATTACACAGGCAGGCGTGGCACGGGCAAACCGTCAAACGTCTTCGCATTGCACGGCGATGGAACGGTCGCGCGCCGCTGCATCAGGCGTTGTCGCAGCCTGTGGTCCGGAAGCTGGCCATGCCGATGCCGATGCCGAGTGGCTCGTGTCCAGGCGGGACTACGCTGGAACGCGTTTGCGGGATTACGGTTGAGGCCCTGCGCCCGAAGCGCCAGAATCGCGGCTCGCGGCAACCCGGCCGGGACCGCTCGTCGATTGGCCCGAACCAGTTTTCAGCACGCTCGATACGTGCGATAATCGCCATCCGACGACATATTGCCCCGTCGCCAAGCGGTAAGGCACCTGACTCTGACTCAGGCATCGGTGGTTCGAATCCATCCGGGGCAGCCAAATACCAGAAAGGCCCGATCACTGATCGGGCCTTTCTTTTTGTGTGCGTGATGCCGGGGGCTGGCCGTGCTGCGGCTACTCCACGCGAATGGACCGCCCCGCCACATCCACCCACGCAACGAAAAAGCCCGGCCAATGGCCGGGCTTTTCGTGTGCCCCCGAAAGGGCCCCAGATGCGCGATGGATCAGCGCTTGGAGAACTGGGTAGCGCGGCGAGCCTTGTGCAGACCGACCTTCTTACGCTCGACCTCACGGGCGTCGCGCGTCATGAAGCCGGCCTTGCGCAGCTCGGACTTCAAGGTCTCGTCGTACTCGACCAGCGCGCGGGCGATGCCCAGGCGGATCGCGCCGGCCTGGCCGGTGGTGCCGCCGCCGGTGGTGGTGACGAGAATGTCGAAGCTCTCGGTGTTCTTGGTCAGCTCCAGCGGCTGGCGCACGATCATGCGCGCGGTCTCACGGCCGAAGAACTCGTCCAGCGGACGGTCGTTGACGGTGATCTTGCCCGAACCCTTGCGCAGGAACACGCGGGCGGTGGAGGACTTGCGACGGCCAGTGCCGTAATTCTGAGTGATAGCCATGATTAGATATCCAGGACCTGCGGCTGCTGGGCGGCGTGCGGATGATTCGGGCCGGCGTAGACCTTGAGCTTGCGATACATGTCGCGGCCCAACGGACCCTTCGGCAGCATGCCCTTGACGGCGATCTCGATCACTCGCTCCGGGTGGCGCTCAAGCGCCTGGGCGAGGGACTCGGTCTTCAGATTGCCGATGTAGCCGGTGAAGCGGTGGTACATCTTGTCCTGCAGCTTCTTGCCGGTGACGTGGATCTTCTCGGCATTGATCACCACGAGGTAATCACCGGTATCGACGTGCGGGGTGTAAACCGGCTTGTGCTTGCCGCGGAGGCGGCGGGCCAGTTCGGAAGCGAGACGGCCAAGCGTCTTGCCGGAGGCGTCAACGAGATACCAGTCGCGCTGGACGGTCTCGGACTTTGCGGTAAACGTAGTCATGAGAGAACTCTGAGGTTGAAGTCGTCGGGCTGATTCCGGGACCGGAACTTTGCCGCGCGTTGTGAAGGCGAAACACAAGAGGCGGGATTGTACTAGGCACGTCCCTGCGGCGCAACCGACCGCTCCCTGCCCTTCCGGGGCGCCCGCCCGCCCCGCCGCAGACGGGTTGGCAGGCCGGGGGCGGGCGGCGAGAATCGGGGCATGAACGCAAACGCCCCGGATCCGGCCGCCCTGCGCCGCCACTCGCCCCTGGACCATGTCCTGCTGGAAGCCCAGCGCGCCCTGGAGACCGTCTTCGGCGACCCGGCGGCGCTGCGCGCCAATCCGGCCGGCAAAACGCCCGAGGTGCCCCTGGACGAGGCCGAGCGGCGCCACAGCGCGGGGCTGATGAGGATCAACCACGTCGGTGAGGTCTGCGCACAGGGCCTGTATTTCGGCCAGGCGGCGGTGGCGCGCGATGCCCGGACCCGCGCGCACTTGCTGGAGGCCGCGCAGGAAGAGACCGACCACTTGTCGTGGTGTTCGGATCGGCTGCGCGAACTGGACAGCCGCCCCAGCCTGTTCAACCCCCTCTGGTATGCCGGCAGCTACACGCTGGGGGCGCTGGCCGCGTTGCGGGGCGATGACTGGAGCCTGGGCTTCGTGGTGGAGACCGAGCGCCAGGTCGAGTCGCACCTGGATGAGCACCTGGAAGACCTGCCGCCGGCGGATCTACGCAGTCGCGAGATCCTGCGGGTAATGAAAGCCGACGAGGCGCGGCACGCCGAGCACGCCGAGCAGGCCGGTGCACGGGTGTTGCCCCAGCCCATCCCGGCGGCGATGGCACTGGCGTCCAAGCTGATGAAGGCGGTCGCTTACCGCCTCTGAGCGGCATCGGCGACCTGTCCGCCGGAGCAGGCACGCGCGTGGGCGCAGCCTGTATCGCGGGCCACCTCATGACACCAGCTTGAGCCCCACCACGCCGGCCACGATCAGGCCGATGCAGGCCAGGCGCGGCCACGAGGCGCTGTCGCCGAACAGGAAGATGCCCAGGATGGCCACGCCGATCGCGCCGATGCCGGTCCACACCGCATAGCCGGTGCCCACCGGGATGGTGCGCAGGGCCTGGGTGAGCAGCCACAGGCTGATGGCGGCCGTGATCACGGTGGCCACGCTGGGCCACGGGCGGGTGAAGCCCTGGCTGTATTTGAGGCCCAAGGCAAACCCGATCTCGAACAGGCCCGCCAGCAACAGGTAGATCCACGCCATCACACACTCCCTACGGTTTACGCAAAAAAAAGGCGGCCCGGTGTCTGCACACCGGGCCGCCGTCGGCTTTGTAACGCGGGTTAGCGCGTGGCGGGCCGTCCCGCCTGTCGATTCGTGGGCTGCAGCCTAATAGGCGCAGCCCGAACCGGATGTAACCCTCATTCGGCCAGGTTGCGTCCGTGGAAGAGCTCTTCGATCTCGCGCTTGAGCAGCGCCTCGATCTTCATGCGCTCCTTGAACGAGATGTTCTTGGCCTTCTCTTCGAACAGGTACTGGTCCAGGTCGAAGTCCTTCAGGTGCATCTTCGTGTGGAAGATATTTTCCTGATAGACGTTGACGTCGAACATCTCGTACCGGGCCTTGGTGTTCTTGGCCAGGAAGTTCTGGATCGAGTTGATCTTGTGGTCGATGAAGTGCTTCTTGCCCTTCACATCGCGGGTGAAGCCACGGACGCGGTAGTCCATGATCACGATGTCCGACTCGAGGCTCTCGATCAGGTAGTTCAAGGCCTTCAGCGGCGAGATCACGCCACAGGTGGCGACGTCGATGTCGGCGCGGAACGTGGCGATGCCTTCCTGCGGATGGGTCTCAGGATAGGTATGGACGGTGATGTGGCTCTTGTCCATGTGCGCGACCACCGCATCGGCGATCAGCTCCTTGCCGGCCTGCTTCTTGTCGATCACCGGCTCTTCGGAGATCAGGATCGTCACCGAAGCGCCTTGCGGGTCGTAATCCTGGCGCGCGATGTTGAGGATGTTGGCACCGATGATCTCGGCAACATCCGTCAGGATCTGGGTCAGGCGATCGGAGTCGTACTGCTCATCGATGTACTCGATGTAACGCTGGCGCTCCTCTTCGGTGCGCGCGTAGCAGACGTCGTAGATGTTGAAGCTCAGCGCCTTGGTGAGGTTGTTGAAACCTTGCAACCTCAGGCGAGGCAACGGCTTGACCACGGCGGTCGATCCTTTGGGGGTACGGGAAAGGGGGAATTATGGGGCAAACCGGGCGGCTGCGCACGGGACTTGCATCGACAATGGTTTACCTGAGGTGACTCAGGCCGTTAAGCTCCGGGAATTGAGCCGCGGACCAGCCATGAGCCTAGGTAACCTAACGGGTACGTCACCTGTACGCCCATCCGCTCCCTTGTCCCTGGACACGGCGACCATCGAGCGATTCCTGGCCCACAGCCACCGCCGGCGCTATCCGACCCGGACCGACGTGTTCCGGCCAGGCGATCCGGCGGGCACGCTCTATTATGTGATCAGCGGCTCGATCAGCATCATTGCCGAGGAAGACGACGATCGCGAACTGGTGCTGGGCTACTTCGGCGCCGGTGAGTTTGTCGGGGAAATGGGGCTGTTCATCGAGTCGGACACCCGCGAGGTGATCCTGCGCACGCGCAGCCAGTGCGAGCTGGCCGAGATCGGCTACGACCGCCTCCACCAGCTGATGCAGACCAGCCTGACCTCGGATGCGCCGCGGCTGCTGTATGCCATTGGGGTGCAGCTCTCCAAGCGCCTGCTCGACACCACGCGCAAGGCCAGCCGACTGGCCTTCCTGGATGTCACCGACCGGATCGTGCGCACGCTGCACGACCTGGCGCGCGAGCCGGAGGCGATGAGCCACCCGCAGGGCACCCAGTTGCGCGTGTCACGCCAGGAGCTGGCGCGCCTGGTGGGCTGCTCGCGCGAAATGGCCGGCCGGGTACTGAAGAAGCTGCAGGCCGATGGCTTGCTGCATGCCCGCGGCAAGACGGTCGTGCTGTACGGCACCCGCTGAAGGCATGGATGCGAGACCCCCGCCTTGCCTCATCAGGCGCGGCGGGGAGTTCGGCGACGTGGTCGCTTATTGCTGGCGGAATACCAACACGGACCTGGACGCGCGCGCGCCGCCAGGGCCGGTCAGGCGTTGATGGTCGGCTCGCCGGCCCGGTCGCCGCATCCCCAGTTGAGGATGGGCGTTCCCGCCGGCAGCACCTGCCGGAAGGTCGCGACGCTGCGCCGCTTGGGGTTGACGACGACGGGCGCGCGAGCGGCCTGCAGCAAGGGCAGGTCGGCGGTGCTGTCCGAATAGGCGATGGCGATGTCGCCATAACCGCGCTCGCGCAGCATGCGCATCTTTTCCTCGTTGTGGCAGTGGCGCGTGGCCACCACCGCGCCCCAGCGCGCGCCCACCTGGCTGCCGATCACCGGCACGTCCTGGTGGGCCACGAAGGCCAGGATGGCACGCGCCAGCTCAGGCGGGGCGCCGGTCGCCACGACCACGCGGTCGCCCTGGCGACGATGCCCGGTGAACACCTCCAGCGCCTGCGGTAGCAGCCGTTGGCGCACCTGCGCCTCGTGCTTGAGCACGTACGCATCGATGACCCGGTTGAACTCGCGCGGACGATGCAGGCCGAAAGTCGCGATCCACACATAGCCACTGATGCCGTGACGGCGGGTGGGCAGCATGGCCACCAACGGACCCAGCAGCGGCGTGGCCAGCAGTGCGGCCAGCAGGCGCAGCGGATTGCGGCGGATCAGCCAGGCGAACAGGTGACTGCCCGAATCGCCGTTGTAGAGGGTGTGGTCGAAATCGAACACCACCAGGCAGGCCCCCTCGCGCGGGGCGGGATAGGCATCGCTCATGGGAAGAACAACTCGCGCAGCGCTTCGCCGGGCTCCTCGGCGCGCATGAACGCCTCGCCGACCAGGAAGGCATGGATGCCGCTGGTACGCATGCGCTGCACGTCGTCGGCCACCAGGATGCCGCTCTCGGTCACCAGCAGCCGGTCGCGCGGCACCGCGTCGCGCATCGCCAGCGTGGTGTCGAGACTGACCTCGAAGGTGCGCAGGTTGCGGTTGTTGATGCCGACCAGCGGCGCCGGCACCTGCAGCGCGCGCTCCAGTTCGTCCAGGTCGTGCACTTCCAGCAGCACGTCCATGCCCAGCTCGAGCGCCAGGTGGTTGAGCTCGGCCAGGGTGGCGTCGCCGAGCGCGGCGGCGATCAGCAGGATGCAGTCGGCGCCGAGCAGGCGCGCCTCGT
>DASWQJ010000086.1:0-3701 GCA_036403795.1 Stenotrophomonas sp.
GAAGTCAGCGCTTCGAGGTCGTCGCGCAACACGGCGCCGCCGACCTTGACCACGGCAAAGCGCTTCGCATCGATCTGCGAGAAGCGCTTGAGGTATTGCGAGATTTCCTTCGCGCTGGCCATGCTCGAGAGCAGGCGCACGATGGTCTGACGGGTCTGTTTGTGCGGGGCGGCAGGCGACATGCGGGTTCTTTGCGTAGGAGGAAGTGCGGTGCGCTCAACGCGCGCCGTTGATGATGCGATGGACCGATTCGGCATAACGCTGCAACTGGTCCAGCGTGACCCATTCGTCGGCGGTATGCGCTTGGGCGATGTCGCCGGGACCGTAGACCAACGCGGTATAGCCTCCGGCCGAAAACAGCGACGCCTCGGTCCAGAAGTCGACTGCATTGCCAATGGGCAGGTCCAGCGCGTCGGCCACGTCGCGCGCAGCCAGCCGACGCTCTTCGGCCCGCGCGCCGCTCTCGTTGGGAGCGGCTTCGGAAGGCAGGCTTGGCCCGCGGAACGTTTCCTCGAAATGGGCTGCGGCCGGGTCGGCGAAACCAGCGAAATCGGCCAACAGGCCCGCCACGTCCATCGACGGCAGGGGCCGGAAGCCAAAGCGCACCTCGGCGGCCGGCGCAATCATGTTCGCCTTGATGCCGCCTTCGATGCGGCCGATGTTGAACCGCAGGCCGGTCAGCCCACCGAAGCGGGCATGGGCCAGCGACTGGACGTGGTCCAACGCCTGATCGCCCCAGCGAATGGCTTGGTGCAGCGCGCTGGCCGATGGATCCTGCTTGCCGGACGCATGGCCGGCGCGGCCTGCGAACTTCATCAGCACCGAACTGATCCCACGATGCGCCAGCACTGCCTCGCCCATCGTCGGCTCGGCGACCAATACCGCCTCGTAGGACGCATCGCGGGCCAGGAACGCCGCAATGCAACGCGGGTCGTTGGCCTCTTCGTCGCTGGAAAACAGGAAGGCGGAGTCACCGCTGCCGGCGTTGGCGGCGGCGACCAAGGCCGCAGCCGCGCCCTTGATGTCGCACACACCCAGGCCGACCACGCGGTCATCGAGACGACGCATCACGTGCGGGTCGGCGCTCCAGTGCGGCGAATCGGGCACCGTGTCCAAGTGCACGTTGAACAGATACCGCGGCGTGCCGCGAACGGCATACAGGCTCACCGCGCCTGCGCCGTGGTCGATCACCTCGACCTCGAACCCGGGCAAGTTGGCCGCCAGGTAGTCGAAGATGCCGCCCTCGGCCGCGATGGCGCGTGGCGGATTTCGAGTATCGAAGCCAACGAGGGCTTGCAGGTGATGCAGCGTGTTTTCCAGCAATTCGTTCATCGTCGGCGCAGGGTGCGGCTTAGTCCGCGTGGGTGTAGGAATTTGGACGGGATATCTCCATCAGCGTCTGCGGACTGGCCGGCGGCGCGAAGCCGAACGGCGCGTAGAGCGCATGCGCATCGGAAGTAGCCAGCATGAAACGACGCAGCCCCTGCAATTGCGGGTGCGCCATCACGGCCGCGACCAACGCCTTGGCATGGCCGCGCCCACGATGCGTCGGCAGCACGAAGACATCGGCCAGGTAGGCAAAGGTCGCGCGGTCGGTGACGACCCGCGCGAACCCGACCTGGCCGTGCGCCGGCAAGAACGCGCCGAAACACAGCGAACCGTCCAGCGCGCGCGCCACGGTGTCGCGGGGAATGCCGCGACTCCAATAGGCTTGCGTGGAGAGAAAGCCATGGATCGTTTCAAGATCCATGTCCTTGCGCTCGCAGCTGATGCGTAGTTCGTCCATGTCTTGCGGGCCGGTGCCTTCAGCGATTGACTTGCGCGTACAGGGTCGAGCTCATGCCGAACAGCTTGATGAAGCCCTCGGCCTCCTCCACGCCCCAGTCGGCCGACTGCGCGTACGTCGCGCCCTTGGCGTTGAGCAGGTGCGGCGAACGCACTGCCACCGCGTCCACGCGGCCGCCACGGGTCTCGAGCACGACTTCGCCGTTGACCTTGGACTGGGACGACTTCAGGAAAGCCTCGATATCGGTCTTGAGCGGGTCGTGGTAGAAGCCTTCGTACACCAGCTCCACCCACTTGCGGGCCACTTCAGGCTTGAAGCGGTTCTGCTGCTTGGTCAGCACCGCGTCTTCCAGCGCACGATGGGCAGCCAGCAGCGATACCAGGCCCGGCGCCTCGAACACGATCCGGCCCTTCAGGCCGATCACGGTATCGCCGGTGTACACGCCACGACCCACCCCGTACTGCGCAAACAACTTGTTGAGGCGAGCCAGGATCTGCGCACCCGGCAGCGCCTTGCCATCCAGCTCGACCGCTTCGCCTTCGACGAACTTCAAGGTCACCGTCAGGGTCTCGGTCGGCCAGGCGTTGCGCGGCGCACACCAGCCACGCGCACCCTCGCCCGGGGCCTCCCAGCGGTCGATCTCGCCACCGGACATGGTCACGCCCAGCAGGTTCTCGTTGATGGTGTAGGCCTTCTGCTTGGCGCGCACGCCAAAACCGCGCTCTTCGAGGTACTTCTGTTCGTAGGCGCGGGTCTGGGTGTGTTCTTTCTGGATCTCGCGGATCGGCGCCACGATCTGGTAATCGCCCTGGGCCTTCACCGCCAGGTCGAAACGCACCTGGTCGTTGCCCATGCCGGTGCAGCCATGCGCAATGATGCGGGTGCCCAGTTCGGCGGCACGCTTCAATGCCGCATCCACGATCAGGTAACGATCCGACACCAGCAACGGATACTGGCCTTGGTAGCCCTCGCCAGCCCATACGAACGGCTTGACGAAACCTTCCCAGATCGCAGGGCCGCCATCGACGGTGACATGGCTGGCCGCGCCCAGTTCGGCCGCGCGCTTCTCGATGAAGTCACGCTCGTCCTCATCCACGCCGCCGGTGTCGGCGAACACGGTGTGCACGGCGTAGCCCTTCTCCTGCAGGTACGGCACGCAGAAGCTGGTGTCGAGGCCGCCGGAAAAGGCGAGGACGATGTCTTTCTTGCTCATGGGGGAAATCCTGCAGGTAACGGGGACAACATGGAGGGAGGTCGGTCCGCGGCAGCGCTCACGCGCGGGTCGCGGCGAACCGGTAGGGAACGGACGTCAGCGCTGGCCGACCAGCGCCGCCATCACCGCCTTCTGCACGTGCAGGCGGTTCTCGGCTTCGTCGATGGCGATGCAGTTGGGCGAATCCATCACCGCGTCGGTGGCTTTGACATTGCGCCGCAACGGCAGGCAATGGCTGAAGACACCGTTATGGGTGAGGGCCATCTTGGCCTCGTCGACCATGAAGTGCTTGTACTGGTCGCGGATCGGCTTTTCCGGCGCCCAGTTGCCGAAGAACGGCAGCGCGCCCCAGCTCTTGGCGTAGACCACGTCCGCACCGCGATAGGCGCTCTCGATATCGTGGCTGACGGTAAGCGAACCACCGCTCTCGGCCACGTTCTGCGCAGCCCAGCCCATGTAGCGTTCGTCGAGCAGGTATTGTTCGGTCGGGCACAGCAGGGTCACGTCCATGCCCATGCGGGTGGCGATGGTCAGCGCCGAGTTGGCCACGGCGGTATTGAGCGGCTTGGGGTGGTAGGTCCAGGTCAGCACGTACTTCTTGCCGCGCAGGTCGCTCGTCCCGAAATGCTCCTGCAGCGCAAGCGCATGCGCCAGCTCCTGGCAGGGATGGGTGATCGTCTCGAGGTTGATCACCGGCACCGT
>DASWQJ010000087.1:0-23590 GCA_036403795.1 Stenotrophomonas sp.
GCCGGGATGGTGGGTCGCGGTTCGAGCGGCCATCCATGGCCGCACTCACCGCACGTGGGCCATCCATGGCCCACTGACCCACCACCCCGCCAGCTCGGCGCATGGCGCTTTGAGTTCCCCACTTCGATATAGACGCGCCGGGTGGGGGGGGAGGGGAAGAGCAGAGCCGAGCTCACGATTGCTATCGCGACCTGGCGCCTCGCGGCTTCGATGACTTGATCGAAGCGCGACTCACACATCGCCTCAACAATCGGGATGCCGCTCTTCCCGACGCCTCACGGCTTCGATGATTGAGCGAAGTGCGCCACTCACAGATCGCCTCAACGGTCGGGACGCCGCTCTTCCCTCCCCCCCTCTCCGGCGCGTCTTCATCGAAGCCGTAAAAATCACGCGCCTTGCGCCGTCCTGTCGGGGTGGTGGGTCAGTGGGCCATGGATGGCCCACGTGCGGTGAGTGCGGCCATGGATGGCCGCTCGAACCGCGACCCACCATCCCGACTGGACGGGGCCCGCACCGCAAGCCAATGCCACCAACCGCCCAAACCCACCGCGCCCTCAACAAAAAAACCCAACTCGCAAGCCGCGATCAAAAAGCGCCAGCCAAAGGGAGAGGGCCGATATAAATACCGCCCGAACCGCGAAACACCACCCCGACATGACGGGATCCGCACCGTAAGTCACACCAACTCACCGCCCACACCACCGCGGCCACAATAAAAACCAACTCGCAAGCCGCGATCCAAAGCGCCGGGAAAGCCATGCGCCGTCCCCCAAACCAGATGGGAGAAGAACCTTTGGAAACATGGGCGCGGCGAAGTAGCGGGGTATAGGCAAGGTGGAACTGGTGCCCAAGTTGCGCAGCAACTTCCGGGACGAGCCCGCAAACCGGGCAAAGCCATCACCCAAAGGGCGATGGCCCCGCCGGCTGACCTCGGCGCCCGCGTCGATCGATACCGTTGCTGCCTTCCGGCCCTGGCGGGATTTTCGACCTAGCGTCGCGAGGGGCCGACGGGGCCACCATAGAGACGAAACCGCACCTGGGGCGCGGCCTGTTTACTGCAAATCTGGCGGAGAGAGGGGGATTCGAACCCCCGAAGCGCGGTTTAGACGCTTACACACTTTCCAGGCGTGCTCCTTCAACCACTCGGACACCTCTCCGTGCCTGAGGCCTACGCCGCAGGGCCGCAAATTCTAGCCTCCAGCGGCCGCTTCGACAAGGCCGGGTGATAGCGGCGACGGTCGCAGGCGGTGGGCATGGCACAATGTCGGTTCAGATCTAGACGGCCGGCCGATGTCCTATCTCGTACTTGCCCGCAAGTGGCGCCCCAAGCGTTTCGCTGAGCTGGTAGGCCAGGAACACGTGGTCCGTGCGCTCACCAATGCGCTGGACAGTGGCCGTGTGCACCACGCCTTCCTGTTTACCGGCACCCGGGGCGTGGGCAAGACCACGATCGCGCGCATCTTCGCCAAATCGCTGAACTGCGAACAGGGCACCAGTGCCGACCCCTGCGGGCAGTGTGCGGCCTGCCTGGATATCGACGTGGGCCGGTATATCGACCTGCTGGAGATCGACGCCGCGTCCAACACGGGCGTGGACGACGTGCGCGAGGTGATCGAGAACGCGCAATACATGCCTTCGCGCGGCAAGTTCAAGGTCTACCTGATCGACGAAGTGCACATGCTGTCCAAGGCGGCGTTCAATGCGCTGCTGAAGACGCTGGAAGAGCCGCCTGAACACGTCAAGTTCCTGCTGGCCACCACCGATCCGCAGAAGCTGCCGGTCACCGTGCTCTCGCGCTGCCTGCAGTTCAATCTCAAGCGCTTGGACGAGGACCAGATCCAGGGCCAGATGACCCGGATCCTGGCGGCCGAGCAGATCGACGCCGACGCCACCGCGATCGTGCAGTTGGCCAAGGCCGCCGATGGCAGCCTGCGTGATGGCCTGTCGCTGTTGGACCAGGCAATCGCCTACGCCGGTGGCGCACTGCGCGAAGACGTCGTCCGCACCATGCTGGGAACGGTGGATCGCACCCAGGTGGGCGCGATGTTGGACGCATTGGCCGACGGCGATGGCGCGCGCTTGATGCAGGTGACGGCCGCGCTGGCGGAGTTCTCGCCCGACTGGGGTGGCGTGCTGGAAGCACTGGCCGAGGCGTTGCATCGCATCCAGGTGCAGCAATTGGTGCCGGGTGCCCCGCTGTCGGGCGATGGCCTGGATCCCCAGGCGTTTGCCGCGCGGTTGCGACCGGAGGTCGTGCAGCTGTGGTACCAGATGGCACTCAATGGGCGTCGCGACCTGTACCTGGCGCCGAGTCCCCGCGCCGGCTTTGAGATGGCGGTGTTGCGCATGCTGGCCTTCCGTCCCGCCGCACCGATAGCGCCGGGCCAAGGCAGTGGCATGGTCGGGCAGGGCCAGGGTGCCGGCAGTGGCACGGCTACGCCGTCAGCCTCTGCCGCGGCGGCCCAGGCGTCTGCGCCGGTGTCTGTCGATGAGGCCGAAATTGCCAGGGCCTCGCCCGTGCGGGCTCCGGCGCCGCCGCCGATCCAGTTGCCTGTCCCGCCCCCGAGCGCGCCGAATGCCACGCGCGTGGCAAGCGAGGATCCGCCGCCTTGGGCCATGGACGACGCGCCAGTGCGCGCCAAGCCCGTGCCGCCCCCGATGATGCCGGAAATGGCGATGGCGCCTCCGGTGCTGGAATCGCCTGTTGCGATATCCGCGCCGGTGGTTGCCGCGTCGCGTCCTGCGGCCGCAGCGCATTCGGATGGCCATGCCGATCTTGATGCGGAACAGTGGCTCGATCTGGTTTCGCGCGCCGAGCTCACCGGTCCGTCACGGCAGCTGGCGGCGCATGCGGCTTTCATCTCGCATGAAAATGGCGTGTTGCGACTCTCGCTGGCACAGGGATTTGAATACCTGCGCTCGGATCGTTCGATCTCCCAGCTGGCGCAGGCCATCGCCGGGCTTACGGGCCATTCGCCTCAGATCCTGATCGATGCGGGCCAGGCAGAGGCCGAGACGCTGCACGAGCGCAATCATCGCCACAAGGGCGAACGCCAGGAGGCGGCCGAGGCGGCGTTTCTCGCCGATCCGAATGTGCAGCGCCTGATCCAGCAACAGGGTGCGCGTGTCGTGCCCGATTCCATCCGTCCTTACGAAGAGTAGAAGACCATGCGTGGCAACATCGCCCAACTCATGCAGCAGGCCCAGAAGATGCAGGAAAACCTGCAGCGCGCCCAGGAAGAACTGGCCCGCCTGGAAGTGACCGGCACGGCCGGCGGCGGCATGGTCAGCGTGACGCTGACCGGCGCCAAGGAGTGCCGCAAGGTGCGCATCGATCCCAGCGTGATGACCGACCCGGAGATGGTGGAGGACCTGATCGCCGCGGCCTTCAACGACGCCTCCAACAAGATCGATGCCGAATCGAAGACGAAGATGGGCTCGGCCACCGCGGGCATGCAATTGCCGCCCGGCATGAAGATGCCTTTCTGATCGCCACGCGTGCACGGCGCGGCGCAAACGCGCGCGCCGTGACGTGGTCCGTTGCTCCTATCGGCCTGCCGGCCGCCTGGTCGCCATGAGCCTGCCCCTGCTCGAACAATTGATCGAAGCCTTCCGCGTGTTGCCGGGCGTGGGGCAGAAGAGCGCCCAGCGCATGGCCTATCACCTGCTCGAGCGTGAGCGCGAAGGCGGAAAACGCCTGGGACAGGTGCTCGGCGAGGCCATGGAACACGTCGGCCATTGCCGCCTTTGCCGTGACTTCAGCGAAAACGAGCTCTGTGCGATCTGTGCCAGCGGCAGTCGCGATCGGCAACAGCTGTGCGTGGTGGAAGCGCCGGCCGACCGCCTGGCGATCGAAAGCGCCACCGGTTACCGCGGTCTCTACTTCATCCTGCAGGGACGGCTTTCGCCCTTGGATGGCATCGGTCCACGTGAGCTGGGGCTGGACCGTTTTGGCGAACGCCTGGCCGGTGGCGAGGTCGAGGAGTTGATCATCGCCACCAACGCGACGGTCGAAGGCGAGGCAACCGCGCACTATCTGGCACAGCTGGCTCGCCAGCACCGGGTGCGGCCGAGTCGGCTCACCCAGGGCATGCCGCTGGGTGGGGAGTTGGAGTATGTCGACCGGGGCACGCTGTCCTATGCGTTCGGCAGCCGCAGCGAAGTGCCGGAATAACACCCGGTCGCGGCTGGATACCGTGACAGCGCGGCGAGTACGCCGCCGTCGGGCAGGACGAGCGGCTAAGCTGTCGTTCCCTGGAAGCGAGTCGATGCCATGACCGATACGCTCTTCGGCAAGATCCTGCGCCGCGAGATCCCTGCCACGATCGTCTACGAAGACGAAGAAGTACTGGGCTTCAACGACATCGCGCCGCAGGCGCCGGTGCACGTGCTCTTTATTCCCAAGCACCATCCCATCCCCACGCTGGACGATGTCACCGCCGAACAGGCGCCGCTGATCGGCAAGTTGGCCTATGCCGCGGCGGAGTACGCGCGCCGCGAGGGCCTGGCGCAAAACGGCTATCGCATCGTGATGAATTGCCGCGGCGATGCCGGGCAGACCGTGTACCACGTGCATCTGCATCTGCTGGCCGGGGCTGCGCTGGGCCGGTTTGGCACGCAGGCGCCCTGACTGCCGCGCATGCGCAGACGCCGCCCGAAGGCGGCGTCTGGCTGAATATTTCAGGGTGCAGGCTGGCCTGGCGGTTTACCAGCGGCCCCAGCGCGGACCCCACCACGGATCCCATGGGCCCCACGGGCCGTACGGATACATCGGCACGACATCCACTTCGCGCACGATCGGCCACAGGTAGACCACGTCGGCGGCCATCTTCGGCAGACGGTAATCGTAGTCGCCGATGCGCGTGTTCTCGTAGCCGGTGATGGTCCCGATGAACGTCACGTCGCGGCCCGGCTCGAACACGGCCGGATCATAGAAGCCGGCCCGGCATGCCAGGAAGCGTCCATCGCTGGCATCGTTGGAACTGGAATCAGGCCGGCCGGTGCCGCTGAGCGGGCGCGAAATCATCTGAAAACAGGTTTCGCCCGGCCCAGGCTGGGTTTCGATGATGCGACCGCCCCAGCGTACGGGCGTGCCGGTTTGCTGCTGCACAGTGACCGCGTCGCGCGGGTTGACCGCACTGAACTGCCCCTGCAATGGTTTAGGGGCGGTGGCGCAAGCGGCCAGCGACAGTACCGCGACGAAAGGTAGGACCAAGCGGATGTTCATGACGCGGCTCCGGTGTTCGGGCGATGTTGGTACAGGTCTTTGATGAGTTGCCGGCGTGCGCTGTCGGCGACGGCGGCAGCGTAGCGCGCTTCGGCGAAACGCTGGCTGAGTAGGACCAGGGTCGGGTCGTCAAGTTCCTTTCGGACACGATCGGCCCATGCCAGCGCGGGCTCGTAAGGTTCCCTGCTCAGGCCCAGGCGGGCATAGCGCCGGCCCAGGCGACGCCACGCTCGCAGCAATGGGTCGCGCTCGCGCTCGCCTCGGGCGAGCAGCCACGCCATCCAGCCGATGGCCGCCAGGGCGAACGTGGCGAACAGCGCGATCAGCTGGGCCGGTTCCAGCCGGCCGATGCCCAGCGGTCGGAGGAGTTGCTGCTGCCGCGTGGCATCGAAGGAAAGCACCAATTCGTTCCAACCGCGGCGCAGCCAATCGCCCACGTCCGCCATGTTGTAGCGCCCACCTTCCGACGTCGCCGCGTCCTGGGACAGGCGGTCCTCCAGGGTGTCGTAGATGCGCTCGGGGGCGACGGCGGCCGTGGGGTCCACGCGTACCCAGCCCTGGCCCGGCAGCCACACCTCGGCCCATGCGTGGGCATCCATGCGACGTATCACGTAGTAGCCCCCGAGTGGATTGCGGATGCCACCGGCGAACCCGGTGACCACGCGCGCCGGAATCCCGGCCCCCCGCATCAGGACCACGAACGCGGAGCTGAAATGTTCACAAAACCCTTGTTTGTAGCCGAACAGGAACTCGTCCACGCCGTCATGGCCGGCCAGTGGGGTGTCGAGTGTGTAGGCAAAGTCGGTGTGTATCCAGGCCAGTGCGCGGCGCACGATGGCGGCATCGTCGCTGCCGGCCTGCTGGCGCCATTGCCTGCCCAAGGTGAGCGTGCGTGGATTGAAGCCGGCCGGCAGCTGCAATGCTTCGCGGCGACGCCAGTCGGGGAGCGAAAGCTCGAGTCGCGAAGGAACCGACTGCAGGCGCCAGCGGGTGAGACTGGTCAGTGTGTTGTCGCTGGAGAGGACGTAGTCGGAGGACAGTCGGCTACCCCCTGGCGCCTGCAGCGGCAAGTCCAGCGCCACCAGTTGCCGCCGGTCGGTGGGTTCGTAATCGATCTGGTAGTCCCAGCGCGCGGGCTGGCGTTCGGCCAATGGGGTTTCCAGCGCCGGGGCACCGCGCAGCGCGCGCCAGGTGCGGCCGTCGAAGTTCCACAGCACCGGTCCGCGCCAGTAGCGCTGCTCGGCGGCAGGGGGCGGGCCGAAGAACTGCACCCGGAACGCGGGAGCGTCGTCGGCCATCAGGTCGATCCATTGGCCGGGCGACATGGTGTCGGAAAGGCCCGGACGCGACATCGCTCGCTCGGGAATTCCCCAGAGCGGGGTGCCCAGGCGCGGAAACAACCAGAAAGCGGCCAAGGCCAGTGGCACGCCCAGTACGGCCAGACGCAGGATCGCGCGCGCCTGTTCGCGCCACGTGGGCGCAGGGGCCTGGGCTTCTTCGTCGGCCATGCGTTGCATGCACAACAGCGCGATCAGCACGGCCAGCAGCGCCAGCACCGTGCTGATCGGGCCCTGATCGAGCAGGAACGCGGCAAACGGCGCGAACAAGGCAAATCCCAGCAGGCTGCGGGCATCGCGCAACGTGCGCAGCTCGGAGGACTTGATCGCCAGCATCGCCGCCAGCAGCGCGCAGCCGGTATCGCGCCCCAAGCGTGCACCGGTCTGCCAGTACACCGCCAACAGCATCCCCACGACCAGCAACAGTCGCAACGGCGCGGCGATGGACTGGCGCCATGACAGCGCCATCGTCGCCAGCGCCGACAACGAAAACATCAGCGCCATCGGCAATGGCAGCTGCAGCAGCAGCGGCAGCAGGCACAACAAAGTGGCGGCGCCGACCCACAAGCGGCTGCTGCGCGACAGGAGGGGGAGCTCAGACATGCGGAAGCAACGCCAGGGCGCGAAGGCATTCGTGTCGGTGCTGCGGCCCCTTCGCCGGGCCGAGGATCGTTTGCCCAGGCAGGTTCAGGCGATAGCGGCGACCGTCGCGTTCGGCCTGGTCGACCCAACTGGCCAGGCGCGCGATTCGACGTTCATACGGCAGGCCGGCCAGCATCCGCCAGTCCAGTTGTACATCCACGCCCACGGGCTGCTCGTACTCGCGCACCAGCAGGCTGTCGCGTCGCGCCGAGTGCTTCCACGCGATGGCGCGGCGGGCGTCGCCGATGCGGTAGGGGCGCAGTTGGTGCAGTTCTTCGCCCAGTACATGCAGGCGCGTGCCGGCGGGCGTGCCTTGGGCGACGGGCAGCGGAGGGGCATCGGCTTCGGGTGTCGGATAGACCAGCAGCGGTATATCGGGCCACAACCAGGACCAGGCGCGCACCAGGCCCAGCGGTTGAGTGGTGGAGATCTGGATCCGGCCGATCTCGCGCCAGCCACGCTGGTGGGTGGGCAGTTGCAATTCGGGCGGCGTGTTGTCGGCGCGCGTGGGCGAAAAGTAGGTGCTGCTGTCTTCCAGCGCGATGCGAAGGCCACGCCGATGACGCGTGTCCCGGCTGTCCAGGACCAGGCGCAGGTGGAGCCGCTGGCCGGCCGGAACCGGCTCGGCGGCCACCGCTTCCAGTCGCAGGCCGGACAGTTGCAGATGGGCCACGATCGCGCTGGCGATGGCTGCCGCGCCCAGTACCAGGGCCAGCAGCAACGCGGGATTGTTGTTGTAGTTGAGCGCGCCGAGCAGCATCGCCATCAGCAGCAAGCCGATGAAGCTTCCGAAGCGGGTGGGCAATACGTAGATGCGCCGACGGTCCAGTTGGACAGGCAGTGCTTCCGGTTGGCGCGGACGCGCGAGCAGGGCCGCACCAGCCAGCCGGCGGCGCCAGCGGGATGTCTTGCTCGCTTGATCGCCCGGCTGCCCGGACGTGCCTGTACGCATGGTGCTCCCCAATCCCGTTCCCCTGGTGGCCCTGGTCGAAGTGGGCGGACGATCAGTCGACCGGCACGCTGTGCAGGATCTTCTTGGCCAGTGCCGAGCCGGTGACACTTTCGGCTTCGGCGACGAGTCGATGCCCGGCGACGGCTTCGAACAGGGCCTGGATGTCCTCTGGCAACACGTGCGCCCGACCAAGCAGCAGGGCATAGGCCTTGGCTGCACGCAGCAAGGCAAGTCCGGCGCGCGGGGACAGTCCCACGCGCACGCCTGCGTATTGGCGGCTGCGCGCGAGCAGTGCCTGCACGTAGCCGATCAGCACGTCGCTGGCATGCACGCGCTCCACGGCCTGGCGCAGATGCAGCACATCGTTGTCGGAAAGGCAGGGCGTGGCCCGGGCGATCAAGTGGCGCCGATCGGTGCCGCTGAGCAATTCGCGCTCGGACTCTGCATTGGGATAACCCAGCGTAAGACGCAGCAGGAAGCGGTCCAGTTGCGAGTCGGGCAGCGGGAACGTGCCGGACAGGTCGACAGGGTTCTGCGTCGCGATCACGAAGAACGGCTCCGGCAGTGCATGGGTCACGCCATCGAGGGTGACCTGGTGCTCGGCCATCGCTTCAAGCAATGCGCTTTGGGTACGTGGAGGGGCGCGGTTGATCTCGTCTGCCAGCAGCACCTGGGTAAACACCGGACCGGGATGAAACTGGAACTGACGGGCCTGGGCGTCGTAGACCGACACGCCGAGCACATCGGCGGGCAGCAGGTCAGAGGTGAACTGCACCCGCTGGAAGCCCAGTCCCAGGCTGGAGGCGATCGCGTGGGCGAGGGTGGTTTTGCCCAGGCCGGGCAGGTCCTCGATCAGCAGGTGACCGCCCGACAGCAGGGCCACGAAAGCCAGGCGAACCTCGTGCGCCTTGCCCAGCAGCATCGAATTGACCTGCATTTGGGCGCGAAGCAGCGATTCGTGCAGGGCATCGGTTAGCATTTCCACAGACGGTTGTGGCGTCGACATCACATTTCCAAGTGGGCTGAGGCGGGTGCAGGGGCAATGCAGGGAGAACAACGCGCGCATCGCGATTTCGTGATCCTGTGGACACTGGTCACCGCAGTCAAGGTGGTCATTGCCGCGCGGCTGCCGCTTTTCGTCGATGAGGCCTTCTATTGGCAGGAAGGCCAGCACCTGGCCGCCGCCTATTCCGACCTGCCGGGCATGACAGCCTGGCTGGCGCGATTGGGCGTGGCGCTGGGCGGTGACCACCGGCTCGCGCTGCGCTTGCCCTTCCTGCTGATCGCCTCGTTGTTGCCGTGGTTGATCGCGCACACGGCGCGGCGCTGGTTCGGCGGTACCTGCGGCTGGCAAGCAGGCAGCCTGGTGCTGGTGATGCCGTTGTCGGCGACGCTGGGGATCCTGGCGGTGCCGGATGTGCCACTGGCGCTGGCGGCGGTGCTGTGCATGGATGCCGGTGCACGCCTGCTGCGCGAGGTGGAGGCGGGCAGCGCCTTGCAGCTGGCGATCGGCCTGGTCATTGGGGCGACGAGCCACTATCGCTTCCTGGGGGTGATCGGCGTCGGGTTCGTGGTGATGGTGTCGATGCCGCAGGGGCGCGCGCTGTTGCGCGATCCGAGGATCTGGATCGCATTGAGCGCGGGCCTGTTGGCCTGGCTGCCCCTGCTGTTGTGGAATACCGATCATGGCGAGGCCGGATTGCGCTTCCAGCTGGTGGACCGGCACCCCTGGCAGTTCCATTCGGACGGCGCCTGGTTCGTGTTGATCCAGCTGATGATGGTCACGCCCCTGCTGGCCTGGGCGATGCTGCGCGTGGCCGGCATCGGCACTCGCGCCGGCGGCGGCTCGCGTGTGCAGTGGCGCTACTTCGGCCTGCTGGGCGGCGTGTCGACGCTGGGCATTTTCGCGTTGGGCTTTTTCAGCGACAACGAACGCATCAGTTTCCACTGGCCCCTGTCGGGCTACCTGGCATTGCTGGTCGCCGTGCCGATGATCCTGGCGCGCTGGCCGCGCGCCTTGCGGCGCGCCACCTGGATCCTTGCCCTGCTGGGCATGGCGGGTGCGTTCGCCTACTACCTGGCCGCCGCCACGCCGCACCTTCGCGAGCAGGCCGCCGGGCAGAAGTTCTATCCGCGCAACTTTGCCGGTTGGGGAACGCTGGCGGGCGGCGTGCGCTACCAGCTGGCGCGGATGCCGCCGGGCAGTCGCGTGCTGGCGGGCAATTTCAAGGTCGGCGCCGAGTTGGGTTTCGAATTGGGCGATCCGGATATCGAAGTGCTGCAAGCGCCCTTGAACGACAAGCATGGACGCAGCGTGCAGCTGGCACAGTGGGGCTTGCTGAGCGACGGCAGCCGTGACACGGAACGGTTGTTGGTGCTTTCGCCCAGCGATCAACGCTATCGCGACCTGCTGCAGCGTTACCACGACGTCTGCAGGATGGTGGGCCCGTTGCCGCCGCCGACCGTGGTCTCCACCGACCATGGATTCCAACGCTTCCTGCTGTTCCGCTTGCCGGCGCAGCGCCAGCCAGGCCCCTGCGTGACCCCGGCGATGGCCTGGGTGGATTCGCCGCTGCCCGGTGCCCGGGCGGGCGATACGCTGGAAGTGCGGGGCTGGGCTTTCAAGGATGGCGTGGGGCTGCGGGCGGTGGAGGTGCTCATCGACGGACAGGTCATGGCCTCGGCGCTTTATGGCCACGAGATCGACGTACGCCCGTTCTGGCGGATCAGCAACGACCCGCAGCACCCGCGGGTCGGCTTCGAAGCTCGCATCGACACGCGCACCCTGTCACCCGGTACCCATTGGCTTGGCCTGCGCCTGCATGGCAACGACGGGAGCGTGGAAGAGTGGTGGGAACAGCCGCTGGCCATCACCCGTGAATGAGACCTCGACCCGCATGCCGACCCTGAACCCCTCCGCCCAGATCCTGCCGACCGTGTTGCAGGGACTGCGCATCGCCGTGCTCATTCCCTGTCACGACGAAGCGGCCACCGTGGCCAAGGTCGTCGCCGATTTCCGCGCGGCACTGCCGGGCGCCGCCCTGCACGTGCTCGACAACAATTCGCGTGACGACACAGTGGCACGCGCTCGCGCCGCGGGTGCGCAGGTGCAGGCCGTCGCACTGCAGGGCAAGGGCAACGTGGTGCGGCGCGCTTTCGCCGACATCGAGGCCGATCTCTACGTGCTGGTCGATGGTGATGACACGTATGAGGCCGCTGCCGTCCCGTTGTTGGCCGCGCGCCTGGTGGAGGAAGGGCTGGACATGGTGGTCGGTGCCCGCCGCGATCGCGAGCAGGCCGCCTATCGGTCCGGCCACCGGGTGGGCAACAAACTGCTGACGCGCTGCGCCGGGATGCTGTTCGGGCGCAGCTTCGACGACATGCTGTCCGGCTATCGGGTTTTTTCCCGGCGCTATGTGAAGTCCTTCGCCGCCCATGCGCAGGGATTCGAGACCGAGACCGAACTGGCGGTCCACGCACTGCAGTTGCGCATGCCGGTGGCAGAAATACCCACCCACTACGGCGTACGCCCGGAAGGCTCGCAGAGCAAGTTGAGTACCTGGCGCGACGGCTGGCGGATCCTGGTGACGATCTTCCGATTGTTCAAATCCGAGCGCCCGCTGCTGTTCTTTTCGATCGGCTTCGGTGCGTGTCTATTGGGATCGCTGGGGCTTGCCCTGCCGTTGTTGTCGACCTACCTGGACACCGGCCTGGTGCCGCGCCTTCCCACCGCCGTGCTGTGCGTGGCGCTGGTGCTGTTGGGGTTCCTGTTGTTGGCCTGCGGACTGATCCTGGATACCGTGACGCGCGGACGTATCGAAGCCAAGCATTTGGCCTATCTGTCGATCGCGCGCGTCACCCGGCGGGAGTGAAGCGACACAGCGGGGCGCGGCAGTCGCCGCGGATGCCGCGTTCGGACAAGATCGTTGCAATCGACAAGGGGAAGACATGAGTTCAGGGACGACGCCGGCCCCGCCGGCCGTGCGCCAGCGTTGGCGGCAGGTGGCCGTGCGAGTGGCGGGGTGGTCGCGCAGGCGCTTTGCCTTCGAGTCGCGTGGCAATGTGATGGCAGCCTGTCTGGCGGCGGTCCTGGTGGGCGGTCTATGGGCGCTGCTGCGTGGCCAGGATGCCAACTGGGATCTGCGCAATTACCACCTCTACAACGGCTATGCCGCGCTGGGTAGCCGCTGGTTGCTGGACTTGGCGCCGGCGCAGCTGCAGTCCTATTTCCATCCGCTGTTGGACGTGTTCGCTTATCGGGCAATGGTGGGGTGGCCCGCGCCGTGGGTGGGTTTTGCACTGGGTGCCTTGCATGGGCTCGTGTTCGCTTTGGTGGCGTCGATCGCGTGGCGGGTGCTGGAAGACGACCCCCGGCGTGCCGTGCGCGTGCCGCTGTTGGCGGCGGCCGCACTGGCCAGCGGCGCGTTCGTGTCGGAGCTGGGCA
Organism: Stenotrophomonas sp.; assembly: GCA_036403795.1. Lineage (GTDB taxonomy): Bacteria > Pseudomonadota > Gammaproteobacteria > Xanthomonadales > Xanthomonadaceae > Stenotrophomonas_A. The sequence continues at coordinate 12,603 of DASWQJ010000087.1, forward strand.
ATACGATGGCCGACAACACCACGGCGCTGCCGATGCTGGGCGCGGTGGCCTGGGTGCTGCGGGCGCAGGCCACGCAGCGCGTGGGGCGTGGCTTGGCCCTGCCTGCCTGGTCGTGCGCCGGCCTGTTGATCGGGGTGGCCGTGGCGCTGAAGCTGACCAACGCGCCCTATGCGGTCGCGTTGGGAGTGGCGGCCTGCGTGGACGGTGGCGGCTTGCGTCGGCGCCTGGCAGGCACCGCGTGGATGACGGTCGTGGCGATGCTGGTCTTTGCCGCGGTGGGTGGCGTTTGGTTCTGGAAGGTCTGGCAGACTTTCGGGAATCCGTTGTTCCCGCAGTTCAACGGGTGGTTCCATGCACCGCTGGCGGCGGTCGACGGCGCGATGCGCGACGCGAGGTATGTGCCAAAACAGCTGGTCGAATGGCTCGCTTGGCCGCTGGTGTTCACCCTCAAACCGCTACGGGTGAGCGAGATCGTGCTGGCGCAGCTGGTGTGGGCGGTGCTGTACCTGGTGCTGCTGGCAGGCGTGATCTGGCGATGGCTGCTGCGCCGAGCGCCGGCAGATGCGCGCCCGGCAGCGCCCGCGGCGCGGGTGCTGGCCGTTTTTTTCCTGGTCGCTTTCGTGGCTTGGCAAGCGATGTTCAGTATCCATCGCTATCTGGTCGTGCTCGAGGTGCTCGCGCCGCTGCTGCTGTGGTGGCTGTGGCCCCGTTTGCTGCCGGTCGCCAGCCTGCGATGGCGCGTGCCGGTGCTGGTGTTGTGCGTGCTTTATACGGTGCTCGGCGTGCGGGATTGGGGGCACGAGCCGTGGCGTGCGCGCGCCTTTACGGTGCCCACGCCGCCCATGTCGGCGCCGGCTGACAGCGCGGTGGTGCTGGTGGGTGGCGAACCGCAGGGTTGGCGCGTGCCCTTCCTGCCGGATGAGGCGATCTACCTGTCCGTGGGCTCCAACTTTCCGGCCTCGGCGCAGTTCGATCAGCGCGTCACGCAGATGCTTCATGGGCGCGCGTACCGATACGCCATGCTGGATGCGACCGTGGATCGCGGCGCCGATCGGATGTTGCGCATCAACGCCTGGGGCCACCGTTTCGGGTGGGATGCCCAGCCGGATTGCGCAGCGTTGCGACGGGCGGTGAAGTGGGGGTTGCGCGCGGTGTTGAACGACAGCGTCCCGGGCCGGTGCACCTTGGGGCAGCTGCCACGCAAGATGATCGACCTGGCGGCGGGCGACGCGCGCTTGCGCGAGCTGGCCAATGCCCGGCTGCAGCCGGTCGGTTGGCGCCTGGAGGAGGACAGTTGCACACGCCAGCCCGCCTGGATCGGCGGCACGCTGTATCCCTATCAGTGGTGCCGCCTGGTGCCCGCAGGGTGAAGCGCGGGCCTCTTCAGGGCACCTGGAGCCCTGCCTGTCGCAGCAGGCGGGCGAGGGCGATGAGAGGCAGCCCCACCAGCGCGGTGGGGTCGCGGGATTCGATGGCCTCGAACAAGCTGATGCCCAGCCCTTCGCATTTGAAGCTGCCGGCGCAGTCCAGCGGCATTTCGGCCTGGAGGTAGCGTTCGATCTCGTCCTGGGACAGGGAACGGAACACCACTTCGGTCGTGTCGATCGCCTCGCCCCCGCCATCACCGGCCAGGCAGACCGCCGTGTGGAAACGGATCCGGCGACCGGACATGGCGGCCAGTTGGGCCCGGGCCGCTGGCAGGGTGCCGGGTTTGCCCAGGGGCGCGCCGTCCAGTTCGGCGACCTGGTCCGATCCGATCACCCAGCCGCCGCCGGCTGGCAGGGCGCCGGCCTTGGCGCGAGCCAGGCGGATCGCCAGCGCGGCCGGGGCTTCTCCGGCCTGGGGGGTTTCGTCGACCTCGGGCCGCGCGGTCTGGAAGGGCAGCCCGAGCCGTTCCAACAGCTGGCGGCGGTAGGGGGAAGTCGAGGCAAGGGTGAGCGGGGACACGGCGATTTCCGTTCAGGCAGCAGCGCAGTCTGCGCGGCGCGGCGCGCAGGAGCAATGTCGTGGGTGACGAGAGGATTTGACAGAGCGCGCTACGGTCCTTAACATTCTGCGGCTTATGTCCGCAAACGTGCCCGAATCGCTGGATGCTTGGCGGATGGTCGCAGCGAACAGGCGCTTTGAAGGGCGCTTGCCGCTGTCGGCGATGAGCCGGCTGAGTGGCAGCCTGGTCGATACCGAGGGCGAGGTTCGTTACTCGCTGGAGTTCGGCCGGGACGATATGCTGCAGGTACCTTACGTCGAACTGAGCCTGGACGCTGAACTGCCGCTGGAATGCCAGCGCAGCCTGCAGCGTTTCCTGATGCCGGTGAAGATGACCCAGCGCCTGGGATTGGTGCGCAGCGAGGCCGAAGAGGACGCGCTGCCGCCGGAATTCGAGGCGCTGCTGGTACCGGAGGACGGCATGCTGCGACCGGCCGACCTGGTGGAGGACGAGCTGGTGCTGGCGGTACCCGTGGTGCCCATGGCGCCGGGTAGCGAGGCGGTCGAGGCCGAATGGTCGGCGACCAGTGAAGAATTGGAAAAAGCCAGTCCGTTCGCGGCACTGGCCAAGTTGAAAGAGCAATAACCGCCGCTGTTGGGCGGCAGACAGAAAGTCGAAGCGGACGCACAGCGTCCTTGTGCGACGAAACGACCAGTAATCGAACCGAGTTTGGAGTAACCCCATGGCTGTGCAGAAATCCCGTGTTACCCCGTCCCGCCGCGGCCAGCGCCGTTCGCACGACGCCCTGACCGCCAAGCAGCTGGCGACCGATCCGACCAGCGGCGAAATCCATCTGCGTCACCACGTGACGGCCGATGGCTACTACCGCGGCAAGAAGGTCATCGCGACCAAGACCTCGGCGGTCGAAGAAGATTGATCCGTGGCGTCCGTCATTGACGGGCGGCATGCTTTCTTCCAGGGCCGCGCGGACACGTGCGGCCCTTTGCAACAGGAAACGGTATGAGCAAGCGGATCTACTCCAGAATCGCGGGCACGGGTAGTTATTTGCCCGATAAGGTGCTCACCAACGACGACCTGACCAAGATCGTCGAAACCAGCGACGAGTGGATCCGAAGCCGTACCGGCATCACCGAGCGACACATCGCCGCCGACGACCAGACCACCAGCGACTTGGCGTATTTCGCCTCGTTGCGTGCAATGGAAGCGGCCGGCATCAGCGCCGACGACCTCGACATGATCGTAGTCGGCACCACCACGCCAGACCTGATCTTTCCGTCCACCGCTTGCCTGCTGCAGGCACGCCTGGGCGCCAACGGCTGCGGCGCGATGGATGTCAACGCAGCGTGCTCGGGCTTCGTCTACGCGTTGAGCGTGGCCGACAAGTTCATTCGTTGCGGCGACGCACGCAACGTCCTGGTGGTCGGTGCCGAAACGCTGACCCGCATCGTGGACTGGACCGATCGCACGACCTGCGTGCTGTTTGGCGACGGTGCCGGCGCGGTCGTGCTTCGGGCCGACGAAGAAACCGGCATCCTCAGCACCCACTTGCATGCCGATGGCAGCAAGAAAGAGTTGCTGTGGGATCCCGTGGGGGTGTCCACCGGCTTCGGGGACGGCACCGCCGGCAAGATCCTGATGAAGGGCAACGACGTCTTCAAGTACGCCGTCAAGGCGCTGGATTCGGTCGTGGACGAGACGCTCCAGGCCAATGGCCTGGACAAGCACGACCTGGACTGGTTGATTCCCCACCAGGCCAACCTGCGCATCATCGAGGCGACCGCCAAGCGGCTGGACTTGTCGATGGACCAGGTCGTGGTCACCGTCGACAAGCATGGCAATACCTCCGCCGGTTCAGTGCCGTTGGCGCTGGACGAGGCCGTCCGGTCCGGTCGCGTCCAGCGTGGCCAACTGGTGCTGCTGGAGGCATTTGGTGGCGGCTTCACCTGGGGCTCGGCGCTGCTGCGCTATTGACTCGGCGCCGGGCTGCAAGCCCGGCGGCCGGCGCGCGGCAATGCCGCGCTTCCTCCGCGCGAATAACCCCGCGGGGACATTCCCTTGGGCAAATCCATCGTCATCAATGGACGCCGCACCTGGCTCAAGTGGTACGGCGACAACAGCCGTGCGCAGACGCTGGGGCCATTCCATGCGGGTCATCCATCCCTCGGCACTTTCGTGCTGTGCTGGCCGTGACGGTGCTGTGCGTAGACGGGTTCGCCGACCGGCGACTGGATCTTCTCAACCTGTCCCCTGAGCGTCGCTGGCAAGGTGCGGCGAAGGTCGGTCTGCGTCGTGGCGGTGAGTGGCAAGCCGTACGGTTGCATACGCGCCAGTACAGACGCTGAGCCACTTTCGCCCTTATCATCGCCGCTCGTTTTTGGCAGATCCCCCCGCGCACGTGACCGAATCCACACTCGCCTTCGTGTTTCCAGGCCAGGGCTCCCAGTCGCTGGGCATGCTGGCCGAACTGGCCGAACTCCATCCCCAGGTCCGCGAGACGTTTGCCGAGGCTTCCGAGGGTGCCGGCGTCGACCTGTGGGCGCTGTCGCAGGGCGGCCCCGAGGAGATGCTCAATCGCACCGAGTTCACCCAGCCGGCGCTGTTGGCCGCTGGCGTGGCGGTGTGGTGCCTGTGGGAGTCCCGCGGTGGCGAGCGCCCGGTCTGGCTGGCCGGTCACAGCCTGGGTGAATACGCCGCGCTGGTGGCTGCCGGGGCACTGAGCCTGCGCGAGGGCGCCCATCTGGTGCGCCTGCGCGGTCAACTCATGCAGGAAGCCGCGCCGGCCGGTGTCGGGGCGATGGCCGCCGTGCTGGGCGCCGACGATGCCGTGGTCGCCGAGGTCTGCGAGCAGGCCGCCGGCAGCCAGGTCGTGGTGCCCGCCAATTTCAATTCTCCCGGCCAGATCGTGATCGGTGGCGATGCCGCTGCGGTGGATCGTGCCCTCGCGCTGCTGGCCGAGCGCGGCGTGCGCAAGACGGTCAAGCTGGCGGTGAGCGTGCCTTCGCACACGCCGCTGATGCGCGAGGCCGCCAACCGCCTGGCCGAGGCGATGATCGGCGTGGACTGGCGTGCGCCGCAGATCCCGGTGGTGCAGAACGTCGATGCCCGTATCCACGAGGGCGTCGATGCGGTCCGCAAGGCGCTGGTCGAACAGCTTTACCTGCCGGTGCAGTGGACCGCTTGCGTGCAGGCGTTGGCAGCCCGCAACGTGGTGCGCGTGGCCGAGTGTGGCCCGGGCAAGGTGCTGTCCGGCCTGATCAAGCGCATCGACAAGTCGCTGGAGGCACGCCCGTTGGCGACCCCGGCCGAATTCGACTCCGCGCTGGCCGACTGGGCACGCTGAATCCCCCCCATGACCGCGCCCGCGCGGTCGTTCGCGGCGGCATGGCAGCCGCCTCCAATGAGGACATCAAGATGAGCAAGCCCCTGCAGGGAGAGATCGCGCTGGTCACCGGCGCCAGCCGAGGCATTGGTGCGGCCATTGCCGAAGAACTGTCCGCCCAGGGCGCGATGGTGATCGGTACCGCCACCTCGGCCAGCGGTGCGCAGGCCATCGGCGAGCGCCTGGCGGCGGTGGGTGGCCATGGCCGCGAGCTCAATGTCACCGACCCGGCCGCCGTCGAGGCGCTGGTCGATGCGATCGCCAAGGAATTCGGTCCGCTTTCCATCCTGGTCAACAATGCCGGCATCACCCGCGACAACCTGCTGATGCGGATGAAGGAAGAAGACTGGCAGTCGATCCTGGATACCAATCTGAGCAGTGTCTACCGTACTTCCAAGGCGGTGATGCGCGGCATGATGAAAGCGCGCAAGGGCCGCATCATCAACATCGCTTCGGTGATTGGCGTGACCGGCAACGCCGGCCAGGCCAACTACGCCGCGGCCAAGGCCGGCATCATCGGATTCTCCAAATCGCTGGCCAAGGAAATCGGTTCACGCGGCGTGACGGTCAATGTCGTGGCCCCGGGCTTCATCGACACCGACATGACACGCGCGCTGCCAGAAGAGTCACGTACCGCGCTGCTCGGCCAGATCGCGCTCGGCCGCCTTGGCGAGCCGGCCGACATCGCGCGGGCGGTGGCGTTCCTGGCCGGTCCGTCGGCCAGCTACATCACGGGCGAAACCCTGCACGTCAACGGTGGCATGTACATGCCCTGAGGCGTGCGGCGCAGGGAGGCGCCTAAGTGTTTGAACGGTCGGGGTTTATGAGGCAATGCAAGGCCCCGGCGGTTTCTACTACACTATCCAACGCGGCCATCGCAGCCCGATGGCGTTTTTGAACCACCACTACTCCATCTGGAGCGATATCCAATGAGCACCATCGAAGAACGCGTCAAGAAAATCGTCGTCGAACAGCTTGGCGTCAAGGAAGAGGAAGTCACCAACAGTGCATCGTTCGTCGATGACCTGGGTGCCGACTCGCTGGACACCGTCGAGCTGGTGATGGCGCTCGAGGAAGAGTTCGAGTGCGAGATCCCGGACGAAGAGGCCGAGAAGATCACTTCGGTCCAGCAGGCGATCGACTACGTCAAGGCTCACGTCAAGAGCTGATGCGTCTGCCTGGCTGCCGGTGTCGTCCCAGGACAATGCCGGCGTGCCAAACACATGGGGCCGCATCTGCGGCCCCGTGCTTTTGAGGTGTCACGGCCGCGAAGGCGGTTTTGCGACGCACCAGCTTCAAGTTCACCAGTGTCAATCTCGCAAGCTTCAATCCAGGTATCGGGCAGGAGAACCGCAATGAGTCGTCGCGTCGTCGTTACCGGCATGGGCATGGTGTCGCCTCTGGGCAATGACCTGGCCAGCAGTTGGGATGGCATCGTCAACGGGCGTTCGGGCATCGGCCCGATCACCCATATCGATGCAGCCCAGTTCACCACCCGCATCGCAGGTGAAATCCGCGATTTCGATCCCACCCTTTACGTGTCCTCCAAGGACGCGAAGAAGATGGACACCTTCATCCACTACGGTGTCGGCGCCTCGTTCATGGCGCTGGACGATTCGGGCCTGGAGATCAACGAGTCCAACGCCGAGCGCGTGGGCGCGATCCTGGGTTCGGGCATCGGTGGCCTGTACGGCATCGAAGAGCAAACCATCAAATTCCATGAGGGCGGCGCGCGCAAGATTTCGCCGTTCTACGTGCCCAGCACGATCATCAACATGCTTCCCGGCCAGGTGAGCATCATCAAGGGCCTGAAGGGCCCCACCTTCTCGGCCGTATCGGCCTGCGCCACCGCCAACCATTCGATCGGCACGGCGATGCGCATGATCCAGCACGGCGATGCCGACGTGATGCTGGCCGGCGGTGCCGAGCGCGGTTCCTCGCCCACCTCGATCGGCGGTTTCTGTTCGATGAAAGCGATGTCCACCCGCAACGACGACCCGCAGCGCGCTTCGCGGCCGTGGGACAAGGAGCGCGACGGCTTCGTGCTGGGCGACGGCGCCGGTGTGCTGGTGCTGGAAGAGTACGAACATGCCAAGGCGCGCGGCGCACGGATCTACGCCGAGCTGATCGGCTTCGGTGCGAGTTCCGATGCGTGGCACATGACCGCGCCGAGCGAAGACGGCGACGGCGCGGCGCGCAGCATGCTGGCCGCGATCCGCGATGCCAAGATCAATCCCGAGGATGTCGACTACCTCAATGCGCATGGCACCTCGACGCCGCTGGGCGACCTGGCCGAGACCATGGCGATGAAGCGCGCGCTGGGCGACCACGCCTACAAGGCGATGGTCAGCTCGACCAAGTCGATGACCGGACACCTGCTGGGTGCCGCGGGTGGCGTGGAAGCGATCTTCTCGGTGATGGCGATCCACGACGGCATCATTCCGCCGACGATCAACCTGGACGAGCCGGGCGAAGGTTGCGACCTGGACTACGTGCCCAACATCGCGCGCGAGAAGAAGATCGACGTGGCGATGTCCAACGGGTTTGGTTTTGGTGGCACCAACGGTACGTTGTTGTTCCGTCGCATCTGATCCCAGGCGGCCACGACTGCACGGTCCAGCGCTGGGCCGGCCGGCGCTGGCCAGGACCGTCCACGACCGGCCCATCCTGGCCGCGTGCACGCCGGCTTCGGCCGACTGCAGGGCCTGCATGCCGCCGCGAGGCGAACCTAACCCGCGGCCCCGGCACCTGCCGGGGCTGCGTTGCCTGAGTAGCAGCGCGATGATGCAGACCCTGCCGTTGGCCGCCGATCTCGACCTGCTGGCACTGCATCGGCTGGCGCCGTCGCGATATCCGGCGTTGTTTGAATCGGTGGCGCACGGCACGGCCCACGGTCGCTGGGATCTGCTGGCCGTCGCCGACGGCGCGCAACTTCGCCTGGAGGCCGACGGAACGACCCGTGATGGCGAGGGCAACCCCTACGCACAGGATTTCCTGGATGTGCTGGACGCGGCCTGGGCAGAGGCGCGCTTCACGCGCGAGGCCGATGAAACGGTGCCCTTTCGTGGCGGCTGGGTACTGCTGCTCGATTACGAGCTGGCCGCGCAGGTCGAACCGGTGTTGCATCTGCCCACGCGTGCCGATGGCTTGCCGTCGGCGCTGGCGCTGCGTTGCCCGGCCGCGATCGTGCGCGATCACCGGGACGGTCGCTGCATGGCCGTGGCCGAACCCGGCCAGGAAGCCTGGTTGGCGCAGATCGCCGCCGATGTAGCCGCCGCGGCCGCATTGCCGGCGCTGCCGCCATGGCCCACACCGGCGTCGGTGGAAGAAGACGCACCGGAACGCTTCACCTCCAATGTGGAGCGCGTGCTCGACTACCTGCGTGCAGGCGACGTATTCCAGGCCAACATTTCGCGTGCCTGGCAGGCCACCTTCGCGAGCACCGTGGATCCGGCAGCGCTGTACGCGCAGCTGCGCCGAGCCAATCCGGCGCCTTTCGCCGGACTGTTCGTGGCCGCGGGCAGGGCAGTGGTGAGTTCCTCGCCGGAGCGGCTGGTGTCGGTGCAGGGCGACTGCGTGCAAACCCGGCCCATCGCCGGTACCCGGCCGCGTTTTCCCGGCGACGACGATGCCAGCCGCATCCAGGAGCTGGTCGGGCATCCCAAGGAGCGCGCCGAGCATGTGATGCTGATCGACCTGGAGCGCAACGACCTGGGTCGGGTCTGCCGGCCCGGGACGGTGGAAGTGGACGAGCTGATGATCGTGGAGAGTTACGCCCACGTGCACCACATCGTGAGCAATGTGCGTGGCCACCTGCGTTTCGGTGTGAGCCCGGGTGCGGTGATCGCGGCGGTGTTTCCGGGCGGCACCATCACCGGTTGCCCCAAGGTGCGCTGCATGCAGATCATTGCGGAGCTGGAAGGGCAGGCGCGCGGCGCCTACACCGGCGCGTTCGGCTGGTTGGGCGGCGACGGCGACATGGACCTGAACATCCTCATTCGCACGGCCGAAGTGCACGCGGACACGATTGCATTCCGGACCGGCGCGGGCATCGTGGTCGATTCGGTGGCCGAGCGCGAGCTGGACGAAACGCGTGCCAAGGCACGGGGCGTGTTGCGCGCGCTGGCGCCGGAATGAGCCCTGGTGGCCTTAACGGCGGACGCGCCACGCGCGGTATCCTGAGCGGCATGCAAAGCGGAAGAGGTGGACGTGGCGGGGCGTAAACGAGGCTGTCTGGCCGTGCTGGCGGGTGTGGTGATCCTGGTGCTGCTGGCAACCGCGACCGCGGCCTGGTGGTGGCAGCGCCATGCGCGATTTGCCGAAACCCCCGTGACGGCCACGGCGCCCAGCGTCGTGATCGCGTCCGGAGACTCGCTGCGCACGGTGCTGGGCGAGTTGCGCCAAGCCGGCGTGACCGAAGGCGGCGACCTGGACTGGCAGGTGCTGGCGCGACGGATGGACGCGGCCGGCAAGCTGAAGATCGGCGAGTACGCGTTGCAGCCTGCGCCGACCCCACGCGAACTGCTGTTGCGGATGCGCCAGGGGCGGGTGATCCAGTATCGCTTCACGCTGGTCGAGGGCTGGAATATCCGCCAGGTGCGTGCCGCACTGAAAACGGCCACGCCGCTGGAGCATCACACCGATGACCTCGACGATGCGGCGCTGATGGCGAAGCTGGGCATTCCCGGCCAGCATCCGGAAGGGCGCTTTTTGCCCGAGACCTATCTCTACCAGCGCGGCGACAGTGACCTGGATGTGCTGGCGCGAGCGCACCAGGCCATGCAGGTCGCGCTCGCCCAGGCCTGGGCGCAGCGGGCCGACGATCTGCCGCTGCAGACGCCGGAGCAGGCGCTGGTCCTGGCCTCGATCGTGGAGAAGGAAACCGCGTTGGCGGCGGAGCGGCCGCAGATTGCCGGGGTGTTCGCGCGGCGCCTCAAGCTGGGCATGAAACTGCAGACCGACCCCACCGTGATCTACGGACTGGGCAGCAGTTATGACGGCAATATCCGCCGTCGCGACCTGGAAACAGACACGCCCTACAACACCTATACGCGGACCGGGCTGACGCCGACCCCCATCGCCATGCCGGGGCGCGATGCCTTGCGCGCCGCCGTGCGCCCGGCACCCGGCGAGGCCCTGTACTTTGTCGCCGTGGGCGATGGCAGTGGGGCGCACGTGTTTTCCAAAAATTACAGCGAGCACAACGCGGCCGTGGCGCGCTATCTGCAACGCTTGCGGCAGCCTGCCGTGCCGGAGTCGGTGCCATGAGTCCCGCGTTGCTGAAGCACCCGCACTTCATCACTCTGGAAGGGGGCGAGGGCGCGGGCAAGAGCACTGCGATTGCGGCGATTCGCGATTGCCTGCAGGCCCATGGCCATGAGGTGGTCCTCACTCGCGAGCCGGGCGGCACGCCCTTGGCCGAGCGCATCCGCGAGCTGCTGTTGCACCAGGCCGCGGCGACAGTGGCGGCCGAACCGATCTCGCCGGAAGCCGAATTGCTGCTGGTATTTGCTGCGCGCGCCCAGCACGTGCGCGAAGTGATCCGTCCGGCGCTGCAGCGTGGTGCCTTCGTGATCAGCGATCGATTCACCGATTCCAGCTATGCCTACCAGGGCGCGGGCCGCGGTCTCGACCCGGCATGGATCGCCGACCTGGAGCGGC
>DASWQJ010000088.1:0-37419 GCA_036403795.1 Stenotrophomonas sp.
AGGTTGACTTATCGCCTAGGCGATAAGTCAACCTGACCCCGTTTTCGACGGAGCACTTACGCGTGCACCCAGAACGCGAACTCGGCGAACTGTCCGCCGTTCCACCAGCCGGCGGGCAGGCCGCCGTAGCGAAAATTGCGGGCACCCGCCTGGCTTTGCAGAGGCGAGGTGACGTCGCCGTTGGCATCGCGCTTGGCGCGGTGATCGTCGACCTCGGGCACGACCATGACGATGTGGCCGGAGCGTCCATCCTCTTTGCGGCGCGCCACGATCAGGCCCAGCGCCCCTTGGTTGGCCGCCAGTTGCAGCTTGGTCAAGGTGCCGGTCTGTCGCCAGCCGAAGCCAGTGCCGAACTCGCGCAGCCAGCGGAACAGGTCGTTGGCGCGCATTTCATGGATGGTATCGCCAATGAGAGGGGCCACCGTTTCGCCACGTTGAAGTTTGAGCAGCGCCGGGGCGGACCACCACACGCGCGGTAGATAGCTGCCGGCAAGGTGGCAGAAGTCGTGCGTGTAGATATTGCAGAAGGTCAGCCCGTCGCGCGGTTGGTACCGGCGATGCGCGGGCTTCTCGCAGTCCAGCCACGCGATGATCGCGGCGAGTTCTTCGCGCAGTTCGTCCGGGGTGGCGCCGTTGCGGCCGGGTTGGCCGGGTTCGTTGAGCGAGTGGGCATTGGCCGGGTCGACTCGGCGGGTCACGCTGCTTCGCGGACGCGGCATGAGTACGGCGGGGATGGGTGAGGCCGTGGTGTCGACAGGGGCAACGGCCGCCACTGCCGCGGGGGTGGCGGCCGGTACCGTGGCGGCCGTCGGTGCGGCGAGCACGGGGACTTCCGCTTCATCGCTGCGCTTGAGGTAACGCGTGGCGGCGTAACCGCGCAGCAAAGCGCCGTTGAGGCTGGATTCCACTGCCAGGAAACCATCGACCGCCCGGGTCGTGGCGTCCATCGCACGCACCAGATGGCCGTCGGGCAGTTCACCGACCACATTGGCGCGCGTGGGCGTACTGATCTTCGGCTCGCTGCGCAGGTACAGCGGCGATACCCGCGTGTCCACGCGCAGCACCGGCCCGGTGGCGGTAAGCGGTGAAGGCGGCGGCAGGATCGCTTCGCCGCGTGCGGGCGCGACTATCAATGGGGCCGCATCGCCCGGCGTGGTCACCGTTTCGGACAGCCGCAGATAATCGAACAATGCTTCGCCGTAAAACTTGCCACCGGGCGGACGATAACCTTGCTTGAGCCCCCTGCGCGGATCGTAGCGGCCGGTGTTGTAGGCGATCGCCACCGCGCACATTTCCAGCACGCTCAACGTGCGGCTATCGCCCAGGCCGATCTTCTTGCGTTTGGATTCCAGTTCGGCCAGCGCATGGGCCAGGGTCTGTTCGAACTGCGCGTATTGCCGCTGCAGGAAATACTGGGGATCGACCTTGAAGAACTGCAGGTCCCGCTGGAACACGCCAAACCCATGGCAAAACTTGTCGGGGTTGCGCGCCGCGCCGCGATAAGCGGGCACGTGCGCGGCCATGTCCACCAACCCTTGCCGGGCAATGGCGAACATCGCCGCCCCCTCGGGCACGGCCAGCAACGCGGCCTTGTTGCGGGGAAACGCGCTGCGCCCGGCGCTTTCATCCAGCGTGTCGCCGACGCACAGCTCCAGCAATCGTGCGACGGGCACGCCGGCGCGGCGCAGTTGTGGCCAGACCTCGCCGGTCTCCTGGCAGGCCAGTGCGACCAGGAAGTCCAGGCGGTAGGGGGTGGCGGCGATGGCCGGCGCGATACGCGCGGCAAAAGCCTGTTTGAACCACGCGATGTCCTTGCGATCGGGCATGGCACTGCTCCTTGGGTAGGCGGCCGCGGCGTCCTTCGTTCCGTGCGGCAGGTACCAGCCACAACGCCGGGCTGGGCCCGGGCCGGCCACGAGGGGCGCGCCAGGCTCACCCGCGGCTCACCCGGCAGTGCCCAGCATGGCCGCACGCCCCACGGGAGTGATCCGATGACACCTTTGGACAAACCACTGCGACGCGAAGTGCAGATCGGCGAGCAGGCCTATACGCTCACCATCGATCCGCTGGGTCTCAAATTGGTGGAGAAGGGCAAGCGAAAAGGCCTGGCGTTGGCCTGGGAGGAACTGGTCAGCGGAGATGCGGCCCTGGCCACCGCGTTGAAGGCTTCGCTGGCGCCCTGAGCCGGAGGGCGCCACTGCCCTCCGCGGGGTAGCGCGCAGAACCGCCCAGCGACGCTGCCGCGCGGTGGCCGGTGAGTCTGGCGCGCACCGTGCCGCCTTGCTTGGCACGGTCTTAAAACGCCACCGACTCGCCACGGCCATCAGGCCCGCGTGACCGATCATCGCGGCCAGGCGACGCTGACCACTTCAGCCGAACAAGCGCGCCAGCTGTGCCACCGCGGCCTCCGACAACGCGCGATCGGGCGTGGTGTCCTCGTTGTCGAAATCGCTGTCCTGCTGCGCCTGCACCAGGATGCCGTCGCGTCGCGGCACCACCGACAGGTTGTGCCCGCGCCAATACAGTCCGTAGTCCACCTCCGGCTGCGGAATCAATCGCGCCGTCTGGCCACGCACCGGCACGATGCTGGTGTCGCCCAGCAACGCGCGCGCACCGTAACCGGTGGCATTGACGATCACCTTCTCGCGCAGGTCGGCGAACTGGCGGGGATTCTCGAAATCCCGCGTGTGCAGCTCGCCGCCATTGCTCAGATAGTCGTCCATCAGCATCCGCGAATACGCAGTGATGTTGAACGTCATCAGCGTATAGCGACGCGCAAACGGCACGGGAAATGGATGTTCGTGCGGGGCCAGCAGGCGCGAACGCGGATGCAGGTCGGCCAGCAGGCGCGATTCCAGGTTCGGATACTCCGGCTCGCGGCTTTCCGCATCCTCGCCGGCCGGCTGGTCGAACGGCACATCGGACAGGTTGTAGCCGTCGCGCCACTCGATCGGCTCACCGGGCAAGCCCAGCAGTGTCTGGTAACGATGGAAGGACGTTCGCGCCATCGCCTCCCAGCGCTTCTCGAACTCGGGCGTGCTGTGCTGGGCGGCGACCACGCGCGAATCGGGCGACCACACGCCGGTGGCATTGAACGAACGCACTTCCGGCGGCCGCTCCTTGGCATAGATGCGCACACGCAAACCGGCGCGCTGGGCGACCAGGGCGGTGGTCAGGCCGATCGCACCGCAGCCGATCACCGCCAATTCCTGTTCGCGGGCCTGCAGCGCCAGTGCCACCGCCAGCTCGGCCGAACCCCACGACAGCGACCAGCCACTGCCGCCATGGCCGTAGTTGTGGACCACGTGCTTGCGGCCGATCCGCTCCATCTCGATGCGCGGTCCCTGCGGGCGAAACGGGCGGGTGCACACACTCACGGCCACGATGCGATCGGCGCTGGCCCGGATCGGCGCCAACGCCCGCGGCGCGGCGAACTGGCCTGCAATCGCGTCGGTGGGCTGGGGCGGCGTCGCGGCCGGCAGGCCGGCGAGGCGCGAGGCGGGGGCGGCGGCGAGGGCGCTGGTGGACAGGGCCGCGGCGGCCACGCCGGCGCCGCGCAGGAACTGGCGACGATGCATCGAACCTCCCATCAATCGAGTGCGCCCGAGCATACCCCCGGCCATGCCCTGGAGCGCAGCGCAGGCCCCGATTCGCGAACCAGGCCGCAGTTCGGGCGGCGGCTGTCCGCTTTCGTCGCCGCCGCCGCCGCTTCGTCGCGGCCCGGTCCACAAGGCCGCGAGCGGGGTCTATGCTCCGCCGCAATGTCCTGATGAGTAATTCCCCGTGTCCGCCAGCCTGTTCCTGATAGTCCGCATCCTGTTCGCCTGGCTGATCGTGGTGATCGTGGCCGGCAACCTGTGGGACGAGTTGTTCGGCTCGACCGGCTCGGTCTTCACGCTGCTGGTGCTGATCACCCTGGCCCTGGTCCTGACCAGCCTGGCCACCCACCTGCGGCGCGTGAAGCTGATCGCCGGCCGCCTGGCCCACGACACCCTCACCAGCCGCCAGCGCCGCCAGATCGAGGTGCCCCTCGACGCGCCGGAGGCCTTCACCGCGGTCGAGTCGGCCATCCGCCAGCTGCCCCGCGTGGAGGATGTCGAAAGCTCGCCGGGCAGCCTGCTCATCCGCGCCAAAGTGCGCCGCGACGACCTGCGCAACGACCGCAACCCGGCCAGCTGGAACGTGTTCGCGCGCATGACCATCAAGCACAACAAGATCGTCGCCACGCTGGTGCCCGGCAACGGCACCAGCAGCGTCAGCCTGTTGTGCGAGCCCGACGCCGGCGCCTGGGTCGACCTGTTCGTGGTCG
The DNA here is from genome assembly GCA_036403795.1 of Stenotrophomonas sp. Lineage (GTDB taxonomy): Bacteria > Pseudomonadota > Gammaproteobacteria > Xanthomonadales > Xanthomonadaceae > Stenotrophomonas_A. The sequence goes on from DASWQJ010000088.1 coordinate 4,310, forward strand.
ATGAGGCCATCAACTACGATAACGCCGAGACTCTGCTACGGACCATCACCGCGCAGGTCTCGCGCCAACGCCGCGACGAGCAGGCCGCCGCCGTGCAGTCTGAAACCGAGAAAGAGCTGGCCGTCGCCCGCTTGAACCTGTTGCATGCCCAGGTGGAACCGCATTTCCTCTACAACACGCTGGCCAGTGCCCAGGTGCTGGCGCGCACCGATCCGCCGCGTGCCGATGAAATGATCGGCCATCTGATCCAATACCTGCGTCGCTCGCTGCCCAGCGCCGACGATGCGATCTCTACGCTGGGCGAAGAGCTCGAACGTACCCAGGCCTATCTCGAGATCCTGCGCATCCGCATGGGTGCGCGACTGGGGCTGCAGATGCAGGTGCCCTATGAACTGCGTCGCTTGCAACTGCCCTCGATGATGCTGCAGACGCTGGTGGAAAACGCGATCAAGCACGGCCTGGAGCCCAAGCCCGGTGGCGGCACGATCTGGATCCTGGCGCGCACCTTCGAGGACCACGCCACGCTCACCGTCGCCGACGATGGCACCGGCTTCAACAACCACAGCCATGGCACCGGCGTAGGCCTGCGCAACCTGCGCGAGCGCCTGCGCTTGACCTACGGCTCGGCGGCATCTTTTGCGATCGTCTCCAACTTTCCCAGCGGCGTGGCCGCCACGTTGACACTGCCGTTGCGCTACGCCGGACCGGACAAGGCGCCGCCGCCGTGGAGCGCGCCGACCGACGCGGCCCCAGCGCCTGCCGCCGGCCCGACGGTAACCGGTGCCGGCCATGCACCGCCGCCGCTCGCGGTATCTGCGTCGCACGATGGCCCGTCGCCGCCGCTGACCGGCCAGCCGCCCACGCCGGGCACCGGCCAGGGAGGTGCCGCATGAACGGCATCGTGCGTGCGGTGGTCGCCGAAGACGAAGAGCTGCTGCGTCATTCGCTGCTGGGCCTGCTGGCCGAGGTCTGGCCGCAGTTGCAAGTCGTCGCCGAATGCGAAGACGGTGCCAGCGCACTGGAAAGCATCGCCGAGTTGCAGCCGGAGGTCGTCTTCCTGGATATCCGCATGCCCGGGTTGACGGGTATCGAAGTGGCGCGTGCGATGGTCGAGGCCAGCCCGCAGTCGCACGTGGTCTTCGTCACCGCCTACGACCAGTACGCCATCGATGCCTTCGAGCAGGGCGCCGTCGACTACCTGCTCAAGCCGATCAATGCCGAGCGACTCTCGGCCACCGTGCAGCGCCTGCAGTCGCGACTGGCTGCCGGCCAACCCGATGGCCATCTGCTGGATGTGCTGCTGGCGCGTTTGTCCGCGCGTCCGGGCCCGGTCAGCGATCGGCCGCCGATGGCCTGGATCACCGCCAGCAGCGGCCGCGAAACACGGCTGATCCAGCTTGATGACGTGGCCTACTTCCAGGCCGACCACAAGTACACCGTGGTGATGACGGCCGACGGCGAGTCGGTGCTGCGCACCTCGCTGCGCGAACTGCTCGACGTGCTCGATCCGCAAGCGTTCAAGCAGATCCACCGCTCGACCATCGTCAACATGAAGGCCGTGGCTTCGGTCATCCGCGACGATACGGGCAAGGGCAAGCTCAAGCTGCGCAACCGCCCCGAGACACTCACGGTCAGCCAACCGTTCATGACCCTCTTCAGGGGAATGTGAGGCGCAACAGGGGTTGGCCATCATGAGGAACCCGATCGCAGCCGGCGGTCGGCCGACCGGCCAATGAGTGTCGAGCGCGTGGCCGAGGGAAACTAGGCAGGGCCGCCGACCCTCTGTGCCGATCCGGGCAGGAATCGGCCAAATCCCCTATTTATGCGGCAGCGCGCTGTGACGCCACCGGTGGCCTTCTGCCATCATGCGCGACTTTGTCGCTACCCCTCAGGTCGCCATGCAACACAACAGCCCGCTGCGCCGCGACGTCGGTCCCTTCGCCCTGATGCTGACCGGCCTGGGCTCGATCATTGGTTCGGGCTGGCTATTCGGCGCCTGGCGCGCTGCCGGGCTTGCGGGCCCTGGCGCGGTGTGGGCCTGGGTGCTGGGCGCGGCCATCATCACCACCATCGCCTTGGCCTACGCCGAACTCGGCGCGATGTTTCCCGAGTCCGGCGGCATGGTGCGCTACAGCCACTACTCGCACGGCTCACTGGTCGGCTTCATCGCCGGCTGGGCCAACTGGATCGCCATCGTCTCGGTGATCCCGGTCGAGGCCGAGGCTTCCGTCCAGTACATGGCTTCCTGGCCCTGGCAATGGGCGCAGGACCTCTACGTGGTGGGCGCCGGTGGCGTGGGTGAGCTCACCCTGCCGGGCCTGTCGATCGCCGCGGTGCTGGTGCTGTTCTACTTCCTGCTCAATTTCTGGAGCGTCAAGCTGTTCGCACGCTCCAACACGCTCATCACCGTGTTCAAGCTGGTGGTGCCCGCGGCGACCGGCCTGGCGCTGATCGCGAGCGGTTTCCATCGCGAGAACTTCAGTGTTGGCGTGCACGGCGGCGCCCACGTGATCGACTTCGCCGCGGTGCTCACCGCGGTGGCCACCGCCGGCATCGTCTTCAGCTTCAACGGCTTCCAGAGCCCGGTGAACCTGGCCGGCGAGGCACGCAATCCCGGCCGCAGCATACCCTTCGCCGTGCTCGGCTCCATCGCCCTGGCCACGGTGGTCTACGTGATCCTGCAGATCGCCTACATCGGCGCCGTACCGCCGGAGCTGCTGGCCAAGGTCGGCTGGCATGGCATCGACTTCCGCTCGCCGTTCGCCCAACTGGCCATCATCGTCAACCTGCACTGGCTGGCGATCCTGCTGTACGTGGATGCCTTCGTGAGCCCCAGCGGCACCGGCATCACCTACACCGCCACCACGGCCCGCATGATCTACGGCATGGAAAAGAACGGCACCCTGCCCAAGGTGCTCGGCCGCGTGCATGCGCACTGGGGCGTGCCGCGCCCGGCGATGCTGTTCAACCTGGCCGTGTCGTACCTGTTCCTGTTCTTCTTCCGCGGGTGGGGCACGCTGGCCGCGGTGATCTCGGTGGCCACCATCATTTCCTACCTCACCGGTCCGGTCAGCGTGATGTCGCTGCGCCGCACCGCCCCGGAATTCCACCGTCCACTGCGTATCGTCGCCCTGCCGATCATGGCCGGCCTGGCCTTTGTGATGGCTACCGAGCTGCTGTACTGGGCGCGCTGGCCGCTGACCGGCGAAATCATCCTGCTGATGGGCGTGGCCCTGCCGGTGTACGCCTACTACCAATCCAAGGCCCGCTGGGCCGACTTCGGACGCCAATGGCGCGGCGCCCTCTGGATGGTCTGCTACCTGCCCGTGATCGCCCTGCTCTCCTGGGGCGGCAGCACCACCTTCGGCGGCCACGGCTTCCTGCCCTACGGCTGGGACCTGGTAGTGGTCGCCGTAGTGGGCGTGGTCTTCTTCATCTGGGGCGTACGCAGCGGCTGGCGCACGCCGTCGGTCGAGCACATGGGTGTATCGGCGTCTGCGTAGCGCATCCCGCGTAGCGGGCTGCTCGTGGCCCGATGGCGCATGGGGACGGATTCACGGCGTGTCCGCCGTTCACCGTCCCCGACCGCTACCCGCCCATCGTCGCTGGGGGCAGCTCGCGTCGCACCCTCAGCAATGCGCCGTCGCCAGGTACCTGGTCAGGCATTAAAAAACCTACCGCTGCATCGCGGCCGCCTCGCGCCGCCTCGTCACTCAAGCAGCAAGCTCAAGCCACCAACCGCGGCGCACCATCGAAACGCTCCAGCTCACGCACCAACTCCGCGTGCTGCCGCATCCGTCCCATCTCCCGCATGATCACGATGTCCTCGTGGCGCAACTCCCGCTTGCCCGCCACTTCCTGCTTGTAACGCAACACCTCCGGATACCGGTGTGCCATGTCCAACGCATCGGCCACGCAATCCACGGTATCGGCATCCGGTGCCAACCGCGCCCGACTGTTGAACGCCCGCAGCCACCGCTCGAAACCCGCACTGTGATCGAACAGATCGGCGATATACCAAAGCACGAACAGAATCGACACCCACGAAGTGAACACGATCACGATCCGGCTGAAGGTCACGTGGTAGTCGTGCTGCCACAACTGATGCGCGATGACGCCCAACAAGATCAACGAAATCGCCTGCCAACCGATGATCGAAGCAATTACCCACTGCTTCTTGGCCACCGACAGCGTCTCGATTTCCTCATCGATGCGACGGTCATCCAGGCCGCGCCAATGCGCTACCTGCGTCTCGAAAGACTCTCCATGCAACGCATTGTCTTCCAGCAACAGACCCAAACCCTTGAACAAAGCGATCATGACAAGCTCCAAAAACGGATGACTGGTACGAACGGCTTGCGGTACTGGCAATCTTCACACGCGCCTACTTTCCAGCACTTCGGCCACCCATGGCAATGGGTGCGCCAGCCGCCCCGGGATTGCTGCGGATGCACAACCCGCCCATCCACCGCATCCGGTGGATCCCAGTATCCAAACCCCGGGTCGGCATCACGTGATCGCCGCCGAACGTGATCGGCCCCCCGAAGCCCGCTTGGCCGCCGCGATAGAATCCGGCCATGTCTGCCGTTTTCCGCACATTGGCCGCGCCCGCCACCGCACAGATCCGTCGCTGGGTACTCGGCGCCTTTCCCCGCGGCCAGAGCGGCATCGATTACGACCATCCGGCCGGTGATCCCGGCCTGTTCGGCCCCCACAGCGTGACCTGGCGCGTGCACGCCGAATTTCCCGGCATGCTGGCCGGCGGCCTGTGTGCCCTGATGCTCCAGGCACTCCACCCGCGCGCGCTGTCGGCGGTGTATGACCACTCCAGCTTCCGCGACGACCTGGTCGGGCGGTTGCGCCGCACCACCAACTTCGTAGCCGGCACCAGCTACGCGGCCAGCGCCCCGGCCCAGGCCTTGATCGCGCGCGTGCGCGCCATCCACACCGTCATCCAGGGCGTCGACGCCCACGGCCAGCCCTACCGCGCCGACGAACCCGAGCTGCTGACCTGGGTGCATGTCACCGAGGCGTATGGTTTCCTGGAAGGTTTCCGCCGCTACGGCCGACCGGTGCCGGAGGCCATCGCCGATCGTTACTACGACGAAGCGCGGCGCGTGGCCGAAGCCCTGGGCGCAACGAACGTGCCGGCCAGCCACGCGGAAGTGGCGAGCTATTTCGCACGGATGCAGCCGCAACTGAGGCTGGACGCGCGTTCGCGCGAAGTGTTGTCCGTGCTGGCCGCCGTGCGACTGCCGGTGCCGGTCGCGGGCCTGTCGCGCGATGTGTTCCTGGGCGCCGGGGCGGCCCTGCTGCCGGGTTGGGCGGCTGCCATGCTCGAACGCGGCCCCCTGCAACGGGCCGGTGACCGCACGGCCGCGCGCATGATGCGCGGCGTGGCCCCGTTGTTTCGCGTGGCGCTGAGCGACGGCGTGGCGGCGCGTGCCTGCCGGCGCGTCGGCGTGGATCCCTCGGTCCTCGCGCATTGGCCCACGACCGACACCGCCGCGCCGCGCTGATCGTGCGCGGCGAATCCGCGCAAAAAAAACAGCCAAGCAATCGCCGCCGGGGAGCTACATGTCCACTTGCCAAGCCTGAGCAGGAAACGGCGGCTCTCGGGTCGCCGTTTCCTCGCACTGCGCCCTCGCGATTACCAGACCTTCACCCGCTGCGCCGACGGCAGGTAAAGCTGCTGCCCTTCCTTCACGTCGAAAGCCGGATACCACGCATCCAGGTTGCGCACCGTCTGCGCGCGGAACTGGCCCGGCGCGTGCACGTCGGTCAGCAACGCGTTGCGCAGCGCCGCCTCGCGGTGCTTGCTGCGCCAGGCCTGGGCAAAGCCCAGGAAGAAGCGCTGGTCGGCGCTGAAGCCCTCGATGTCCTGCGCCGGTTTGCCCTGCAGCGACAGATGGTAGGCATCGTAGGCGGTGGCCAGCCCCGCGACATCGGCGATGTTTTCGCCCAGGGTCAGTCGGCCATTCACCGCCAGGTCCTCGAACGGTCGATAGGCGTTGAACTGGGCCACCAGTGCATCGCCCGCCGCCTCGAAGCGCTTGAAGTCTTCGGGGGTCCACCAGTTGTTCAATGCCCCGCGCGCGTCGAACAGCGCGCCGGTGTTGTCGAAGCCGTGGCTGATCTCGTGGCCGATCACCGCGCCAATGGCTCCGTAGTTCACTGCATCGTCCGCCGCCGGATCGAAGAACGGCGATTGCAGGATCGCCGCCGGGAAAATCAATCGGTTCTCCAGCGGGATGTTCACCGCGTTGACCTCTTGCGGCAGCATGTACCACTCGTCGCGCTGCACTGGCGTGCCCAGCTTGGCCAGGTTGCGTTGGTATTCAAACAACTCCGCGCGCTCGCGATTGCCCAGGGCATCGTCGCGACGCACCTCCAGCGCTGCGTAGTCGCGCCAATGCGACGGCCAGCCCACCGCCACCGTCAAGCCATCGATCTTGGCCTTGGCCTCCTGCTTGGTCTTGGCGCTCATCCAGTCGAGCTTGTCGATGCGCTGGCCAAAGGCGGCGATCAGGTTGTGCACCATCGCCTCGCCGCGCGCCTTGGTGTCCGCGCTCATGTAGCGATCCACGAAACGCTTGCCCACGGCCTCGCCCAGTGCCTCGTCGGTCACCTGGATGCCGCGTTTCCAGCGTTCGCGCTGCTGTGGCGTACCGTCCAGGGTATTGCCGTAGAAAGCGAAATTCGCTTCGGCGAAGGCCTTGGGCAGATACGGCGACGCGCGGTCCAGCGCACGGAAGGTGAGGTACTCCTTCCACGTATCGAGCGGCTGCGAGGCGATCAGCCCGGAAATGCCCGCCACCGCCTTGGGCTGCCACACGATGAAATCCTGCTGCGCGCCCAGTCCGGCCGCCTCCAGGAATGCCTTCCAGTCCAGGCCGGGGGCCTTGCTGGCGAAATCGGCCTGGGTCCAGGCGTTGGCGCCGGCTTGCACATCGTTGGTCTGCTGCTGCGAGGCGTGCACGTGCGCGATGGCCGTTTCCAGCGCCAGGATACGCGCGGCCTTGGCCGGCGCCTCGTCGATGCCGGCCAGTGTCAGCACCTGGGTGATGTGGGCCTTGTAGGCTTCACGCAGCGGCACCATGCGGCCGCCCTCCAGGTAAAAGCTGCGCTCGGGCATGCCCAGGCCGCCTTGCACCAGATAAGGCGTATAGCGGTCCGGCTGGTGCAGGTCCGGCGAAATCCACAGCCCGAACAGCCGGTCGGTATAGAAGTCGGTGAGATTGAGCAGGTCCACGTCCGTGCGCAGCTGCGCGCCCAGTTCGCGTGCCAGCGCCTGCGTATCGGAGATCTGCGAGATCGCCGCCAATTGTGGCTGTACCGGGCGCAGATCCTTGGCCTCGATGCCGGCCTCGTCCATGAACGCGGCGTAGTAATCGCCGATCTTCTGGTCGTCGCCGCTGGCACGGTCGTTGGCCGCGGCGCCTTCGATGATGTCGCGCGTGCGCTTTTCGGTTTCCACCACGATGCGGGTGAAGCTGTTGTAGCTGGAGCGGTCGGCGGGGATCTCCGTGTTCTTCACCCAGGTACCGTTCGCGAAGCTGAAAAAGTCGTCGCCCGCCACCACGCGCCGATCCATGCCCTTGGCGTCGAAGCCGAACGTGCCCAGCAACGGCGCAGTCGTCGGTGCCGCCGTTGCCGGCGTCGTGGCCGTGGCGGGGCTGTCCATGGCAGCTTCACGTTGGCACCCAGACAGGGCGATGGCGGATCCCAGGGCGAAGGCGAGGGTGGCGCGGCACGGCTTGGGCATGGAACTGCCTCGATCTGCAGAAAGGCCAAAGTGTAGGCCGCGCGTGCCGCCAGGGGTACCCAAGGCACTGAATACGCGATGTTCACTCCCTCTGCGGCTGGATGCGGGTAAGTCATGCAGAGGTCAAGAACCGCCGTACCCCGCCGATCTTCCAGGTACGGTGACCATCGGAGTCGACCTGTGCGCACCACGCCGTCCACTGCCGCCGCTCATCCGGCCCTGCCGCACCTGCAGCGAGTGATGCTCGCCGGGCTGCTGCTGGGCGTGTTGTTGGCGGCGGTGATTGCGATGGTGCTGGTCAACGATTGGCGTAGCCGTGGAGACGCGGCGCAACGCCAGGCGCTGGCCTTGGCGACCGGCACGCAGCGCCTGCTGGGCTTTGAACTGCGCAACCTCGAGCGCGCGATGCAGGGGATCGCCGCCGACGGCCACGATTTGTTTTCGCAAGTGCCCGGGCAGGCGCCCGCGCTGCTGGGCGATGCGGTCGCCGGCGTGGTGGCTCGACATGCCGAACTGGACAGCATCGTCATCGTCGATGGCCACGGCGCGGCGATCACCGCCGGTCGCGGCGATCCCAGCCTGCCGGCATGGACCACGCCTGCCCGACGCGGGCAGGGCAGCGATCTGTACATCGGTCCCCTGGAGACGATTGGCCCCCATCGCCTGCTGCGCTTGGCATTGCGCATGGATGCCGATCGCTGGGTGGTGACGCGCCTTCGCTCCAGCGAGTTGCAGGCGATCGTGTCCGGCCTGGACGTGGGGCGGCACGGCGTGGTTTCACTGTCCGGGGTGGATGGCGTGCTGATCGCCCGCAGCCTCGCGCCGCCGGGCACGGTGGGCGCGCATATCCCGGTCGGCAGCCCGGGTGGCGGTTCGAATATCGTGGCGCTGGGTGTCCATGCCAGCGGGCTGGACGGCGTCTACCGCATTGCCGCCGCCGGCACGCCGCCGCCGTATCCCATCCGCGTCTACGCCGGGCTGGATCGCGATGAAGTCATCGCGCCCTGGTGGACGCTGCTGGTCATGGCGATGTCGCTGTACCTGTTGTACTGGGCCGGCTTTGCGTATCTGTTGCGCAATCTGGGGCGCGCCGAGCGGCGACAGGCGCGATTGCAGGCCGAGCTGCGCACCGGCGATGAGGAGCTGCGCCTGGCCCACCAGGTCGGCGGCATCGGTACGTGGTCCATCGGCATCGAGGGCGATTACGTGCAGTGGTCGCCGCAGACCGCCGAGACCTTCCAGACGCCGCTACTGGGCTTGTCGGTCGAAGAATTCCTGCAACGCGTGCATCCGCACGATCGCCGTCGTGTGCGGCATGCCCTGCGCCGGGCCTGGCATGGCGAGGAGCCGTTCGACATGACCTGCCGGCTGCTGCTGCCCGAGTTGGGCGAGCGCTGGATCGCTGCGCGCGGCGCGCTGGTCGAAGATGGACATCCCGATCGACGCATGACCGGCACGGTGGTCGATGTCAGCGAGCGGGTGGAGATCCAGACCCTCGCATTGGACGCGCAGCGGCAGTTCCGGCTGATCTTCGAGCTCAATCCGTTGCCGTGCATGCTGTACGACGCACAGAGCCTGGCCTTCCTGGAGGTCAATCCGGCAGCGGTGCGCGAGTACGGCTACAGCCGCGAAGAATTCCTGCGCTTGCGGCTGAGCGACATCAACCCGGCCGTGCAGGACGCCTCGTCGCTGCCGGCGTTGCCCTCGCCCACCGGTGACGCAGCGCTGCAGTACGTGCATCGGCGCCGGGACGGCAGCTTGATCGACGTTCGCGTGCATACCTCGCAGTTGGAAATCGCCGGCATCCGCGCGCGCCTGACCCTGGCCGAGAACGTCAGCGATCACATGGCCTATCAGCGCGAGTTGGCCTTCCGTGCCAGCCACGACGCGGTCACCGGCCTGCTCAACGTGCGCGCGCTGGCCGAATTGCTGGGCAGGGAGTGCGCCGCCAGCAGTTACGTCATTGCGCACATGCAACTACGCGGCCTGCAGTTGATCGGGGACACACTGGGACGCGAAGCCGGCGAAGTCGTGCTGCGCAACCTGTCGCAGCGCTTGCGCGCACTGGCCGAGCGCTACGGCTGGCTGGCCTTCCAGCCGGCCGAGGATTTCGTGTTGGCCATCGACGGTCGGCACCACCTGGACACGGTGATCGAAGTTTTGGTCGCCACGCTCGCCGAGCCGGTACCGGGACGTGATTCCTTCCACCAGCTCGACGTGCGCATCGGGATCGCCCTGCACCCGCAAGATGGCGCGCAGGCCGAAGAGGTCATCGGCAAGGCGGCCCAGGCCGCGCACGCCGCGCGCGAAGAGGGGGCGGCAGTGGTGCGCTTCCACGCGGGCATCGAGACGCGGTTGAGCGACCGCCTGCGCATGGCCGGGCGCCTGCACCAAGCCATCGACCGCGGTGAGTTCCTGCTGCATTACCAGCCCATCTTCGACGCAGCCAAGCGGCAGCCCGTGGCGTTGGAGGCCCTGCTGCGCTGGCGCGGGCCCGATGGCCAGTTGCTGCCGCCCGGCGAGTTCATCCAGCTGTGCGAAGACACCGGGTTGATCCTGCCGCTGGGTCGTTGGGCGCTGCGTCGGGCCGCCCGGGACCAACGACGCCTGGCCGAGCAAGGCTGGCGCATGCTGCCCATCGCGGTGAACGTGTCGGCGCTGCAGTTCCACAATAGCGACCTGGCCGCCGAGGTGGCCTCGGCGTATGAGGAATTCGGCCTGCCGCGCGGTGCCCTGCATATCGAACTCACCGAGAGCAGCCTGATGCGGCAACCGCAACGCGCGTTGAAGGCGATGCACGCGCTGCACGCGCAAGGCGTGTGTATTTCGCTGGACGATTTCGGCACCGGTTTTTCCAGCATGTCGTATCTGCAGCAGATGCCATTGGACTCGCTGAAGATCGACCGCGCCTTCGTCGAGGACGTCGAGCGCGAGGCGCGCAATGCCTCGATCTGCCGAGCGCTCATCACGCTGGGCCACAACCTGCGATTGAAGGTGATTGCCGAGGGCGTGGAGCGCGAGGCGCAGCTCAAGTGGCTGGCTGCCAACGGCTGCGACCAGGTGCAGGGTTTCCTGCTGGGTCGGCCCGCGCCGCTGGACGAAGTGATCGAGCGGCTGCGCGGCGACCGGTAGGCCGCCGCGCCCGCGTTTCAAGGCAACCGATTCAGAAGCCCATGTTCAGCGCGACCTGCGGCGAGAAGATCTCGCTGCTGTTGCGTCCGTCCAGCGAGACCAGCGCGCCGACGATCAGGCCCGTGTTACGGGTCCAGTGATACTCCACCGCCGGCGCCACCGACACACGCCAGGAGCTGTCACGACGCTCGTCCTCGCGGCGCACCTGCCCGGAATATCCCTCGGTGACCCTGTGCAGGCGCGCGCCCTGCTCGCGTTCGTAGACCACGTCGGCGGCCAACACCCATTGCGGGCTGACACTGTATTCGGCACCCAGGTTGACCTGCCACGCCTCGCCCAGGTGCACCCGGCCCTGGTAGTCGCCCGCCGTCCCGTAGCCGCTGCGGCCGTCCACGTTCACGCCGGCGCCGCCGATGCGGTAAAACACGTTGAAGCGGGTGCGCAGGTTGCGCTCGGCCAGGAAGGACGTCTGCCCGTACAGGCCCAGCGTGGTGAAGGCCGCGCCGCTGCCGGAGGCATCGGCCAGCCCGTAGCGGTCGAGCTGGTCATGGCGGCCCGTAGGCATGTTCTGGCGCACGCCTACCGCCAGCGCGGTGCGGTCCGGCGTATCGGCGCGGAACAGGCTGTATTGCGCCGAGACCGAGGTATCGGACAACTCCCACTCGCGATCGCGGTCGGTGGTGCGCGCGTAGGTCGCCCGCGGCGTGATGCCCACGGTCAACTTGTCGGTGACGCCATAGGTGATGGGAACGGCGATCAGCCATTCCTCCGGGACGCCATCGACGCTGCTGCGGTGGCCGTCGCGGTCATAGGCACCGGTGACCTGGGTCTGCACCAGATAGGGCTCGACGTTGAGGGCCCCTTCAGGCATTGGCGGCGCGCCGGTGACCAGCGGGCCGGTCCAGCGCACTTCGCGCGTGGACGAATCGGCTGGCGCAGGCGCCTGGGCGAAGGCCGTGGCGGAAAACAGGGTCGCGGCAATGGCAGCGGCGGCCGTGGTGCGGGCGATCGTGCGCCGATGGGCACGGAAAACGGGCAACGGGGACATGGGTACTCGGGACGTCGTGGGTGGAGCCCTGACGTTGCCGAAGCGTTAAGCCAGCAAGAATTGGATGCGTCACATGCCTTGCGGGGCAGGGCACCTGTCTGCGCGAGGCATTGGTTTTGTCGCATGCGCATCGCTCATCGCTTACCACACCGCCGCCGCGTCGCTCACCCGTTCACCATGACCAAGATGGGCCAGACCGGCCCACCGTCCACGATCGGTGCGCAGGCAGAACAGACCTTCGAAGGGACGAGCCTTTATTGCGCCCAAGGCGTCGCTAGATTGGAAGGCAACCCCTCCTACCGGAACTCCCATGTCCGTCCAGCCCTCGCTGTTTGTGTCGCATGGCTCGCCGATGACCGCCCTGCAGCCCGGGCAGGTCGGCGTGCGGCTGGCCGAGTTGGCGCGGGAGCTGCCACGGCCGCGGGCGATCGTGGTCGCATCGGCGCATTGGTTGAGCCAGGCCCCGGCGGTCGGCGCCGATCCGCGGCCGCAGACCGTGCATGATTTCGGTGGTTTTCCACCTGCGCTATACGAGGTGCGCTACCCCGCGCCGGGCGACCCCGCGTTGGCGGTCCAGGTCGCGGAACTGCTCCGGGCCGCGGGCCTGAACCCCTCGCTCGATGCTTCCCGCGGGCTGGACCATGGGGTCTGGGTGCCCTTGCGGCTATTGCAGCCGGAGGCCGACGTCCCCGTGGTGCCGCTGTCCATCCAGCCTCGCCACGGGCCGGCGCAAGCGTTTGCCCTCGGTCGCGCCCTGGCCTCGCTTCGACAGCAGGGCGTGCTGCTGCTCGGCTCCGGCAGCATCACCCACAACCTGCACGACGGTGGCGCCGGCTATGGCGAAGGCCGCGAAGCCCCGTACGTGAAACCCTTCATCGAGTGGATCGAAGCGCGCCTGCGTGCCGACGACGTCGCCGCGCTCCTGGATTACCGGCGCCAGGCGCCGTTCGCCGAACGCGCGCATCCCACCGACGAGCACCTGCTGCCGCTGTTCTTTGCCATGGGCGCGGCGGGCACCGACCGACTCGGTTCACAGCGCATCGACGCCGGCATCGACCTGGGATTCCTGGCGATGGACCTGTATCGCTTCGATGGCGTCCAGGCGGCGCGCCAGGCCGCCTGAGGGGTTTCGCCAATCGCGGCTCAGGGCCCGGGCGGGGCGCCGACGTGGCGACGTACCGCGTCCATGTCGCGCACTGCCCGCACTTCCACGCAGCCGGTATTGGCCCAGGGAAAGCTTTTGGCGATCTCGACCGCCGCTTCCAGGCTGTCGGCTTCGATCAGGTTGAAGCCGCCCAGCAGCTCGCGGGTCTCGGCAAACGGACCATCCGACACGCTGGCCTGGCCATCGCGCAGGCGCACCGTGCGGGCCTGGCTGGCGTCCTCCAGCTGCTGCGATTGCAGCAAGGTGCCTTCGCGCTTCATCTCGTCGGCATTGGCGAAGCAATGGCGCATCATCGTGTCGGCCTGGCCCTCGGGCAGCGCCTGCAGCAGTTGGTCGTCGTTGTAGATCAACAGCAGGTATTGCATGGTCGGCCTCCCAGCGTGTCTGGCCGGGAAGTGTAAGCCGCTCGCGGTGCGCTGAGGTTTCGTCGAGGTGGCCAAGCGGTTAAGGTCGGGGGTGGTCGTCGGTGGCGGCCCCTGTCACGGAACCTGCATGCATTCGATCGACGTCGTCCTGGCCATGTTGCTGGCGGTGGCCGCCAGCGGATACCTCGTCCGCATCCTGCCCTTCTCGTTGCCGCTGCCGCTGGTGCAGATCGGGCTGGGAGCAGTGGTGTCCGGGGTCCTGGACCGTGGCCATGTGCTGGAGCCGGATCTGTTCTTCCTGTTGTTCCTGCCGCCGCTGCTGTTCCTGGATGGCTGGCGCATCCCCAAACAGGGCCTGTTCCGCGACAAGGGGCCAATCCTGGAGCTGGCCTTCGGCCTGGTGGTGTTCACCGTGCTCGGCGCCGGGGTGCTGATCCACTGGATGATCCCGGCGATGCCCTGGGCGGTGGCATTCGCGCTGGCGGCGATCATCTCGCCGACCGACCCGGTGGCGCTGTCCTCGATCACCTCGCGCATGCCGATGCCCAAGCGGCTGATGCATATTTTGGAAGGCGAATCGCTGCTCAACGATGCCTCGGGCCTGGTGTGCTTCCAGTTCGCGGTGGCAGCGGTGATGACCGGCGCGTTTTCGCTGGCCGACGCCTCGCTCACCTTCCTGTGGGTGGCCGTTGCCGGCACGGCTGCCGGCGTGCTGGTGACGGTGCTGCTCAGCCGCACGCAAAGCTTGATCTGGCGTCGCTTTGGCGAGGAGCCAGGTTCGGCGATCCTGTTCAACCTGCTTACCCCGTTTGCCGCCTACCTGGCTGCCGAGGTGATGCATGCCTCGGGCATCCTGGCGGCGGTTGCCGCGGGTGTGACGATGAGTTTCGTGGAGCTGCGCGGCAATGCGCCGGGCAGCATGCGCGTGCAGCGGTGGGCGGTGTGGGAGACGGTGCAGTTCACGCTCAATGGCATTGTGTTCGTGCTGTTGGGCGAGCAGTTGCCGGGCATCCTCGACGACGCAGTGCACAGCGTGCGCGAGGCCGGCCACCTCAATCCGTGGTGGTTGCTGGTGTACGTGTTGGCAATCAATGCCTCGCTGGCGGTGCTGCGTCTGGTCTGGGTGTGGTTGTCACTGCGCTGGAGCCTGCTCAAGGCCCATCGACGCGGCGAGCAGCAGGCCAGTCCGCCTTGGCGCGTGGTCGTGGCGACGTCGCTGGCCGGCGTGCGCGGGGCAATCACGCTGGCAGGCGTGTTGACATTGCCATTGCTGCTGCCCGATGGCACGGCGTTTCCGGCGCGACAGCTCACCATCTTCCTGGCCGCGGCGGTGATCGTGGTGTCGCTGCTGGTCGCCAGCCTGGCGTTGCCTCGACTGCTGAAGGGCCTGGCGTTGCCGGAAGAAAGCGACGAGCAACAGCAGGAAGACGTGGCCCGCAAAGCGTCGGCGCAGGCGGCCCTGGAGGCGGTGGAGAAGTTGCGTCGCAGCATGACCGACGATCCGGCGGCCGAGCACTTCAATCGCGCTGCGCAGCGGGTGAGCCAGTTGTATCAGCGCAAGTTGGGTGATGGCGATGCGGCGGAGACCGATCCGGTGCAGGCCGAAGCGTTTGCCGAGGCGCTGCGGCAGTTGCGGGGGGCGGGATTGAGTGCGGAGCGGGCGGAGTTGTTCCGGTTGGCGCGGCGGGGGTTGATTTCGGATGAGTTGTCGCGGCGGTTGGTGCGGAATCTGGATTTGATCGAGACGCGGCAGAAGTCTTGATGTTGGGGTGTTTTTTTTGCGGCCTTCGGCCGCTTTTAGGGCTTTTGGTTTGTCGGTTTTGGTTGGGTTGGGTGGCCTGTTGGGGGGAGGCTTTGGTTCTTCGGCTTGCTTGGGTTGGCTGGCGACGTTCGGGGGATAGCCCTGTCGGGACACGCCGTAAACCCTTCCCTGGGGGCTCGTGGCGCCATCCATGGCGCCACACGGTCCCGACAGGGCTATCCCCCGAACGCCCCACAGTTGGCCGCGAGCGGTTGGTGGAAGTAGCCGGAGCGATAGAGCCGGAGCGGTTAGCCGAAATAGGAAGAGCAGGCGGGTAAGAGCCGGAGCGGTAGGGCGGAGGTAGGCGCGGTTGAGCCGGAGCGGTAGGGCGGAGGTAGGCGCGGTAAGAGCCGGAGCGGTAGGGCGGGTGAGGGATTGCCGTGGATTCGAGATCACGGTTGGGGCTGGGATGGGGATTTAGGTGGGTTGGTGGATTGGATGGGCGGCGGTGAGGTAATGGGCTGGGATGGTTTCTCCCGTGCTTGGGCCTTCCATGCGGGTGGGTGGGGGCACTACCCTTTGCGGTCTATGTAGTCAGAGGCGACATCGTGGATCCCATCGTTTCGATTCAGGGCCTCGGCAAGACGTATGCCGGTGGCTTCCAGGCGTTGCGCGGGGTGGATCTGGAGATCCGTCGCGGCGAGATCTTTGCGCTGCTCGGTCCCAATGGCGCTGGCAAGACGACGTTGATCAGCATTGTGTGTGGGTTGGTCAATCCCAGTGCCGGCCAGGTGCTGGTCGATGGCCACGACATCGTGCGTGACTATCGTGCGGCGCGCTCGCTGATCGGGCTGGTACCGCAGGAGCTGTCCACCGATGCGTTTGAAAGCGTGCTGGCCACGCTGCGATTCAGTCGGGGCCTGTTCGGCAAGCCCGCCGATCCGGCGCTGCTGGAGCGCGTGCTGCGCGACCTGTCGCTGTGGGACAAGCGTGACAACAAGATTTCCACGCTGTCCGGTGGCATGAAGCGGCGCGTGCTGATCGCCAAGGCGCTGGTGCACGAGCCGAAGGTGTTGTTCCTCGACGAGCCCACCGCCGGTGTGGACGTGGAGCTGCGCCACGACATGTGGCAGATGGTGCGGCGGCTGCGCGAGCAGGGCACCACCGTGATCCTGACCACGCACTACATCGAAGAGGCCGAGGAAATGGCCGATCGCGTCGGGGTCATCAACCGCGGCGAGCTGGTACTGGTCGAAGACAAGCAGACCCTCATGCGCAAGATGGGCAAGAAGCAACTCACGCTGACGCTGCAATCGCCGTTGGAAGTCATCCCGCCGGCGCTCTCCAGCTTGCCGCTGGAACTGGCCGGCGAGGGGCATTCGCTGGTCTATACCTTCGATGCGCAGGCCGAGGACACCGGCATTGGCCCGCTGCTGCGTCGTCTCAACGATCACGGCATCGACTTCAAGGACCTGCATTCCAGCGAGAGTTCGCTGGAAGACATCTTCGTAAGCCTGGTGCACGGCGCGCGTGATCGCGTGGCCGCGGCGCCGGGGGCGCGCGCATGAACCTGCACGCGATCCGTGCCATCTACCGCTTCGAAATGGCGCGCACGTTCCGCACGATGACGCAGTCCATTGCTTCGCCGGTATTGTCGACCTCGCTGTATTTCGTGGTGTTCGGCGCGGCGATCGGCTCGCGCATGGGCGCTATCGACGGGGTGAGCTATGGCGCCTTCATCATCCCGGGCCTGATCATGCTGTCGCTGCTCAACGAGAGCGTGTCCAACGCCTCGTTCGGCATCTACATGCCGCGCTGGTCGGGCACCATCTACGAGGTGCTGTCTGCGCCGGTGTCGTGGCTGGAGATCGTGATCGGCTACGTGGGCGCGGCGGCGAGCAAGTCGGTGATCCTGGGCCTGCTGATCCTGGCCACCGCACGTGCGTTCGTGCCCTACGAAATCCTGCATCCGCTGTGGATGTTCGGCTTCCTGGTGTTGACCGCGCTCACCTTCAGCCTGTTCGGCTTCATCATCGGCGTGTGGGCCGACGGCTTCGAGAAACTGCAGGTGATCCCGTTGATGGTGATCACGCCGTTGACCTTCCTGGGCGGCAGTTTCTACTCGATCACCATGCTGCCGCCGATCTGGCAGAAGATCACCCTGTTCAATCCGGTGGTCTACCTGGTCAGCGGATTTCGCTGGAGCTTTTACGGCAAGGCCGACGTCCACATCGCGGTGGCCACCGGCATGACCTTCGCCTTCCTGGCGCTATGCCTGGTGGTGGTGTGGGCGATCTTCCGCAGCGGCTACCGCCTCAAGTCCTGATCAGCCGGTGCATGCCGCTCGCCGTTGAGGCGGCACGCGCGGCGCCAGCATCGTGCCGTCGTCGCGGCGCGTGTCGAGTCCGTGGCCGAGGCAGTGGGTCGTCGCGGCGCGTGTCGAGGTCCACTTGGCCGTGGCCGTGCAGTGGCACGGCACATGCGGTAACTCGGTCACTCGGTCTTCTGCGGCAGGAAGTACGCCTCGACCTGTCCTTTGATCTTCATCGTCATCGGGTTGCCGCGGCGATCGCGCGACTTGCCGATCTGGACCTTGATCCAGCCCTCGGCGACCGAGTATTCCTCGACGTTGTCGCGCTCGATGCCGTTGAAGCGCACGCCGACCCCACGGGCGAGCACCTGCTCATCGTGGAAGGGGCTGCGGGGGTCAACGGCGAGATGGTCGGGAGGCGTATCGCTCATGCGGGTGGGTATTCAGGATGCCGGCACGCCGCCGACGGGGCGACAAGGATACGGGATCGCCCCAGTGGCAGGCGCGTTGGCACCGGTCGCATCGCGCGGGGCGAGGCCTCACACTATGCGCCCCGCCCACGGAGCCGCCTCATGCCAGACAACAGTGCCGACTACGAAGACGACGAGGGGATGGTGCCCGATTTCGACGACGTGGACGACCATGCCGCACGCGTGTGGAACCTGCTGGCCTTGGTCAACCCGGGTGACGAGGAAACCGCGCTGCGGCAGTTCGATACCTGGCGCGAGGCGCTGGGCGCCGAGGCCAATGATCCCGACAGCGAGCGCTGGCTGGAGGTGCTCGCCGAAGCGATCGACTGGACGTCGGGCTTCCGTTTTGCCGCCGACGATGTCGATGCACTGGTCACGGCGCTGGACGAGCTGGCCGCGCGCTGGAACCTGCGCATCGATTGGGGCGGCGACCTGGACGACGATGATTTCCGTGATGCGGTCGACGTGCCCGAGTTGCTGGGCGTGGCCTACGACCGCCTGCGCGAGCACGGTTATTCGGTGTGGACCTGGAACACCGGCGGCGACGGCCACGCCGGCTGGATCGCGCTGAGCCGCGACGACGAGGCCATGCTGGCATTGACCTCCTTGCTCGACATCGAAGTGCGACCAGGCAACGACCCCTTCTGATCGCCCGAAAAACGGGGTCAGGTTGACTTCTCGCCACGGCGAGAAGTCAACCTGACCCCGTTTTCGACTTAATCCCGCTCGCCTCGGGCCTGCGCCCTCGCGTTGGCAATCACTGCCTTCAGCAACTGCCGATCGGTATGCCGCGAAATCGCCCGCACACCGAACGCGATCGCTTGCTCCCGCAGCGGCGCCGGCACATCGTAGTGCGCTCCACTGAGCTTGTTCTGGAAAGCGCGGAGGGGAATCCCCAACCGCGCCGCCATTGCATGCAACTCGGGCAGCGTGTCGGCCATCAGGTGCGCCCAGCGTTGGTCCCGCCAGTGCTGCACCGCATCGTCCACATAGACGGCCATCGGCGCGCTTAGGCGCCCTTGGCCGGCGTGTCGTCGTGGGTGGTGTCGACGTCTGGCGCGGCCGCGTCCGGCGCTTCGTCGACTGCCTCGTCGGCGGCGGCCTCATCTTCAAGGTCTTCGTCGTCGTCGCCGTTGTCCTGGAACTCGGACACCAGTTGCGTCAGATACTCCTCGGCGGTCTTGCCCTCGTCAGCGGCCAGATCGTCGATCATCTGCTGCATCTGCTCGGAGTACTGCACCTCCACGGTCTTGCCTTCCTTCTGCTGCAAGCCCGCCAGATGCTTGAGCATGGCCAGCATCGGCACCGGGTTGTCCGCATTGCCCATGGTCTGCCCACCGATCGAGAGCAACCACTCGCCACCGGCCTGTTGCCCGATGGCAGCCACCACCCGTTGGTCCTCATCGACCATCACCGCATGGTTGGCGACCTGGGGATCACGGTCCAGGCGCAGGAACGGACGCTTGGGCTGGCTCTTCTTGCGCTTGTCGCGCTTGGCCTTGGAATTGCGGGACATCGGCATGGCTCGTAAAGGAGGGATGCCCATTCTAGGCCACGCCGAAAACCTCGCCGTCGCCGCTTGACTACAGTTGTGGACAGGGGTAGCTTGTCTACAAACGTAGACAAAGGAGGTCCGGTATGTCCCGCAAGTCGATTGGTGACCAGGAACTGGCGCTGCTGCAGTTCGTCGATGCCCAGGGCGACGCTTCGGCGAGCGAAGTGGCCAATGCCTTCGGCGAGCCCCGGGGACTGGCCCGATCCACGGTGCTGACCATGATCGAGCGCCTGCGGACCAAGGGCTACCTGCGGCGTCGCCAGGCCGGTGGCGTCTACCGCTACACCAGTGCCGCCCAGCCCGACGACGTCGTGCGCTCGGCCGTTGGCCAGTTTGTCGAAAAAACCTTGCAGGGCTCGGTGTCCCCGTTCGTGGCGTGGATGTCCGAGCGCCGCGACGTGAGCGACGACGAGCTCGCGCAGCTGGAGGCCTTGGTGGTCAGCCTGCAATCCCGCCGGCAGGAGCGCTGACATGGCGACCCTGGACCTCATCGTGCAAGCCGGTTTGTGGCGAGTGGCCGGTGCCGTGATGCAATCGATGCCACTCACTGCCCTGGTGTGGCTGCTGTGCCGCTTCGTGCACCGGCTGGGACCCAGCGCACGCTGCTGGCTGTGGTGGCTGGTTTCCCTGCAGCTGCTGGCCGGGTTGGTGTGGCCCACCCCGGTAAGCCTGCCGCTGTTGCCGGCCCAGGACCCTGCCAGGGCCCTCATCGAAGCGCCCGCCGTACTGCACGCGAAAGGACCGACGTTGGTGCAAGTACAGCTCGATGGCGCCGTGGCGGTCAGCACGGTGGCGGTCAGCGGCGGGGCAGACAGCGCCGTCGCGTCATTGCCCGCGGTCTCCTCCCACCTGCAGGCCGGTGGCGCCAGCACCTGGGCCATGCGCCTGCTGCTGATCGCCTGGTTGGCCGGCGTGGGCGCCATGGCGACCCGAAGCCTGCTGGACCTGCGCGCCACCCGTCGCCGACTGCGCACCTGCAGTGCTCGGGTGCCTGCGGACGTGCTCACCCGCTACCAGTTGCTGGCGGCACGGTTGGGCGTGCGTCGCGCCCCGCCGTTGAAGCTCTGCGCGCAGTTGGACTCCCCGCAGCTGTGCGGTTTCTGGCGGCCGCAACTGCTGCTGCCCGCGACCCAATTGCCGCGCATGTCCGCCGATGCCATCGAGATGGCCCTGCACCACGAACTGGTCCACCTGCGCCGTGCCGATCTGTTGTGGGGCTGGGTACCGGCACTGGCGCAACACCTGTTTTTCTTCCATCCGCTGGCCCATCTGGCCGCCCGCGAATATGCGCTCGCCCGCGAGGCCGCCTGCGACGCGGCTGTGCTGGCCGGTGATCGACATGCACCTCAGGACTACGGCCGGCTGCTGCTGCAGTTCGGGGTGGCCCCGCGTGCGGTCGCCGTCGTCGGCGCTGCCTCGCCCAATTTCATCCTGCTCAAGAGGAGGCTCACCATGTTGCAGTCCCCCACCGCGCCGTGGCGCGCCGGTGCCTTCGCGCTCATCGCCGCCGTTGCCGTGCTCGGCGTCATGCCTTATCGCGTGGTAGCCGCCGCGCAGGACGACCAGGATCCGGCGCACCGCGCCAACCTGGCGGCCGCCGATCCGGTCGAACCGGCCACGACGGCCGCGGCAAAGCCCGTCGCCCGAACCGCACCCAGTGCCAGTGTCCAACCCGCGACCTCCGCCAAGCCCGTCGCTTCGGCGCAGACGGCCGTTTCGGCCAAAACCGTGACGTCGGCCGCGCCGGTGGCTTCCGCCAAACCCGTCGCTTCGGCACAGACGGCCGTCGCCGCTCGATCCGCCGTGGCGCCCCGCGTTTCCGCCTCTACCCGCACCAGTGACTGGATGCCGGCACCGCCTGCACCGCCCGCGGCTCCTGCAGCACCGGCCCCGATGGCGCGCGTGCCGGCGCCACCTTCAGTCACGGCGCCTGCCGCCCCTTCGACACCTCCGGCGGTCACCGCCCCGGCCGCCCCGCCGGCACCCGAGCCGCCGCTGCCGCCGGGGGCCATGCGTGGCACTTTCAGCTTCGTCGACAAGGGCGATGCCAAGAACGCCTGGGTGCTGATGGAAGGCGACCACGTGCATGCCTTCGGCACGCCTGACGACCTGCGGCAGGCCCGGGTCGCACAACGCGGCAACGAGGCCATGTGGTGGTTTCGCGAAGGCAACCAGCGCTACGTCGTGCGCGACGCGGCCACGTTGGCCCAGCTCAAGCAGGCCTACGCGCCGTTGCAGACGCTGGGTCGCCAGCAGAGCGAGTTGGGTCGCCAGCAAGGTGAGCTTGGCGCACAGCAGGGCGAGCTGGGCGCCGCACAGGGTGAGCTGGGTGCCCGCCAGGGCGACATCGGCGCGCGCCAGGCCAAAATGTCGACGCGGATAGCGCAGTTGGCACTGGAACACCGGCGTCGTGAAGCCTCCGGCCAAACGGCATCGCAGGAAAGCCAGCAGCAGGTCGAGCGCGAGCAACAAGCGCTGTCGCAGCAGATCCAGGCGCTCGCGGCCAAGCAACAGGCGCTCGGCGCCCGCCAGCAGGCACTCGGCAACCGCCAGGGTGCGTTGGGTCTTCAACAAGGCGACCTGGGCAAACGCCAGGAAGTGGCATTGGAACAACTACGCGCGCAGGGTGAAAAGCTGGCCCGCGCCGCCATCGCCAGCGGCAAGGCCGAGCGCTTGTAGGTCGCGTTTGCCCTGCCCGGGCGCGGATGCCCGGGGCAGGGCTGGCAGCCCACGCTGACCGAAGCGGTGCAAAGGCTGCCGCCCAGGTCTGAGGTCTGAGGTCTGAGGTCTGAGGGATCAGGGATCAGGGATCAGGGATCAGGGATCAGGCCATCGATTCCAACACCAGCACCGACAAGAACAACGACCCCGACACCAACATCAAAAACTACAACCTCAAGGCTGCGGTTCGTGCGCCGCCGGAGCCGATGGGAAACCCGTCGCCACGCCCGGTGCGTCCGTCGGCTTCACGACCGTCGATGCATCCGCCAACACGGCACCCGCCGTCGCAGCACTCGCCGCTGGCACCACAGACTCGGGCATCTGCGTGTCGGCATCGGGCAACACCGGCCCTGCGGTGAGCGGATGTCCCTTGTCGCCCAACAACGCCTGCTCCGCATCGTGCGTCATCACCACGATGCTGATGCGCCGGTTGATCGGATTTTGCGGGTTGGTCTTGTCGAACAACACCGAAGACGACAGCCCCACCACGCGACTCACTTTTTCCTCGGCCATGCCGCCTTCGACCAAGGCACGGCGCGCAGCATTGGCACGGTCGGCGCTCAGCTCCCAGTTGCTGTAGCCACGCACGTTGTTGTACGCGGTGGTGTCGGTGTGGCCGGTCACGCTGATGTGGTTGGGCACTTGATTGATGAACGTCGCCAGTTCACCCAACAGGCCGCCGGTGTAGTCCTTCAGCTTGGCGCTGCCCATGTCGAACATCGGGCGGTTTTGCTGGTCCACGATCTGGATGCGCAAACCGTCCGGCGTCAGGTCCAGCAGCAACTGGTCCTTGAACGGTTCCAGCGCCTGGCTCTTGGCGATGGCTTCCTGCAAGTCCTGCATCAACGATTCCAGCTGGCGCTTTTCCTCGGCCTTGCGCTCTTCCTCGGTCCGGCCGGCCGCCTTCTTGTTGAAAGGATCCGGTCCCTGGCCGCGCGGGATCTCCATCGTGCCGCCCAGTTTGATCATCGAATTACTGGCGCCGCCGGGCCCGTTCATGCCGGGCGCCGGCGCCGGGCTCCGGCCGACCAGCGGACTGGGATTGCGAAAGTATTCGGAGATCGACTCGCGTTGCTTGGTGGTGGTCGCGCCGACCAGCCACATCACCAGGAAGAACGCCATCATCGCGGTCACGAAGTCCGCGTAGGCGACCTTCCATGCACCGCCATGATGGGCGGCGGCCTGGATTTTTTTTACCCGCCGCACGATGACGGTGCTTTTCTCCGCCACGGTGGCGCTCCTTACTTGATCGACTTCAGGTGGGTCTCGAATTCCGAGAAGCCCGGGCGCACGTTCGACGGCAAAGTCTTGCGCGCGAATTCCAGCGCGATCTTCGGGTTGTAGCCCCGCAGGCAGGCCAGCAGCGCGGTCTTGACCGATTCATAGATGCGCGCGTCCTGCTCGGCCCGTGCTTCCACCGCCGCAGCCAACGGGCCGATGAAACCGTAGGCGAGCAGGATGCCCAGGAACGTGCCCACCAATGCGCCGGCCACGTGCGCGCCAACCTCGGCGATGTCGCCACCGATGGCACCCATGGTGATAACGATGCCCAGCACCGCCGCCACGATGCCGAAGCCCGGCAGGCCGTCCGACACCTTGGCCAGCGCATGGGCAGGTGCCATCACTTCGTGGTGGTGTTTCTCAAGCTCCAGTTCCAGCAGCGGCTCAAGCTCGTGGGGCTCGATGTTGCTGCCGATCATCAGGCGCAGGCAGTCGGTGATGAAGTCGATCAGGTGGTGATCGGACTGCACCTTGGGATAGTTGGCGAAAAGCGGGCTGTCCTGCGGCCGCTCGACGTGGTCCTCCAGCGCCATGAAGCCCTCGCGCCGCGCCTTGTTGAGCAGCTCGTAGACCAGGCTCAGTACGTCCATGTAGTCCTGGCGCTGGTACTTGGGGCCCTTGAACACGGCCGGCACGGCGGCCAGCGTGGCCTTGACCGTCTTGGACGGCGTACCGACCAGGAAGGCACCCAGCGCCGCGCCTCCGATGATGACCAGTTCGAAAGGCTGCCACAGCGCGATGAGCTTGCCGTGCGCGCCGACATAGCCGCCGAACACGCTGAGCACGACGATGATGAGACCTACGATGATGAGCATAACGGCCGGGGGGAGGACGGATATCACGTTTTCGGCCCCCCGGCCGCTTTCTGAAGGGACCTCCGTGCAGGCGTCACCTTCTTGACGTGAACGCCGTCAGCTGCCGGTGGCCTGTGCCTTCTTGCAGGTCTGCTGCTTGCCGCCAGCCACCGTCAACTTGGCCTCGCCCTGGTGCTCCCAGAACTCGTTGCCCTTGTCGTCGGCATAGCGCGCCCCCGAGCCCGACATGGCCGAGGGCAGGGCCAAGGTCTGGTCGCCAACCCGCACGGCCACCGTATGGGCGGTGTTGTCGTAGTCGGCCGAAACAGCCTGGCCGTCGCAGTCGTAACGGGTCGTCACGTGGACCGGCATGCCGGGATCGGCGCCCCGCACCGGGCCCGCGTTAGCTCCTGTGGTGGCGCCCGCATCGTCGGGGGCGTCTTCGGGCGCCTGCGACACGGCGCCTGCGGTGTCGGTGCCGCTGGTGCTGGCGCCGCCACTGGCGGGGTCGGCCGTCGCAGGTTCGGTGGTGGCTGCGGGCGACGGCGCGGCGCCGTCGGATGCGGGCTTGCTGCAGGCCACCACGGCCAAGGCGGCCATGGCCACGCCGGCCATCAGGGATAACGTGCGCATGGGGAACTCCTGAGCGATCGGAGTGGCCACGCTATGCCTGCCGCGGGGGCCGGCGCGTGAACGCCGGGTCAGGCGTTGGCCGCTTCGGCACCACCGCGATGCAGGGGATCGGGCAAGGCATCGCCCTGTTCGGTGAAGGCCAGCGAGACCGAGTTCAAGCAGTGTCGCTCGTGGGTCGGCGGCGGACCGTCCGGGAACACGTGGCCCAGGTGGCTGTCGCAGCGTGCGCAAGTGATCTCGATGCGGATCATGCCGTGGCTGGTGTCACGGATCTCACGGACATGCGCCGCATCGAAGGGCGCGAAAAAGCTCGGCCAACCGGTGCCGGAATCGAACTTGGCACTGGAGCGGAACAGGGGCAGTCCGCATAGCCGGCAGGTGTAGACGCCTTCCAGCTTGTTGTCGAGGAACACGCCACAAAACGGCGCTTCGGTCCCGTGGTGCAGCAGCACGCGTTGCTCGTCGGCGCTGAGGCCGGCGACCAGGGCGTCGCGCTGTGCGGGGGAGGGCGGGGAGAGATCGAACTCGCTCATCGGGGCCGTTCCGTTGGGCGGCCGGAAGGCCGCGTACGCCGATGGTAATGTGGGCGCCCCCTGCCACCTTCAAGGAGTCCGGCCGTGTTGGCAATCCGCTCATACGTGGTCATGGGATGCCTGCTCGCCGGCAGTTTGGCCGGTTACCGTTCCGCACAAGCACAGGAGTCGCCCATGCAGCACGCCACCGGTTCGTTCGAAGTAAAACTCCAGCCGCAGGAGAGCCGCCAGGATGCGGGGCTGGCGCGGATGTCGTTCGACAAGGTCTTCACTGGCCCACTGCAAGCGGAATCGAAAGGCGAAATGCTGGCTGCGCGCACGGCGCATGAAGGCTCGGCGGTCTACGTCGCCGTCGAGACGGTGACTGGTTCGCTGGACGGACGCGAAGGCAGCTTTGTGCTGGCGCACCGCAGTTTCATGGATCGCGGCGCACAGTCGCAGGCGATCACGGTCGTGCCCGACTCCGGCACCGGAGCGCTGACCGGACTGCGCGGCGAAATGACGATCCGTATCGAGGGCGGGCATCACTACTACGATTTCGACTACCAGCTGTCCGGTGGTTGAAACTTTGCCTCGGAGCCGCCATTCCAACCCATAGATCCCCTGCGGAGAAATGGACGATGAAATGGCATCCGAATCTTGTCGCGGCTGCGCTCTGCCTGACCCTGGCGCCGATGGCGGGGTTCGCCCAGGTCCCCGCCGCCACTCGCGCCATCAAGCCGGTCGCCGCACCCACCACCGTGCCGGCGCCGCCACCGCCGCTATCGCGTCCGCCGGTTACCCCGGCACCGTCGGGGCCGATCCCCAGCAAGCTGGGCCAACGGGCCGCGCCGACGCCCATCCAGGCCAACAAGCCCACGCAATCGACGAACTCGCCGGCGCCTTCCCAGGACGATCCGGCGCGACGCATCGGCACCACCCCGGCGCGCGTCTACGGCAGCAATGGTTTGCCGGTGGTCGGCATGGAGCAGGCCGGTCCCAACCGCGTGCGCGATTCACGCACCGGTCGTTATTACGACACCAAACCCACCGGCGATGGGCAACGCATCGTGCCGTAGGGCTGAATGCGCCATTGGCATGAATACTTCATGACGTTGTCGCGCAGTCAGTGGAATCAAATAGGCGCTCACCTGCATTTCTCGCCTGATTAACCGCCTCGGCGCGATCTTGGGCGCGCACCGCAAACCTACAGCTCACGCGCGGTGTTTCCCCAACTACAGAGAGTGCAGTTATGGGTAACCAGAAAGAGCAGAACCCGAACCAGCGTGGCCAGCAGGGTGGCATGCAGCAAGACCAGCAGGGTCGCCAGGGCCAGCAGGGTCAGCAAGGTCAGCAGCAATGGGACCAGGACCAGCAGCGCGGCAAGCAGGATCAGAAACAGGATCAGCAGCGCGGCAACCAGAAAGACCAGCAGCGCTGACCTGCACGGGTGAAGAGAACGACGGCGCGCCCCAGGCGCGCCGTTTTTTTTAAAACGGGGTCAGGTTCACTTTCCACGCCGGCCTACGGCGAGGGCGCTGTCGCAACGAAAGTCAACCTGACCCCGTTTTCCGGGTTCAATCCGGGATGGGGAGCGCCAGGGTTTCCTTGACCTCTTCCATCACGATGTAGCTCTTGGATTCGCGCACGTGCGGCAGGGTCAGCAAGGTGCTGCCGAGCAGCTTGCGATAAGAGGCCATCTCGTTGATGCGGGCTTTGAGCAGGTAATCGAAGTCGCCCGACACCAGGTGGCACTCCAGCACGTTGGGGAGCTTCAGCGCCGCGCGCCGGAATTCCTCGAAGATGTCGCCGGACTTGTAGGCCAGGCTGATCTCCACGAACACCAGCAAACTGGCCTTGACGTATTGCGGATCGAGCCGAGCGTAGTAGCCGGTGATGGCGCCATCGCGCTCCAGACGGCGCACGCGCTCGGTGCAAGGCGTGGTCGACAACCCGACCCGTTCGCCCAGCTCGGTGAAGGAAATGCGACCCTCCTGCTGCAGGATGCGCAGGATCTTGCGGTCGATCTTGTCCAGTTCTCGGCTGCGGGCGGCCATGGGTTCGGGTATCCGGCGGTTGGGGTGGTTCTCGGGGGATTCTCCCTTAACCCGCACATTAAACGCGAGTTTTCACTGAGAATCCGGGAATACAATGCGCCGAAACTGGCGCCTGCAGCCATCGATGCAGGGGATTGATCGGATCGGTGAGCGAATGCGCGTTTTGGTGCTGGGCAGTGGAGTGATCGGAACGACGAGCGCCTGGTACCTGGCGCAAGCCGGTTTCGAAGTCACCGTGGTCGATCGCCAGCCGGCGCCGGCGCTGGAAACCAGCTACGCCAATGCCGGCCAGCTTTCATTCGGGTACACCTCGCCGTGGGCGGCGCCCGGCGTGCCGCTCAAGGCCATCAAGTGGTTGTTCGAGGCGCATGCACCCCTGTCGATCCGCCCCACGCTGGACCTGCAGCAATACGTCTGGTTGGCGGGGATGCTGCGCAACTGCACGGCCGAGCGCTACCAGCTCAACAAGGCCCGCATGGTCCGGATGTCCGAGTACAGCCGTGATTGCTTGAACGAGCTGGTCGCGGCGACGGGTATCGATTTCGAGGGACGGCGCCTGGGCACCACCCAACTGTTCCGTACCCAGCAGCAACTGGATGCGGCAGCGCAGGACATCGCGGTGCTGGCCCAGTACGGCGTGCCCTACGAGTTGTTGGCGCCCGACCAGATTGCCAGCGTCGAGCCCGGCCTGGCGGAGGGCGGCGCCCAGCTCGCGGGCGCGTTGCGGCTGCCCAATGACCAGACCGGTGACTGTCGCCTGTTCACCCAGCGCCTGGCGGCGATGGCCTCTGCGGCTGGCGTGGAATTCCGCTTCGGCCATTCGATCGAGGCCTTGATGGCCGGTCACGGCCGCATCGATGGCGTGCGCATCGACGGTCGCGTCGAAACCGCCGACCGCTATGTCCTCGCCCTCGGCAGTTATTCATCGCACCTGGTCCGCCCGCTCGGCCTGAACCTGCCGGTCTATCCACTCAAGGGTTTTTCGCTGACGCTGCCGATCGTCGATGGCGCGCGCGCGCCGACCTCTACCATCCTGGACGAGAGCTACAAGATCGCGGTGACGCGTTTTGAAGACCGCATCCGGGTGGGCGGCATGGCCGAGGTCTCCGGTTACGACCTATCGCTCAATCCCAAACGACGTGCCACGCTGGAGATGGTGGTCAACGACCTGTTCCCCGGGGGCGGTGACCTGGCGCGAGGCGAGTTCTGGACCGGTCTGCGACCGGCCACGCCAGATGGCACCCCCGTGGTCGGCGCGACGCCTTATTCGAACCTGTTCCTCAACACCGGGCACGGCACGCTGGGTTGGACGATGGCCTGTGGGTCGGGTCGTTACCTGGCCGACCTGATGAGCGCGCGCCAGCCGCAGATCAGCACCGAAGGCCTGGACATTTCCCGCTACGGCAGCGCCGTCGCCCCGCAACCTACCGGAGCCCACGCGTGCGTCCAGCCCACGCCCTGATCGATCTCGGCGCGCTGCGTCACAACTATCGCCTGGCCCGCCGCATTGGCGGCGGCAAGGCACTGGCCATCGTCAAGGCCGACGCTTATGGCCATGGCGCGGTGCGCTGTGCCCAAGCATTGGAAGCCGAAGCCGATGGGTTTGGCGTGGCCTGCATCGAAGAAGCGCTGGAGCTGCGCCAGGCCGGCATCCGCGCTCCGATCCTGCTGTTGGAAGGCTTCTTCGAGCCGGACGAACTCCCGCTGATCGCCGAGCACGATCTGTGGACCGTCGTCGCCACCCCGGCGCAGGTGCAGGCGCTGGCCGCGTTCCAGAGCCCTCGGCCGCTACACGTATGGCTCAAGCTCGACAGCGGCATGCATCGGCTGGGGTTGTCGCCGGAGGATTTCCGTGCCGCCTGGCTGCGCTTGCATGGCCTGCCGCAAGTGGCCTCGATCGTGCTGATGACGCATCTGGCACGCGCCGATGAACTGGACAGCAGCCGCACCGACGAACAGGCGGTCGCCTTCGCGCTCGCCAGCCGCGGCATGCAGGCCCAGACCAGCCTGTGCAACTCGCCTGGTCTGCTGGGGTGGCCCGCACTGCGCGGCGATTGGGCACGCCCGGGCCTGATGCTTTATGGCGCCAATCCATTCCCCGACCACAACCCGCTGACCGCGCAGCTGCGGCCGGTGATGTCGTTGCGTTCCACAATCATCGCCACTCGCGAACTCAGCCCCGGCGAGCCGATTGGCTACGGCGCGCGCCATGTCACCGAGCGGCCCACCCGCGTGGGCGTGGTGGCGATGGGATATGCCGATGGCTATCCCCAGTTCGCACCCAATGGCACGCCGGTCATGGTCGATGGACGCGAGTGTGCGCTGGTGGGCCGGGTCTCGATGGACATGCTGACCGTGGACCTGACCGATCACCCCGCAGCCGACGTCGGTGCACCGGTACAGCTGTGGGGTGGGGCGCCTGACATCTCCCTGCTGGCCCGGCACTGCAACGTCAGCGCGTACCAGATGCTGAGCGGGCTCAAGCGCGTGCCGCGCCGGTATGTCGAAACGCTCGACGCCGCGCCAGGTCACGCGACCTAACCCCGCGGCTCCAGACCGGCATCGACCCAGCGCCGGGCGGGCCCTCAACGCGAAGCGCTGGCGCTCGCGCGGAACTGCTTGCGGGACCACTCATCGATCATCCGCTTCTCATAGCGCAGCGGATCGCTGTCGCTGAGGCGGCTGGTATTCATCAAAAACGCGGTGTCCACCAGCTTCTGCTCGCCCTGGGCCACGACCTGGCCATGACGGTCGGTCCAGGTGTAGGTGAAGCTCAGGCGCGGCGGATACAGGTCCTTGACCACCCGGATATCGTCCGATCGCGGGCCATGCCAGGGCTCGTATTGTCCCGCGCGCTTGATGTCGGTGATGGTGACTTCGACCTTGTCGCCGGCCGGCAGCTGCTTGGCGACCGCTTGGCGGAAATACTCGGCCAGATCGTGCACCCAATTGCCCTGCTGGGACTGGAAGCGATTGCCGCTGTAGCGGATTTCCGTGAATTGGTTGGGGTCGGTCCATTGCACTGCCACCGGGCCCTCGGCCGGTAACGCGCGTGGGGCCTGGGGGTCGGTGACGTTGCGTACGCGGGCACTGGCGCCTGGCGCGGTGGCCAGCAGGCAAGCCAGCAGCAAGGCACCGAGGGAAGTCTGGAGCAGGATCTGGGGCTTCATGGGGGAATCCCGGTTTCGGGGCGAGTGTGTCGAAGTGTGCGCCCCCCCACAAAGCGCCGGCAACGTGCGCCACAGGCCCGGGCGCCAGCGGTTGCGCGGCATTCATCGGCCTGGGGCCGCTGTCGGCCGTGACGCAGGCGACCGTCATGACCGTCCTGCGAGCCAGGCAGGACGCTCACGTTGGTCGCTCCGGTCCGAGGCCGGCCGGACACCGCCGTCCCATTGGCGCACCGCGATCTGTCCACGCACCCGAATGACGCGAATGCCTGGATAAACGTAGACAGCGGATTCACCGCGCATCGGCACGCGCTTCACGCGCCGCGCGGCAAGATCGCTCCACCCCTCCCACGTGCGACCCCATGAAGCCGACGTCGCTATCGCCCACGTCCGACCTCCGCCTGCAATTCATCGATTGGGCCAAGCAACATGGTCACAACCCGAGAACCGGCGCGGCGCTGTTCGTCGACCTGCAAAGCGACCTGGACGTGGCAGAGCAGCTCCCGCGCCTCCCGGAGGGCGCCGATGCGCGCGAACGCTTGCGGCGCGACCTGGCTGCCCTGGCCGAACAGTCCGACGTGGCCGTGCAGTTCCCGCCGGTATATTCGTGCCGCAATACCCGGGGAATGGAATACCGCTACTCGCTGATGCTGGTGATCGCCGAGGATTGCGTCGAATGGACCGGGCGTGTCTGGAGCGGCCTGGATTACCAAGGCGTGCTCACCGGTCGCGGATGCGGTCCGCGCAGCAACTACACCCACTTGGCCCGCATGGCGATCGAGCGAGAGCTCGAGCAGACCGTGCCGCATTACGTGGGGAACGCGGCATGAGCGCGAAAGCCACCCTGGCCGGTAGCGACTGCCACCGCCAATGTGAGGCGCTGGGCGTGGCGCGCGTGCGCGCGCTGCTGCGATTCGAAGACGACGACAACGGCCCCGGCTGGCGCCGCGAAGCCCAGCAATGGCTGGACGAGCGGCTGCGTCGCGAGGGCGAGCGCGCCTACGCCATGGTGATGACCTCGATCGTGTTGCTGTCCACCGCGATCGTAGTGCTGGCCTTGTTGTCGTGGGATTGAGCTCGCGACGCAGGATGCTTGACGACGCCTTTGGCTCTTCCCACTCTATGGAGTGGCGCCCCGGTCCGCGACCGGGCCCGGCCGCTGCCGTCCACTTCCAAGCAGGCGATCCTTTGAACAAAGCCAGTCCTGGCGTCGATGGCACACCCGTCGACCCCGTCGTGATGGTTCCCGAGGGCACCTATCGGGAGATCTTCGACAACGTAGACGCCGGCTTTTGCCTGATCGAGATGGTCTTCGAAGGCGAGCACGCGGTCGACTACATTTTCCGCGAGGTCAATACCGCCTTCGAACGCTTCACCGGCCTGACCGACGCCACCGGCAAGTCGATGCGCCAGCTGCGCCCCGGTCACGAAGAGGAATGGTTCCAGCGCTACGGCGAAGTCGCGCGGACCGGACGGCGCCTGCGTTTCGAACTGCAAGCCAAGGCGCTCGGCCGCTGGTATGCCGTGGACGCGTTCCGCATGGGGACAGAGCAAGCCCACCACGTCGGCATCCTGTTCGTGGATATCACCGAGCGCAAGCGCATCGAGCGCGAACTGGCCGAAAGCGAAGCACGCTTCAGTGCGCTGGCCGACGGCCTGCCGATGCCGGTGTGGGTGCTGGACGTCAACGGCGTCATGCGCTTCGTCAACAGCGCCTATGGCGACTTTTTCGGATTGGACATCTCCGCCGGCACCGTGCCTGCGTGGAGCGAACTGCTGCACCCGGAAGACCTGCCGGTGCTTCAGTTCGAACTGGCAGAGGCGCTGCAGCACCAGCGTGGATTGCGCGCGCTGGTGCGGGCGCGCCGGCATGACGGTCTCTGGCGTTGGTTGGAAATGACGGCCTCGCCGCGTTACTCGGCCGACGGACGCTTCATTGGCCTGGCGGGCAGCAGCCCGGACGTCACCGAACGACGCGAGATCGAATTCGCCCGCGAACAATTGCTGGAGTCCGAGCGCATCGCCCGTGGCGAGGCCGAGAGCATGGCGCGCCTGAAGGACGAGTTCCTGGCCACCTTGTCGCACGAATTGCGCACGCCCCTGACCACGATCCTGGGTTGGAGCGAATTGCTGCTGCAGCGCGTGGGCGACGACGACCCCAGCCACAAGGGCTTGTCGGTGATCGCCAGCAGCGCCCGGGCCCAGAAGCGCCTGATCTCGGACATGCTCGATCTCAGCAGCATGTTGCTGGGCAAGGTGCAGTTGGAGGTCGAAACGCTCGACCTGGTGGAGCAGGTGCGCGAAGCCATCGGTGCCCAGGAACCGGTGGCCGAAGGCAAGGACCAGACCGTCAGCTTCGAGGCGCCGGACGTGCCCTGCCTGGTGCTGGGCGA
>DASWQJ010000089.1:0-33251 GCA_036403795.1 Stenotrophomonas sp.
TAAGCGCATGCCTCACAGACCGCCCGAACAGGCGGACACCGCTCTTGCTGGCGCCTGGCGGCTTCGATGACTTGAGCGAAGCACATGCCTCACACATCGCCTCAACAGTCGGGACGCCGCTCTTCCCTTCCCCCCTCCTCCGGCGCGTCTTGATCGAAGCTGTAACAACAACGCGCCTTGCGCCGTCCTGTCGGGGTGGTGGGTCAGTGGGCCATGGATGGCCCACGTGCGGTGAGTGCGGCCATGGATGGCCGCTCGAACCGCGACACACCACCCCGGCAGGGCGGGGCCCGCACCGTAAGCCAACGCCACCAACCGCCCACACCCACCGCGCCCTCAACAAAAAAACCCAACTCGCAAGCCGCGATCCAAAAACGCCCAGCAAAAGGGAGAAGGCCGACATAAACAGGCCGCCCAAACCAGATCCAAAGCGCCCGGGGAAGGCCGCGCGCCCGGGAAAAGAACCAAAAAAAAAGCCCGCCGAAAGGCGGGCTTTTTTACCGAGTTCGCGCCAGTATCAGCGCTTCATCGAATTGAAGAACTCGTCGTTGGACTTCGTGTTCTTCATCTTGTCGAGCAGGAACTCCATCGCGGAGATCTCATCCATCGGATGCAACAGCTTGCGCAGGATCCAGATCTTCTGCAGCAGCTCCGGCTCGATGAGCAGGTCCTCGCGACGCGTGCCCGAGCGATTGATGTCGATCGCCGGATAGACGCGCTTTTCAGCGATACGACGGTTCAAGTGCACTTCGCTGTTGCCGGTGCCCTTGAACTCTTCGTAGATCACTTCGTCCATCTTGCTGCCGGTCTCGACCAGCGCCGTGGCGATGATGGTCAGCGAGCCACCTTCTTCCACGTTGCGTGCCGCACCAAAGAAGCGCTTCGGACGATGCAGGGCGTTGGCGTCCACGCCGCCGGTCAGCACCTTGCCCGAGCTCGGCACCACGTTGTTGTAGGCGCGCGCCAGGCGGGTGATCGAGTCCAGCATGATCACCACGTCACGCTTGTGCTCGACCAGGCGCTTGGCCCGCTCGATCACCATCTCGGCCACCTGCACATGTCGCGCGGCCGGCTCGTCGAAGGTCGAACTGATGACCTCGCCGCGCACGGTGCGCTGCATTTCGGTGACTTCTTCCGGGCGCTCGTCGATCAACAGCACGATCAGGTGCACTTCCGGATGATTGGTCGTGATCGCCGTGGCGACCTGCTGCATCATCATCGTCTTGCCCGCCTTGGGGGGGGAGACGATGAGGGCGCGCTGGCCCTTGCCCTGCGGAGCCATCAGGTCCAGCACGCGGCCGGAGATGTCTTCGGAGGAACCGTTGCCGCGCTCCAGGGTGAAGCGCCTGCGCGGGAACAGCGGGGTCAGGTTTTCGAACAGCACCTTGTTCTTGGACGCTTCCAGCGGCTCGCCGTTGATCGTGTCGATCGTGGACAGCGCGAAATAGCGTTCGCCGTCCTTCGGGAAGCGGATGCGCCCGGACAGGTAATCGCCGGTGCGCAGATTGAAGCGGCGGATCTGGCTGGGCGAAATGTAGGTATCGTCCGGGCCGGCCAGGTAGCTGGCCTCGGCCGCACGCAGGAAACCGAAGCCATCGGGCAGGATTTCCAGCACGCCGTCGGCAGCGACGCCGTCGCCATGGCGGGTCAGCACCTTCAGCAGGGCGAAGATCACGTCCTGCTTGCGAGCACGGGCGACACCATCCTGGATGCTCAGCTGCTCGGCGATGTCCAGCAGCTTCTGCGCCGGCATCTGCTTGAGGTCGCTCAGCGAATAGACCGGGAAGCCTTCCGGCACGTGGGTGGTCAGGCGGGGCGGCGGGTTCTGCACCTGGCCCTCGCCACCATCGTTGGGCATGCCGTCCTGATAGCGGTCGCGCTGCCGGTCACGGCGGTTGCGGAACCGGTCGCGGCGATTGCCCTGGCCTTGGCCCTGGCCCTGGCCTTGTTGGTTCTGGTTCTGTTGGTTGGCGCGTGCCTGGCCGCCTTCATGCGGCTCACCACCGCCATCGGTCGGAGCAGGTGCGGCAGGCTGCGTGGCGACGGGAGCGTCGGCCGACGGCGCGCGAGGCGCTTCGGCAGGCGGGCTCGGCGGCGGCAACGGAAGGTCGGGTTGCGACTTGACGGCGGTGTTTTCGCCAGCGCCTTCGGCGGCGGCTTTACTCACGCGCGTCTTGCGCACACGTTTTTCGACGGGGGCGTCAACGCTCCCGGTTTCGGAAGAAGTATTCTCGGACAAGTGCCTGATTCCTCGCTAAGGATGCGAGCGCCCTGCGGGGCGAACTTGGGGTGGGTATGGAGTCTGGAGAGAGTTTCCAGCGGGGTGCGGCGCACGTGAAAGGTGGCCGGATGGCTTGACGTTAACACCGCCCCGGCGAGGGGCGCAAGCGGGAAACGGTCCTGCCGTACAGCTGGCAAGGTGCCGGTCAGCCCCGCCCGGTGGATCGGACGGGGCCTGCAGGCCTCAGGCGGTGGCGCCGCCCAGGGTCTTGTTGATCATCTGGGTCAGCTGGCCCTCGCCCACGGCGCCGATCTGGGTTGCCTGCACCTGGCCGTCCTTGAACAGCAGCAGCATCGGGATGGAGCGCACGTGGTACTTGATGGCCAGTGCGCGATTCTCGTCCACGTTCACCTTGGCGACCTTCAACTTGCCCTGGAAGGTGTCTGCCAGCTTGTCCAGCACCGGGGCGATCATCTTGCAGGGGCCGCACCATTCGGCCCAGAAATCCACCAGCACCGGCTCGCCTGACTGCAGGACCGCATTGTCGAAATCGGCATCGCCGACGTGTAGAACCTTGTCGCTCACTTTAGTCTCCTGGGAAGCCGGGCCGGACATCCCTACGGGGGCCGGCCACCACATTGCGGTAAACTGGGGCATTGCGCGGCGGAATCAAGTCACTATCTGAAGCCGCGCTGTCCGGTGCAAGGGCCGCAGTTTGCGACGCTGCCGGGATCGATGCAAGCCGCGTCCGGGCACCTCCGGACGCCTGACGAAGATGGAATAATGAGCGATAAGCCGCTGACAGATTTGACTTTTTCCTCGTTCGGACTGCACCCGGCATTGCTTGCCGGGTTGGACGGAGCAGGATTTACCCGTTGTACCCCCATCCAGGCGCTGGCGCTGCCGGTGGCCCTGACCGGACGTGATGTCGCGGGCCAGGCGCAGACCGGTACCGGCAAGACCCTGGCCTTCCTGGTCACCGTCATCAACCGCCTGTTGATCCGGCCGGCGCTGGCCGACCGCAAGCCGGAGGATCCGCGCGCGCTGATCCTGGCACCGACCCGCGAGCTGGCCATCCAGATCCACAAAGATGCGGTCAAGTTCGGCGCTGACCTGGGCCTGCGCTTCGCGCTGGTGTATGGCGGCGTGGACTACGACAAGCAGCGCGAGCTGCTGCAGCAGGGCGTGGACGTGATCATCGCCACCCCCGGCCGCCTGATCGACTACGTCAAGCAGCACAAGGTCGTGTCGTTGCACGCCTGCGAGATCTGCGTGCTGGACGAAGCCGACCGCATGTTCGACCTGGGCTTCATCAAGGACATCCGCTTCCTGCTGCGTCGCATGCCCGAGCGCGGCACCCGGCAGACGTTGTTGTTCAGCGCCACCCTCAGCCATCGCGTGCTGGAGCTGGCCTATGAGCACATGAATGAGCCGGAGAAGCTGGTCGTCGAGACCGAAAGCATCACCGCGGCCCGCGTGCGCCAGCGCATCTATTTCCCGTCCGACGAGGAGAAGATCCCGCTGCTGCTGGGCCTGCTCGCACAAGGCGAAGGCGCCCGCACCATGGTGTTCGTCAACACCAAGGCCTTCGTCGAGCGCGTGGCGCGTTCGCTGGAGCGCGCCGGATATCGCGTCGGCGTGCTGTCGGGCGATGTGCCGCAGAAGAAGCGCGAGACCTTGCTCAACCGCTTCCAGAAGGGGCAGTTGGAGATCCTGGTCGCCACCGACGTGGCCGCGCGCGGCCTGCACATCGATGGCGTCAACTACGTCTACAACTACGACCTGCCGTTCGATGCCGAAGACTACGTGCACCGCATCGGCCGGACCGCCCGCCTGGGCGCCGAAGGCGATGCGATCAGCTTCGCCTGCGAACGCTATGCAATGAGCCTGCCGGACATCGAGGCCTACATCGAGCAGAAGATCCCGGTCGAAGCGGTCACCGCTGAACTGCTGAACCCGCCGCCGCGCGCCGCGCGCGCGCCGGTCGAAGGCGCTGAGGCCGATGACGGAGAGAACGAGAGCGTTGGTTCGATCTTCCGCGAGGCCCGCGAAGCGCGCGCCGCCGAAGAACAGCGTCGCGGTGGTGGCAGCAGTCGCAGCGGCGGGCGCAGTGCCCCCAGTGGCGGTGGTCGTGGCCGCGGCGAGCGTCGCGAAGGCGGCGCGTCGTCCGACGGCAAGCCCCATCGCAGCCCCAAGCCGCGCGTGGAGGGCGAAGGCGAAGTGGTCGCAGCCGTAGCCGAAAGCAAGCCTGTCGAGCGCAAGCCCGAGGCGTCGCGTCCGGCCGGTAACCAGGCGCCGACGGATCTGCCCGAGGGTGAGCGCGCCCCGCGCAAGCCGCGCCGTCGCCGTCGCGGCAAGCCGGTTGACCCGGCTGCGGCCGAGGCCAGCGTGGCGACCCAGCCAGCAGCCACGCCGCGCAAGCCGATCCAGGTCGTGGCCAGCAAGGCGGCGCCCAGCGGGGCCAACAATTCCTTCCTGACCCGCCTGGGCCGCAAGCTGCGTTCGCTGGTCGGCAACTGACCCCGGTGGACGGACGCAGCGGTTGGGGCGATTGCCGGCGGTCCATTCGGCAATCGCTCCGGCATAATTGCTGAATGAGCGTCCTGCGTTTCGACAACGTCAGCAAGCAATACGTCGGCGGCCACCAGGCGCTGGTGGACGTCAGCTTTGATGTGCAGCCCGGTGAGATGCTCTTCGTCACCGGGCATTCGGGCGCGGGCAAGAGCACCTTGCTCAAGCTGATCCATCTCAGCGAACGGCCCAGCCGCGGCGCGGTGATCTTTGGCGAGCGCAACCTGATGAAGGTGCGTGGCGGCCGCATTCCCCTGCATCGTCGCGAAGTGGGCGCGGTCTACCAGGACCATCGCCTGCTGATGGATCGCAGCATCGCCGAGAACGTGGCGATGCCTCTGATCCTGCGCGGCACCCGCCGTGGCGAGATCGGCAAGCGGGTGCGTTCGGCGTTGGATCGCATCGGCCTGGCCCATCGCGAGAAAGCCTTGCCGGCGCAGCTGTCGGCGGGCGAGCAGCAGCGCGTGGGCATCGCCCGCGCGATCGTGGCCGAGCCGCGGCTGCTGGTGGCCGACGAGCCCACCGGCAACCTGGATCCCACGTTGGCCGCCGAAATCATGCAGCTGTTTGCCGAGTTGCCGGCGCGCGGTACCAGCGTGCTGGTGGTCAGCCACGACCTGGCCTTGCTCAAGCAGATGCGCAAGCGCGTGCTCGTGCTGGACCATGGCCGCCTGGTCGACGACATCTCGCCGCAGGACCTGGCCGAATGAACGACATCGACAAGCCAGCGCCGGAGCGGGCGCCTGCGGCTGCCGAATTGGGCACGCCCTCGCGCCTGTCGGTGTGGATCGACCATCACCTGCACAGCATTGCCTTCAGCCTGGGGCGCGCGCTGCGCAAGCCGTGGGCCACCCTGCTGACGATCCTGGTGATGGCTGTGGCACTGGCCCTGCCGCTGGGGCTGTCGATCGCGCTGGACAACGTGCGCCTGCTGGCCGGCAGCGTGCAGCAGTCGCGCGACATCAATGTGTTCCTCAACCATGCCGTCGATGCGGCCGCCGCCGAGGCGTTGGCCAAGCAATGGCGGGCGCGCGGCGATGTGGCCGCGGTGGTGGTGCGCAGCCCCGATCAGGGCCTGGCCGAACTCCGCCAGAACGCCCATCTGGACGAGGCGATCGAGAGCCTGGGCGAAAATCCCCTGCCGACCCTGTTGATCGTGACCCCGGCGCCCCAAGCGGACGACGCGCGATTGGCCGATTCGCTGGCCGGCTCATCGCAGGTCGACCAGGTGCGTCACGACGCACTCTGGCGCAAGCGCCTGGACGGCTGGCTGAGTTTCGGCGGCCGCCTGGTGCAGGTGCTGTCGGTGCTGCTGGGGCTGGGCGCGGCCTTGGTGGTGGGCAACACGGTTCGCCTGGACATCCAGGGTCGCCGCGAAGAGATCGGCGTGCTGCAGCTGCTGGGCGCCAGCGACGGCTTCATCCGTCGGCCGTTCCTGTACCTGGGCGCCTGGTATGGCTTGGGCGCCGGCCTTGTCGCGTTGGGCGCTATCGGCGCGGCCGGCCTGGCCTTGCGCCAGCCGCTGGCTGCCCTGGCCGACAGTTACGGCAGTCAGTTCGCCCTGCATGGGCTGGACCTGCTGCACTCGGCCATGGTGCTGGTCGGCACCGTGCTGCTCGGCTGGTTGGGGGCCTGGCTGGTGACCGGGCACTTCCTGCGGCAGACTCGCCCGACTGAAACCTGAGGCCTGCATGCGCAACCACGATCTCAAGCATCTGATCAGCGACGCGCCGCGAGTCATGGTGGTCGATGGTTCCAAGCTGGTGCGCAAGCTGATCGCCGACGTGCTGCAGCGCGAGCTGCCGGCGGTGGAAGTGGTCGGCTGCGCGAGCATCGCCGAAGCGCGCGTGGCATTGGCCGCCGGTGCGGTCAACCTGGTCACCACCTCGTTGTCGCTGCCCGATGGCGATGGCCTGGCGCTGGCGCGCAGCGTGCGCGAGGCGGCCGGGCAAGCCTATGTGCCGGTGATCGTCGTGTCCGGCGACGCGCAGCAGCATCTGGTCGAGCGCCGCTTTACCGAATACGTCACCGACCATTTCGACAAGTCGCTGGGCCACGAAGCGTTGGCGACCTTCATTCGCGGCTACGTGCAGCCCGAGCCGGTGCCGGGGGCGACCATTTTGTATGTCGAAGACAGTCGCGTCGTGGCCGAGGCCACCAAGCGCATGCTTGAGCGGCAGGGCTTGAAGGTCGTGCACGTAATGACGGCCGAAGATGCATTTTCGCTACTCACCGCCGAGTCGCTGGGGCGCACCGAGCGCCGCGTCGACCTGGTGCTGACCGATGTCACGCTCAAGGGCGAGCTCAATGGTCGCGACGTGGTCGAGCGCATCCGCGTCGACTTCGACTATGGCAAACGGCGCCTGCCGGTGCTGGTGATGACCGGCGACAGCAATCCCCACAACCAGTCCGAACTGCTGCGCGCAGGCGCCAACGACCTGGTCCAGAAGCCCATCGAAGAGCGCCTGCTGGTCACCAAGGTGTTGTTCCAGCTACGGCTGGCACGCCTGGACGACCAAGCCGTCATGCTGTGAACGAAGAGGCAAAGATCCAGCTGGAGCCTTCGTGGAAGGCCCGGATCGGCGACTGGCTGTTGCGCGAGGACATGCGCGCACTGTCTGCGTTCCTGCGCCAGCGCAAGGCGGCTGGGGCGCACATCTTTCCACCGGGGCCGCAGATCTTCGCTGCCTTCGACGCGACACCCTTCGATCAGGTCAAGGTGGTGGTGCTGGGGCAGGACCCCTACCACGGCTACGGGCAGGCACACGGGCTGTGCTTCTCGGTGCAGCCCGGCGTGCCGGTGCCACCGTCGCTGCTCAACATCTACAAGGAAATCGAGGCCGACCTGGGCATCCCGCGGCCGGACCATGGCTGCTTGCTGCCATGGGCGCAACGCGGGGTGCTGTTGCTCAACGCGGTGCTGACGGTCGAGGAAGGCAAAGCGGGGGCGCACCAGGGCCGCGGCTGGGAGGGTTTCACCGACCACGTGGTCGATGTCCTCAACCGCGAACGCGAAGGCCTGGTGTTCCTGTTGTGGGGCAGCTACGCCCAGGCCAAGGGCAAGGTGATCGACCCACGTCGCCATCGGGTGCTGAAGGCGCCGCATCCTTCGCCGCTGTCAGCGCACCGCGGGTTCCTGGGCTGCCGCCACTTCTCGGCAACCAACGAGTACCTCCAGCGGCGCGGCATCGCCCCGGTGGACTGGCGGCTGCCGGCGCTCAGCACCTTCTCCCGCTCCCTGCCTGACGCTGGAACTTCGCACCCCTGAGCGGGGTCTGAGGTTTGCGTCAACGAGGGTCATCCGGGCGTCACGTTTGCTGAAGGCCCTAGCGGTACAGTGGGCCCACTGAAAACGTTCCCTGTGGCTAAGTTGTTGATTTTTAACGACACGCCAATGGAACGATCCAAGGCTTCCCCACGGGGTCGTTCTGCCAGTGAAACACTGAGGAACTTCCCACCCCTTTAGCAGTCCAATGACCTGACTGCTAAGATGAGGTCCTATGAGCCAGAACACCTCGACTGCCCTTGTGGCAAACAACCTCCCGATTCCCAGCCCGCTGGGTTCGCTGGACGCCTATATCGGTGCCGTGCACCAGATCCCGGTGCTGTCGGTAGAGAACGAGCAGGCCTTGGCGCGCCGCTTCCGCGATGGCGAGGACCTCGACGCCGCACGCGAGCTGGTGCATTCGCACCTGCGCTTCGTCGTGCACGTGGCCCGCGGTTACAACGGCTACGGACTCCAGCTGGGCGACCTGATCCAGGAAGGCAACATTGGCCTGATGAAGGCGGTCAAGCGGTTCGACCCCGACATGGGCGTGCGCCTGGTCAGCTTTGCCGTGCATTGGATCCGTGCCGAGATGCACGAGTTCATCCTGAAGAACTGGCGCATCGTCAAGGTCGCCACGACCAAGGCGCAGCGCAAGCTGTTCTTCAACCTGCGCAAGTCCAAGACCCGTCTGGGCTGGCTCAACGCGGCCGAAGTCAGTGCCGTCGCCAAGGA
The DNA here is from genome assembly GCA_036403795.1 of Stenotrophomonas sp. Taxonomy (GTDB): domain Bacteria; phylum Pseudomonadota; class Gammaproteobacteria; order Xanthomonadales; family Xanthomonadaceae; genus Stenotrophomonas_A. The sequence goes on from DASWQJ010000089.1 coordinate 8,793, forward strand.
CCTCAACGTGTCCGAGCGCGAAGTGCTGGAGATGGAATCGCGCCTGTCCGGTCGCGACATCGGCTTCGATGCGCCGTCCGACGAGGATGACGACCATGCGCCGCCGTCGCCGGCGAGCTACCTGGTCGCCAATGACGAAGATCCTTCGCAGGCCTACGAGCGTCACGACAACGAAGACAACCAGCTGCAGCTGCTGCGCGAAGGCCTGTCCGGCCTGGACCAGCGCTCGCGCGACATCGTGAGGCGTCGCTGGCTCGATTCGGAGTCGAAGGTCACGCTGCAGGAGCTTGCCGACGAATACGGCGTGTCCGCCGAGCGTATCCGCCAGATCGAGGCCAATGCGCTGAAAAAGATGAAGGCGTTGTTCGTCGCCTGATCGGTCAAGACATGGCCGTAGAGAAGCCGCCTTCGGGCGGCTTTTTTGTTTCCGGCCGATGCAATCGCGCCGCGCACGGCGGTGCCCTCTGCCGGGATCGGCCAGGGCAGGGCTCAACGGTCTCGATCGGGGGGCGGCTGCTCCGGCGCGCCCAAAATGATCCGCGCCGCACGCTGGTAGCTCCAATACGCCATGGCCCAGTTCAACAGCACCACGAATCGGTTGCGAAAGCCGATCAGGAACACGACGTGCGCGGCCAGCCAGAACCACCAGGCAAGCAGGCCGGACAGCTTGAAGCGGCCGAACTGCACGATGGCCGCCTTTCGGCCGATCGTGGCCAGGTTGCCGTTGTCGCGATATTGAAAGGGACCGGTGGTGCGGCTGGCCAGGCGATCGCGCACGGCCGTCGCAATGTGCCGGCCCATTTGTTTGGCCGCCGGCGCCACGCCGGGTACCGGACGACCATCGGCGCGCAACACCGCCGCCAGATCGCCGCCGACGAAGATTTCCGGATGGCCGGGCACGCTCAGGTCGGCGGCGACGATGACGCGACCGGCGCGATCCAGGGGCACGCCCAGACTGGCCGCCAGTGGCGAAGCCGCCACTCCGGCAGCCCAGACGACGGTGTGCGCCGGCACGTACTGATCGCCCAGCCGATAGCCATCTGCATCGATATGGGTGACCGGCGTACCGGTGACCACTTCCACCCCGAGCCGCGTCAACTGGCGCTGCGCCTTGTCGGTGAGCTCGGGTGGAAACGACGGCAGCACGCGCGGCCCGGCTTCGATCAGCCGCACCTTGGCCATGCGCGAGTCGATGTGGCGAAACTCGTTCTTCAGCGTGTGATGTGCGATCTCGGCCAACGTGCCGGCCAGCTCCACGCCGGTCGGCCCACCGCCCACGATGGCGAAGTTGAGCCAGGCCGCGCGCTCGGCCGGATCGGTCTCGGCCTCGGCGCGCTCGAAGGCCAGCAGCAGCTTGCGACGCAACGCCAACGCATCGTCGAGTGTCTTGAGGCCCAATGCGTGCTCACGCCATTCGTCGTGGCCGAAGTAGGCGTGGCTCGCACCGGTGGCGACCAGTAGGTAGTCGTACGCCAGGTGGGTGCCGTCGGCCAGCAGGACTTGCCGGGCCGCGGGCTCGATGGCCCGTGCCTCGCCCAGTCGTACCTCGACATTGGGCTGACGGCGCAGGATGTGCCGCAACGGCGCGGCGATGTCGGGCGCCGACAGGCCCGCCGTGGCCACTTGGTACAGCAGCGGCTGGAACAGGTGATGGTTGCGACGATCCAGCAAGGTAATGCGCAGCGGTGCGCCGGCCAGGGCGCGAGTCGCCCACAGACCGGTAAACCCTCCGCCCACCACCAGCAGCCGAGGTAATGCGGGGTCACTCATGATCGGTCGCGTCCTGTGTGGATGCAGCGTGCCGGCCGGCCGTCACGCGCCGCGCGACCCACGGCGCGATGATCGGCGCCGTGGCTTTGGCGAGGTGTTGTCCGGGTGTCTGTGGTCGCTGCGAGTGCTGCATGGAGGCCCCTGGCCCGCGCCGTGGATGGCTGTGCATGCAGCGTAAACCCGATGACGACAAGGCCTCGTTAGGTATGCCGAGGGTATGCCACTCTTTCAACCATCCGATCATGGGAGCTGGTCAACATGGCAGAAATCGAAAAGCGCATCGCACTGCTGGTCGACGCCGACAACGCGCCGGCATCGAAGATCGATGCGATCCTCACCGAACTGGCGCGCTATGGCACCGCCAACGTGCGCCGTGCCTACGGCAACTGGAAGAGCCCGCACTTGCGCAGCTGGGAGGCAGTCCTGCACGAGTACGCGATTCGCCCGATCCAGCAATTCGCCTACAGCAGCGGCAAGAACGCGTCGGACATGGCGATGGTCATCGATGCCATGGACCTGCTGTATGCCCGCAACCTGGACGGCTTCGCAATCGTGTCCAGCGATGCCGATTTCACGCCCTTGGTGATGCGGTTGCGCAATGACAATCTGCAGGTCTATGGTTTTGGCGAAGAGAAGACGCCGCTACCGTTCGTGCGCGCGTGTTCGAACTTCCTCTACCTTGAAAAACTGGGCTTGCCCGAGCAGAAGGATGTGCCCGCCGCCGTGGCCGCCGGCACGGGCGAGGCGATCCGCGCAGATGCCGCGCTCGTGCGCCTGCTCTCGGCCGCGGTCAGCGCCGCGGCCGATGAAGATGGCTGGTCGAACCTGGGGCGGGTGGGCAGCCATATCGGCAACAAGGGGCCGTTCGACTCGCGCAACTACGGCTATGGCAAGCTGAGCGAGCTGATCAAGGCGATCGACCTGTTCGAGACCCGGCAGGACGGCAAGTCGCTGTCGGTGAGGCTGCGACCCAAGTCCGGCAAAACCGATACGCCGCCCGCAAAGAAGGCCGCGCGCAGGGCACCGCGCAAGGCGGCCGCGCCCGGGCAACCGACTCAGTAGAGATCGATGGGATCCACATCCAGCGACCAGCGCACCCGACGCGCCAGTGGCGAGGCATAGACGTCCGGCAGCATCGCGTCGAGTTGACGGTGCAGCGGCAGGCGCTGCAAGGAAGACAGCAGCAACTGGCTGCGCTGGAATCCAGCGCGACGCGGCATGGGCGCCGGCATCGGCCCGAAGCGTTCAACCTCCGGATCGCCCTCGGCCATCGCCCGCACTGCCTCGAGGAATCCCCGGCTGGCGGCAGCGTCCTTGGCTTCGGCCCGCAGCAGGGCCAAGTGGGCGAACGGAGGAAAACCGGCCGCCTGGCGCTGCTGTAGCTCGGCCTCGGCGAAGGCGTGGTAGCCGCCGGTGACGAGTGTCTGCAGCAGCGGGTGATCGGGATGGTGGGTCTGCAGCCAGACCTCACCGGGTCGATCGGCGCGTCCGGCGCGCCCCGCCACCTGGATCAATTGCTGGGCCAGTTTTTCGCTGGCTCGGAAATCGGCTGAGAACAGCCCTTCGTCGATGCCCACCACGATGACCAGGGTCAGGCGCGGCAGATCGTGCCCCTTGGCCAGGATCTGCGTGCCCACCAGGATCCCGGCCTGCTCACCCAGGCGCGCCAGCTGCTCGCCGACCGCGTCGCGGCGCTGGGTGGTGCCACGATCGATCCGCACCACCGGCACGTCGGGAAAGGCTTCGACCAACCGCTCTTCCAGTCGCTCGGTACCAATGCCTTGCGGTTGCAGTGCCAGGCTGGCGCAGTCCGGGCAGGCCAGCGGTACCGACTGGCGCGCGCCACAGTGGTGGCATTGCAGTCGTCGGCCGCCCGCATGGACGGTCATCGGGGTGCGGTGCTCGGGGGTGCTGCAACGCGGACACGGCGCGGTCCAACCACAGTCGTGGCAAAGCAGCACGGGTGCGTAGCCGCGGCGGTTCTTGAACACCAGCACCTGCCCACCCTGTGCCAGGGCCTGGCCGATACCCTCCATGACCTCCTGCGACAGACCATCGCGCAACAGGCGTTTGCGCACATCCAGCACGCGTACCCGCGGCGGTCGTGCTTCGCCGGCGCGTCGCGGCAGCCGCAGGTGCTGATAGCGGCCCAGTGCCGTGTTGTGCAACGACTCCAGCGATGGCGTGGCGCTGCCGAGCACGACCGGCACGCCCAAGGCCTTGCCGCGCACCAGCGCGAAATCGCGCGCGTGGTAGCGGATCCCGTCCTGCTGCTTGTAGCTGCCGTCGTGTTCTTCATCGACGATGATCAGCCCGGCATTGGGCAGGGGCGTGAATATCGCCGACCGCGTGCCAACGATCAGTTGGGCCTCGCCACGCCACGCGGCCGCCCAGACGCGCGCGCGCTCGCCATCGGACAGGCCCGAATGCAGTGCGTGGACCGTCACCCCCAGGCGGGCCCGGAAGCGCCCCAATGTCTGCGGTGTCAGGCCGATCTCGGGAACCATCACCAGCGCCTGCTTGCCCTCGGACAGGCAATGCGCAATGGCCTGCAGATAGACCTCGGTCTTACCGCTGCCGGTCACGCCGTCGAGCAGGAAGGCGCCGAACTCGTGTTGTTGCTGGGTACCGCGCAGCGTGTCGACCGCGGCCTGTTGCTCTGCATTGAGCACAGGCCCCGGCGCGATGAGTGGGCCACTGGCCGCCTCGGCCGCGATCGGTACGCGCTCGGCGTGTTCCCGCTTGGCCAGGGCACGGGCCGCCGGGCGCCAATCCTCCAGCGTTGCCTCGAGCCGGGCTTCATCCAGGGTGCCGGCGGCCAACAAGGCCGCCAGCCGCGCGGGGCGGGTCCCTGCCCGCAGCCGGGCACGCGCCGTCTGTCCGGCTTCGGTGAGTCGCCAGCCCCAGACATCCCGCTCGGGCATTGGGTCGCCGCGACGCAGGGCGGCCGGCAGGGCGGTGGCCAGTACCTCGCCCATGGGCGCATGGGTATAGCGGGTCAGCCACGCCAGCGAGCTGGCCAGTTCGCCGGTCAACAGGGGCTGGTCATCCAGCCACTCAGTGGCCGCACGCAGGGTGCCGCCGTCGAGGAGGGGGCCGCCGTCACCCAGCCCCGCCACCACGCCCACCAGCTCCCGGCTGCCGAACGGCACGCGGACGCGCCGGCCGACCGGATCGCCGCCGGCCGGCCCGGCCGGTGGCAGATAGTCGAACAGCTGCGGCAAAGGCACCGGCAGCGCGACGCGAAGCGTGGGTTGATCTGACATGTATTCAGTCTAGCGGGGGACACCCCAGCCGGCGCCGGAACTTGCCCCGGACTCCTGTGCGGAAACCCATAAACAGCACGTAAACATTCGCCCCGCAAAGAGTTTCTGCTTTATCCACATCGCCTGTGGATAAAGCTGTGGGTTTCCACCTTGCTCCACGCTGTGAAGGCGGATTCACGGGGCTTGGGCGCAGGTTGGACAAAAAAGCGCCACATAGTTTTTCCTTATTTAATTCAATGTGTTATCTGTGAAACACGCCTGAAATATGAGTTTCGTACCTGTCTGGGGCCGCCGGTGTGACCGTCCTGTTGCCGCTGTGCACAACCCGATCTGCGACATTGCCGGCGACACCGTATGGCAGCCCGCTTGTCAAGGGGGCGGTGGGTGGGCCCTGGCGGCTATGATTTGTCGATGACGGAGTTCCCATGACCACCCGGCCCGACCCGGGTGCCAGCCCCCCGCCCGCGGCCTTGTCTGCCTTCATCCGGGGCGTGGAGCGCCGTGGCGACGTGCTGGCGCGGCTGCAGTGCGGTGACACGACCCAGGCCGAACGGGCACTGGCGGCCGCCCTGCGGGCCTTCCGCAGCCATGCCGGCGCGGTGCCGATGGCGGTGTGGCCGCTGCGCTTCTGGAGCCTGTTGTCGGCGGTGCCTGCGCTGCGCGAACCGGCCGGACCGCAAGACTGGCCGGCCGGCGTGGAACCGCTGGGGGAGATGTCGCCCGGCGACCGGCTCGCTTTGCTGCTGCGGGTCGTGGCGGGCCTGGATGAGCCCGCGGCCGCCGAGGTGCTGGGCCTGGACGAGTCGCAGTACCAGCAAGCGCTGGCCCGTGCCTGCCCGCGAGATGCCACCGGTCGACCCGATGCCCAAGCGTGGCGCGCGCTGGCCGATGCAGCCCAGCAAGCCCTGCGGGACTTGGGCCCGGATCGTTTGGTCCGCCTGGCCCAGTTGCGCGAAGCCGCGCTGGGCGCCGGCGCGATGACGATGGCCCCGGCCGGCCCGGTGGTGGCGCGTCCGGCGCACGCTCGAAAGCCCACGCCGCCCCGCACCGGTGCGATGCGCTGGCGCCGATGGTGGACGGTCGGTGTCCTGGGACTGTTGCTGTTGGCCGTTGCCGGCTGGCTGGCCTGGCGAGGCCGCATGCCGGACCTGCCGCCGGAGCCGGTGAGCCAGGCACCGGCGGGTGCCCTGCACGTGGTCGACAACGCACCGGTGCTGGTGGAGGAGTTGCCGGCCGAAGACCTGCCGGAGACCACGCCTATCGCCGGTCCGGACCCGGCCGACGTCGCGATGCAGGCCGATCCCCAACTGGCGCTGGCCCGACAGGCCGATTTCTATGCGTGGTTTGCCGCCGGCGGGCCGATACCGCCCGACGAATCCGAATCGCAGCCGGTACGCACCGAGCGGGTGGCCGCCGGCCTGCAAGGCGCCGACCTGGAGACCGCCGATGATCCGTGACCTGCGTTGGACCGGCGTGCTGGTCGCTTGCCTGGCGATTTGCCCGATCCTGGCTATTGCGCAGGCGTTGCCGCCGGCCCTGGACGAGACCCCGCGTGCGGCGGTGGTGCCGGGTCCGACCGCGTGGGCAGAACTCGACGCAGCCGGACGCGCGGACGCGCGTGAGCGCTATGACGCGTGGCAGGCGCTGAGCGAGCGTGATCGCAGCCGGCTGCGCCAGGCGCAGGCGCAGTTCGCCACCCTGCCGCCGGACCAGCAACAAGCCTTGCGCACCCAGTTCGATTCGATGGATCGGCTGCACCGCGACAGTTGGCGACTGGGTCCGCAGCTGGGCGCGCATTACGCGGCGCTGCAACCGCTGTTCGGCTTTGTCCCCGCAGCACAGCGCGATGTCGTGCTGGCGTTGCTGCGCAGTCTCGACGACGTACAACTGGGCCAGCTGGCGGTCATCGCCCAGCGCACGGCGCCGCAGGATCGCGCGGCCCTGCGTGGCCAACTGCTGGGGCTGCCCGTGGGCGCGCGCGCCGACTGGCTGCGCACGCACGCCGGAGGTTGATCCTCAAATGCGGGCGAGGCTGGCGATGCCCAGCAGCACCGCTGCGCTGGTGACCAAGGTGAAGTAGATGCCGCCCAGCACGCAGTACTTGGCCAGGGTGACCAACCAGAATTGCTGGTAGACGCGCTGCTGCATCATCAGCAGATACACCGGCATCCACATCACCAAGGCGAATTGGCCTAGGCCGATCAGCCAACCCGGCCAGGCCGCATACGGCGCGATCGCATCGCCCAGCAGCGACAGCAGCAACACCGCGAGCAGCGCGATGCAGAGAAAGGCGTGGCTATACAGCGCGACCACCAGGTGTTCGAGATAGACCTTGCCGCTCAGCAGGTAGAGCACGCGTAGCAACAGCGCGAACAGGGGCACCAGCACGAACAACGTCGAAGGAACCGCTGCGAAGAAGGCATTGACCAGCCGCTGCGGGTCCTCGCGCAGGCGCGGCAGGTTGTCGTTGATGCGATGCGCTTGGCCATCGATCCAGCGATCGGCGAAATCCGGCAGGAAACTTTCGAACGGCGTCGGTTCGGCCAGGTCGTCGTCGGCCTCGCTGGCGGCGAAGGCGGCCTCCGGCGCGGTGCTGGGCTTGGCGCCCAGTTCGTTCAAGCGACGACGCGCCTGCTTGTCGACCACCACGATGCTGGCATCGAAGCCGGCGCGCGCGCCGGGGATGTTGGCCGGCATGTCCTCGCGCCCTTTCTTGAGCCCATCGATCATGTCCTTGCGGATCTTCTCCACTTCCTCCGCCGTGCGGGCGTGCTGGAAATCGACGTTGCTGCGGGCGGCGGTGCCGTTGGCCGGATCGTCGGAGCGGTCGTTGTCGATATGCACCGCCAGCCTGGCCACGAAAAACGTCACCAGGCTCAACACCACGAACAGTCGCATCGGCGGCACATAGCGCACGCGCTGCCCGGCCAGGTAGGCCAGGGCCAAGCGGCCCGGCACCAGCAGGTCGCGCAGGGTGCGGAAGATGCGCCCATCCAAGTGCCAGAACGATTCGAAGACCTCTTCCACGGCATGCCCGAAACTGCGTACCGGGCTGTGGGCGCTCTGCCCGCAGGCGTGGCAGAACTCGCCCTGCAAGGTGGTGGTGCAGTTCTCGCAGGCCTCGGGGCGTGCGTGGTCCTTGCTCATTGTCATCGGCCGGCCAGGGTGAAGCGCGTAAGATAGCGGTCCTGTGCGACCCGGTGCCAGACGCCCTTCCGGCGCGACCGTAGTACGCCTGCCGCAATCCCCATGTCCGTTTCCCCTTCGACGCCGCGCCTGCGCTCTGAAGTGCGCGCCACTTTCCTGCTCGCCCTGCCTTTGGTGCTGGGCCACGTCTCCACCGGTCTCATTGGGTTTGTCGACAACGTGATCGCCGGCCACCACGGCACCGCCACCCTGGCCGCGGTGACCATTGGCACGGCCTTGTTGTGGCTGCCGATGCTGATCCCGATCGGCACGTTGATCTCGCTCACGGCATCGGTGTCGCAACTGCACGGCGCCGGCCGCGACGGGGAAATTGCGCCGTTGTTCCGCCAGGCGCTGTGGTTGTCGGTGGGGTTGGGGATGGTGATGTTCACCTTTCTCAGCGTCGTGCCGCCGTTGTTGCCGACCTTCGGGATCGCGCCGGACATCGTGCCCGGCGCGACGGCCTTCCTGCACGCGGTGCGCTGGGGCGGGCCGGCACTGACGCTGTATTTCTGCATGCGCTATCTGAGCGAGGGCATGCATTGGACCCTGCCGACGATGGTGCTGGGCTTTGGCGGGCTGCTGGTGCTGGCACCGCTCGGCTACGCGCTGACCTATGGCCGTTTCGGTTTCCAGCCGCACGGCGCGCAAGGGCTGGGCATCGCCTCGGCGGTGACGATGTGGCTGCAGGCCACTGCCTTCGCGTTGTATCTGTGGCGCTCCAAACGGTTTGCCCACCTGCGTTTGTTCGGCCACTGGGAAGGTCCGCGTTGGGCAGCCATTGGCGATTTGCTGCGCACCGGGCTGCCGATCGGCATCACGGTGTTGATGGAAGGCGGGCTTTTCATCGTGACCGCGCTGTTGATCGGGCGGCTGGGCGCCACCGAGGCCGCCGCCCACCAGATCGCCATCAACGTCTCGCAGCTGTGTTTCATGCTGCCGATGGGCGTGGCCGAGGCGACGACGGTTCGGGTCGGGCACGCGGTGGGGCGAGGTGATGCGCTGGGCGTGCGCCGGGCGGTGTGGGCCGGCTACGGCATCGTGCTGGGCACCCAGACCCTGTCGGCCGGCACCCTGCTGTTGGGGCACGGCGCCATCGTGGGGGTGTATACCGACGACCTCGCCGTGTCGGCCCTGGCTTCGACCTTGCTGCTGTTTGCGGCGACCTTCCAGTTCCCCGACGGCATCCAGGTGCTGTCGGCCGGCGCCCTGCGCGGACTCAAGGACACCCGTGTGCCGATGTTCCTGGCGATGTTCTCGTACTGGGGGCTGGGCATGCCGCTGGGGGCCGGGCTGGGCCTGTGGCTGGGCTGGGGCCCGCAGGGCATGTGGATCGGCTTGATCATCGGGCTGACCGCCGCAGCGGTGCTGATGGGGTGGCGCCTGCGCCACACCAGTGAGCGGATGCTCCGGTCCTCCCCCTGACTTCCTGCGCATGCCCGCGGCGATGGCAGCGGGTATGCTGGTTTCGTGGCACAAGGGTGCCCATTCTCTCGGAGCTTTCCATGAACCAACCCGTGCGTCGCAATCCGGTGGCCCGCTTCTTCGTCGGGCTGTGGGATGTGATGAACTTCACCCGCCGGCTGATCCTCAACCTGGTGTTCTTCGGCCTGTTGTTCGTGGTGCTGATGATCATGCTGGCGGTGATGGCGCGGGGGAGCGGGGTCAAGCCGTTGCTCGACCGCACCACCCTGGTGATCGCGCCGGAAGGCCGCCTGGTGGAGCAGTTCAGCGCCGACCCGGTCAGCCGCGCGGTGGCGCGGGCGATGGGTGAGCGGGGTGCCGAGGAAGTGCAGCTGCGCGACCTGGTACGGGTGATCGACAGCGCCCGCGAAGACAAGCGGGTCGAGCGCGTGCTGCTGGACCTGGGCAAGTTGCAGCCCAGCGGGTTTGCCTCGATGCGCGAGGTGGCCGCCTCGCTGCAGGAGCTGCGCGGATCGGGCAAGCAGGTCGTGGCGTTCTCCGAAAACCTCAGCCAGTGGCAGTACCTGTTGGCCGCACAGGCCAACGAGGTCTACCTGGACCCGATGGGCAGCGTGGTGCTGGAGGGGCTGGGCCGCTACCGGCAGTACTTCCGTCGCGGCCTGCAGGACAAGCTGGGCGTGGACGTGCACCTGTTCCGGGTGGGCGAATTCAAGTCGGCCGCCGAGCCCTACATCCTGGATGCGGCGTCAGCCGAGTCGAAGGAAGCGGACCTGTTCTGGATGAACGATGTGTGGCAGCGCTACCTGGGCGACATCGCCGGCGCGCGCAAGGTGGACGCCGCCCAGCTGGCAGCCGGCATCGACACGCTGCCCGAAGGCGTGGCCGCGGCCGGTGGCGACCTGGCCAAGTTCGCGCTGCAGCAGAAGCTCGTCGACGGGCTGAAGACGCGCGAGGAAGTGGCCCAGCTGCTGACCAAGCGCGGCGTGGCCGATGAAGACAGCGATGCAGGTTTCCGCAGCGTGGACTTCGATACCTACCTGACCCAGCTGGACGCTCGTCGCTCGCCGGTGGACTCGCGTCCGCAGGTGGCGGTGGTAGTGGCTTCCGGCGAGATCAGCGGGGGCGACCAGCCGGCCGGACGCATCGGCGGCGAATCGACCTCGGCATTGCTGCGCGAGGCGCGCGACGATGACGACGTCAAGGCCGTGGTGCTGCGCGTGGATTCCCCCGGTGGCGAAGTCTTTGCTTCCGAGCAGATCCGTCGCGAAGTGGTCGCGCTGAAGGCCGCCGGCAAGCCGGTGGTGGTGTCGATGGGCGACCTGGCCGCGTCGGGCGGTTACTGGATCAGCATGGATGCGGACCGCATCTACGCCGATGCCTCCACGATCAGTGGCTCGATCGGCATCTTCGGCATGATCCCCAACATCACCCGCACGCTCGACAAGATCGGCGTGCACACCGACGGCGTGGGCACGACGCGTTTCGCCGGCGCCTTCGACATCTCGCGCCCAATGGATCCGGCCGTGGGCCAGCTGATCCAGTCGGTGATCAACAAGGGCTACGCCGATTTCACCGGCAAGGTCGCCAGCGCGCGGCACCAGCCGGTCGACGCGATCGACAAGGTGGCACGTGGCCGCGTGTGGAGCGGTGCGCAGGCCAAGGAGCGCGGGTTGGTCGATGCCTTCGGTGGGTTGAAGGCAGCGATTGCCGACGCGGCCGATCGCGCCAAGCTGGGCAAGGGCAAGTTCCGCCTGCGCTACATCGAAAAGCAGGCCACCCCGTTCGCGCAGTTCCTGTCCGGCTTTGCCGGCAGCCGCATGGGCGCGTGGATGCTGGGCGACAGTGGACTGGGTCGCGTATTGCTGGCGCGCACATTGCCGGAGATCGACACCCAATTGCGCTTCGTGGAAGACGCCGCCGAACAAGCCAAGGTGGGCGGAGCCCCGGTGAAGTCGCTGGCCTATTGCTTCTGCGGACTGTGAGGCATGCCCGGCGCTGCCGGGCGACGCTGCAACGTAACGCCGGCCCTGTGCCGGCGTTTCTTTTTGGTCGCGTGAAGGGCTGCTTGCCATGGCAGCAGCGTCCCGCTGACGGGGGACGCCGCGCCGTAGGGCCTGGCGCTCGCGCCGCGACAACGCCGGGCGCCTCGCGCCGACCCGGATGCGTTATTGGGTGGCCGCGTCGATGGCGTCGCGCTGCTGCTGCGCGGCCTCGTCGGTCATCTTCTGCACGTTGCGGGCCTTGTCCAGCGGCTCTTTGATCGCATCACGCAGCGCGGTGGCCTGCGGTTCGGGACGCTGCTCGGTGGGTGCCGGCGGTGGCCGGCTGCAGGCGCAGAGCAAGCCGGCCAGCGAGAGCGCCAGCGCACCGGTCGGCAACATCATGGGAATGCGGAACGTCATCGTCGTGACCTCCCTGAAGGTGGCGGTATCCTAACCCGTGCGAACGGCACCCGGGCCGGTGGATCAGGAGAGTGGGCGATGCAGCACCGTTGGCGGCTGGACGGACAGACCGCGTTGATTACCGGCGCCAGTGCGGGCATCGGCCTGGCCATCGCGCGGGAGCTGCTGGGGCTGGGTGCCGACCTGTTGATGGTGGCGCGCGACGAAGATGCGCTGGCACTGGTGCGTGATGAATTGCAGGACGAATTCCCCGACCGCGAGCTGCACGGGCTGGCGGCCGACGTGGCCGACGACGAAGATCGTCGCGCCATCCTGGATTGGGTGGAGGACCATGCCGAGGGCCTCAACCTGCTCGTCAACAATGCCGGCGGCAATGTGACGCGCATGGCCGTGGACTACACCGAAGACGAATGGCGCGGCATCTTCGAGACCAACCTGTTCTCGGCATTCGAGCTGTCGCGCTATGCGCATCCGTTGCTGACCCGCCACGCCACCTCGGCCATCGTCAACGTGGGCAGCGTGTCTGGCCTGGTGCACGTGCGCAGCGGCGCACCCTACGGCATGAGCAAGGCGGCGATGCACCAGATGACGCGCAACCTGGCCGTGGAATGGGCCGGAGATGGCGTGCGGGTGAACGCGGTCGCGCCCTGGTATATCCGCACGCGACGTACTTCCGGTCCGTTGTCGGATCCGGATTATTACGAGCAGGTGATCGAACGCACGCCGATGGGCCGCATTGGCGAGCCGGAGGAAGTAGCGGCGGCGGTGGCCTTCCTGTGCCTGCCGGCCTCCAGCTATGTGACCGGCGAGTGCATCGCGGTGGACGGCGGGTTTTTGCGCTACGGCTTCTGATCGCTGTTGGCGGCCCCGTCGCCGCAACGGCTAGCGGCAAGCAAGTCGCGCATGCGCGCGTACTCGGCCTGGCGCTGGCTGGCGTGCGCCTGAGTGGCGAAGCGCCAATGGTTTTCCGCTTCGGCCACCAACTCGCGCCACGCGTCGCACAGGCCAGCCTCGGCCACCGGCTCGCAGCGATCGTGGACCACTTCGCAGGCATCGCCGGCGCCGGTGCGCGGGTTGCCATCCAGCCCGGTGACCTGCATCGGGACGCAATAGGTCGCGCGCTGCAGGTCTTCGCTGAAGTACCGGGTCTGGTCTCGCCGGTGGCAGTCGTAGAGCGGCGCAGGCGGGCCGCGGGGCGCCGCCGGTTCGACCGCCTGGGCCACGCGCGCCACCACACCGGTGGGCGGCTCCGGCGCGACCGTCGGTGCCGGGCCGGGGACAGGCGCGGGCGGGGCCGTAGGCGCGGCGGTGAGGGGTGTCGATGGCGGCGCAGTCGTCGGTGTCGGCATGGGCCGGGTGACGGGCGCGGGCGCCTGCATGATCTTCTTCTGCTGCTGCGTTCCCTTGGGGCAGGGCATGTTCTGTACCGCGAGCGCGCCCTGCGCATCAGTGCAGCGATAGATCACCACGTCTTGTGCGTGGGCGCCGGTGGCAGCCAACCACCCCCACGCAAGCAACAGCCCCAGGCATCGCTTCATGCGCCGCCGCAATCCTGGTCCAGTCGCGCGTCGACGCCGCGCTGTTCCCGGCTCAAGCGCTCGCGCTCGCTCTGCAACGCGCTGTTGTAGCCGCGGATCAGCTCCCAGCGGCGGTCGCGCAGGCGCGCGCACACTTCCTGCTGCGGCAGGGCGTGGCACTCGTCGCGAACCTGCATGCTGCCGTAGGGCACGATCACCGCGGTGTTGGGAAAGTGGCCACCGGGCGGGCGAGGCGGGCGGGGTCCGCCATCGGGGCCATGGCCGCCCGGTCCACCCGGTCCGCCACCGCCACCGCCACCGCCACCGCCGGGACGGGGGCCCGGTCGTGGCCCGAGGCCTGGGCGCGCACTGGCGTAGCCATAGGTCCAGGTCGGGACCCAGCGCGGATTGCCATCCGGGGTATCGCTGGTATATCGCTCGCCTTCTTCGGTGATGCATTCATACATCGGCTGCGCAGGCGCCACGTGGACGATGCGCACCTCGCGCGGCGCGAGCTTCGAGGCCGGTGCGTCGGCCGCCGAGTCGGCCGGCGCGGCGGTAGTGGCCACGCGCGGTGGAGGATCCTGTGGCCGTTGCATGTCCAACACCTGTTGCTGCCGTCCCTGGCCGCATGGCGAATCCTGCAGCGACACCGTGCCTTTGTCGTCCACACAGCGATACACGCGCACGTTGCCGGCCGGCGGCGTGTCGGCCGCCAGCACTGGTGGCGCGATCAGGATCAGGGGCAGCAGCCAGGCGCGCATGCAGTGTTCCTCAGTGCGCGCGCGCGTACTCGATGCGCAAGGTGCGCACTTCCTTGCCGCCGCGGGGCTCGAACATTTCCTGCACCAGATGGTCCTTGTCGATCACTTGCAACACCTCCCGCATCTTGGTGGTCTGGCCCGGATGCATGGGGTCGCTCATCTGGTTGTGGATCGTATAGGTGCGCTTGGCCGCGTCGTAGCTACCCTGGCCCACCGTGATGCCGGTGATCATCGTGTCGGTCCACGTGCTGACGTAGTGGCCGGCGGCATTGTCGTAGCCCATCAGCCCGGTGCCTTCGAACGGTTGGCCTTCGAACTGGCCCTTGAAGTCGATGCGGATCTGTCGACCGCCCAGGATGGCCGTTTGCACCGAGCGTCCGGTGGAGGTCTGCGGCGGTGCCTTCTCGTCCATCCACATCGACTGGCGCGTGTCCCAGGTGCCGACGAGTTGTTCGGCCAGGCGTGCGTGCTCCGGACCTACGGCGCCGGCTTTTTGCCAGGCCTGCATCATCGCCTGCTGTTCGGGCGACATCGCGGGAGGATCTGCCGCCATCGCAGCAGAACACCACAGCAGGGAAGCGAACACGACAACATGGGACGCATGGCGAACCTGCATGACACGCTCCAGAAGAACCGGTGAATCCGGCGGTTCGGATCCTACGCCGTCGCTGCGGCCACGGCGTGAGGTGGCTCAGTCGCGCAGGACCGCGCCGGTAAGCGCAACCCGGATGGGTGTCGGTTCGGCCAGGCCGCCGGTGGGCCCGTCGAGCACGCCATCGATGGCAGCCAGCAGGGCCGGGTCGAGGGACTCGCGCTGGCGCGCGGGCAGTTGCCCGGCCAGATTGGCGCTGGTGGAAACCAGCGGTGCATCCCAGGCTTGGCAGAGCCGGGCGACCAGGGGATGGGCGCTGATGCGTACTGCCAATCCCGTGTGATCTCCTGTTACCCAGGCCGGTGCGTGCGTGTTGGCCGGCAGCACCCAGGTGTGGGGGCCGGGCCAACTGGCCAGCACGGCGTCGAGGCGATCGGACGGGAGCGCGGCCAGGTCCAGCCAGGGTCGCAGTTGTTCAAGCGAATGCGCGACGACGATGACGCCCTTGGCAGCCGGCCGCCGCTTGATCTCCAGCAGCCGCAGTACCGCGGCGCGCTGCCGCGGGTCGCAACCCAGGCCCCAGACCGCTTCGGTCGGGTAGGCGATCACGCCTCCTTCCTGGAGGGTGGTCACGGCTTGGGCAAGGCTGAGTTCCTTCATCGCTGCCATCCTTGCGGGCGAATCGGTCAGGCGGTCTTCCTGGCCGTGGTCTTCTTGGCGGCGCTGCCCGTGGCGGCCTTCTTGGCGACCGTTTTCTTGGTCGCTTTCTTGGTCGCCTTCTTCACCACTTTCTTGGCGGCCTGCTTGGCAGGGGCGGCATCGGCAGCGGGTGCCGCCACTTTCTTGGCGACGGCCTTCCTGGTCGTCTTCTTGGTCGCCTTCTTGGCGCCAAAACCCTTGCGCACCGGCTTGCCGGTTGCCTCCATGAACTTCTCGGCTTCCTCGCGCGTCAGCGAGACCGGTTCGCGATCCTTGGGGATCTTGCCGTTGAGCTTGCCGTCGCTGAGGTAGGGACCAAAGCGGCCGTTGAGGACCTGGATCTCGCTGCCCTCGAATTCCTTGATGACGCGGTTGCGGGCGATCTCTTCTTTCTCTTCGACCAGGAACACCGCGCGCGCCAGGTCGATCGTGTACGGATCGTCCTCTTTCTTCAGCGACGCATACACGCTGCCGCGGCGCGCGAACGGGCCGAAGCGACCAATGCCGACGCTGACTTCCTGCTCGTTGTCCTGGCCGAGCGTACGCGGCATCAGGAACAGTTCCAGCGCCTGCTCCATCGAGATGGAGTAGATGCTCTGGCCCGGCCGCAGGGAGGCGAACTTGGGCTTTTCCTCGTCCTCGACGGTGCCGATCTGCACCATCGGGCCGAAGCGGCCGATGCGCGCGCTCACTTCCTTGCCGCTGACCGGATCACTGCCCAGCACGCGCACGCTGCCGGCGTCGGTCTTGTCCAGCGAGTCTTTCTTGTCCTCGACCAATTCCTTGAACGGGCCCCAGAACTTCTCCATCAGCGGGATCCACTCTTCCTCGCCGCGCGACACCGCATCGAGCTCGTCTTCGAGCTTGGCGGTGAAGTCGTAATCGACGTAGCGGCTGAAGTGACCGGACAGGAACTTGGCTACCGCGCGACCCACGTCGGTCGGACGGAAGCTGCGGCCTTCCATTTCCACGTACTTGCGGAACAGCAGGGTCTGGATGATCGAGGCATAGGTCGACGGGCGGCCGATGCCGTATTCCTCGAGCGCCTTGACCAGGGCCGCTTCGGTGAAGCGCGGCGGCGGCTGGGTGAAATGTTGTTCGGCGATGACGCGCTCCAGCGGCAAGGTATCGCCGGGCTTCATCGCCGGCAGCTTGCGGCCTTCGTCTTCGTCTTCGGCGCTCTTGGTGTCCTTGCCTTCTTCATAGACGGCCAGGAAACCGGACACCACCACGGTGGTACCGCTGGCGCGGAACACGTGTTCACTGCCGGCGGCCAGGTCCACGCTCACCGTGTTGAGGGTGGCCGGGATCATCTGGCAGGCAACGGCACGCTTCCAGATCAACTCATAGAGTTTGCGCTCGTCGTCTGTGAGGAATCGCGAGACCTGGGCGGGCGTGCGCAGCGCCGAGGTCGGGCGTACCGCCTCGTGCGCTTCCTGCGCGTTCTTGGACTTGGTGGTGTAGGTGTTGGGCTTGTCCGGCAGCGAGGCGGTGCCGTAGTCGCGCGCGATCACGTCGCGGATCTCGACCAGCGCATCCTGCGACAGATTCACCGAGTCGGTACGCATGTAGCTGATCAGGCCGACCGCACCTTCATCGCCCAGCGTCACGCCTTCATACAACTTCTGTGCGACCTGCATCGTCTTGCGCGTGGTGAAGCCCAGCTTGCGCGAGGCTTCCTGCTGCAGCGTGGAGGTGGTGAACGGCGGCGCCGGCCGGCGCTTGCGTTCCTTGCTGACCACGTCGGTGACATGCAGCATGCCCTGCGCGGCCTGCTGGATGCGCAGGCGCGCGGCCTCGGCGCTGTCGCCTTCGGTGATGGTGAACTGCTCGAACTTGGCGCCGTCGAGCTTGATCAGGCGGGCATTGAAGCGCTGCGAGGGATGCGCGCACTCGGCATCGATGCTCCAGTACTCGCGGGCGATGAAGGCTTCGATCTCTTCCTCTCGCTCAACGATCATGCGCAACGCCGGCGACTGCACGCGCCCGGCCGACAGGCCGCGCTGCACCTTGCGCCACAGCACCGGCGAAAGGTTGAAGCCGACCAGGTAGTCCAGCGCACGGCGGGCCTGCTGCGCATCGACCAGGTCGACGGCAATGGCGCGCGGATTCAGCATGGCTTCCTTGATGGCGCGTGGGGTGATCTCGGTGAAGACCACGCGCTGCATCGTCTTGTTCTCCAGCAGGCCCCGCTCTTTCAGGATCTCGGCGATGTGCCAGCTGATCGCTTCGCCCTCGCGATCCGGGTCGGTCGCCAGATAGATGTCGTCGACGTTCTTGGCTGCCTTGGCGATCGCCTCGACATGCTTTTCGTTCTTTTCGATGAGGTCGTACCGCATCGCAAAGCCGTTGTCCGGATCGACCGCACCCTCTTTGGGGACCAGGTCGCGCACATGCCCATACGAGGCCAGGACGGTGTAGTCCTTGCCGAGGTATTTGTTGATCGTCTTGGCCTTGGCGGGCGATTCGACGATGAGCAGGTGCTTGGGCATGGCGGCGGTGTCTCGGGCGGGGGCCCTGGGGGCGGCTAGGGTGGACCAATTGGCCCGTGGAGGGAAGCGCAGCACGCTTCGCCCAGACGGCAACGCCCGGGGCAGCGGCCCCGGGCGTGTTCTTATAGTGGAATCATGCCTGCCCCGGCCGTGTCAAGCCAGGAAGGGCAGACGGGCTCAGTGGGAGCCCGCCGCCAGGCCGACGACCAGGGCCACGGCCAGCAGGCCCAGCAGCGCCAGGACCAACAGCCCGTAAAGCACCAGGATCACCATGGTGACTGTGTCCAGGCCGCGACGTTGGCGCTCCGGCGTGTCGGTAAAAGCCCAACGGTCCACGACCAGCGTGTCGCAGATCAGGTCGTGCAGGCCCTGCTTGCGCTGGGTGAAGGCGGCCATCAGGAACCCGATATACAGGGTCAGGATGTTGAGGTAATAGGCAAAGCCGCGGCCGACGCTGCGGCCCAGGCTCAGCCGGGTGCCATCGCTGCGCACCACCTTGATGCCGACGGCGAGCTTGCCGGGGCTGGCCATGAACCGGGAGGCATGGAAGCCGCTGAAGTAAGTGACCGTGACCACCAGCGAAAACACCTGGATGGCGAGCTGGAACAGCAGGACGGCGGCCAGTGCCGACTCGTTGCCGAGCCGGCTGGAGTCGAAAACGCCCATGGCGATGCCTGCCGGGAGGGTGATGGGCAGGGCGGCCAACCCGATCAGGAAGCTGTCGATCACACTGGCCGCAAAACGGCGCCAGAAGCCGGCATACACCACGTCCGCTGCGCCGGTCAGCCGGGCCGGTGCGATGACCGCAGCCGGGACGGCCGGGTCGGTCCACGCCGGGTCGGCGGGCGAGGCCATGGAGGTGTCGGCCGCGAGCGCGGGCTCAAGCGCAACAGGGCCCAGGTCCGGCACCAGTTCGGGCGCCAGCGACGCCAGCGGCTGCCAGTCGGCCAGCCCCTCGCGCCACACCAGTGTGCTGGCCTGCAGCTGGCCCTGCGCGTGGCGCTGGCGCAGCTCGTCGGCATCGATCGGTCCCTGCTGCAGTCCGGCAGCATCGGCGTAGTACCAAAGCGTCATTACTTTCCCTGTGGCGGCGCCGGGTTCAGCCCCGGCATTCCTGTCGTAGATATCGGTCGTCGATCTCGGAACTGCAGTGCCATTGGCCCGACTCGGGGTCCAGGTCGAGCCACAGGGTCTTTTCGTTCAATGGGGCATGGTCGGGCTGGATGTACACCGCTTCGATACCGCAGTGGCCGTTGTCGAAGCGCCCGATGCGAACCTGCGACAAGCCGCCGCCGGCATAGCTCTCCGCCGTGCCAAAACCGTCCTGGCCGTTGACCGGGCAGCGGCCTTGGGCGCTATGGAAGGCTTCGACCTGCGGCTTGAGCGGCACCAGCTGCGCGTAGCCGGCGCTGACCTTCGCGCGCAGCGTGTAGTCCTGATAGGCCGGCAGCGCGATGGCGGCCAGGATGCCGAGCATGAACAGCCCAAGCACGGCAACGACTGCGCCAACGATGGCAGCGATCGCGCAGCCGGACAGGCCTTGCTTGGGTGCCGCCATGACGGCCGTGGGATGGGCGGTTGGCGTCGCGCCGGTGCGCGGCAAAGGCGGCGGCGCGGGGTTGACGGGTTCAGTGGCGTGGGGCGTCGGCAGGCCCAGTTCGGCCGCCACTTCGGACAAAGGCTGCCATTGCGGCAGCCCTTCTCGCCAGACCAGCGTGTCCAACGCGATGCGGCCGGAACGGTACAGCTCGGCCAGGTTTTCCGGAGGCAAGGGCCCTTGTCGCTGGCGGTTGCCCTCGGCGTAATACCACTCGTTCATCGACAGCCCCCTGTTCGCTGGCGCATCCCTTGCGC
Source organism: Stenotrophomonas sp. (assembly GCA_036403795.1). Classification (GTDB taxonomy): domain Bacteria; phylum Pseudomonadota; class Gammaproteobacteria; order Xanthomonadales; family Xanthomonadaceae; genus Stenotrophomonas_A. The sequence goes on from DASWQJ010000089.1 coordinate 28,760, forward strand.
GACGCAATCAGTGTACGGGCTCGGGCTCGTCCAGGAACATCTGGGTTTCCATCCAGGCATAGGCCGCTTCGGCGCCCGGTTGGTTGAACAGCACCATCAGCACGACCCACTTGAGGTCATCCAGGTCCAGCTCGTCCTGGTCCAGCGCCATGGCCCGGTCGAGCACCAGTTCACGCTGGCCGGCGTCCAGGATGCGGTGTTGCTCCAGGAACAGCAGGAAGCCTCGGCATTCGACGTCGAGCTTGTCCAGTTCCGGGCCGTGGTAAATGCGGACCGGGCCGTCCACGCGCGGTTCGGACACGGCGGGCCGTTGTTCGGCCAGGGCGTCGAGCCAGTCGAAGGCTTTATTGATTTCGGTGGGGCTGAAGCCAGCCTGGATCAGGCCGTTCTGGAGCGAGTCCCGGTCCCGGATAAGGTCCGCGTCTTCGCTGAAGTAGTGTTCAAACAAATACAGCAGTACATCGAGAATGCTCTCTTTCATTGCCCCTCGGCCTGCGTCCATGGACGCTGTGGAGGTGAAGAAACTAGGGGTTTCGCGCATAGCGACCGTGCTGCGCCGCGACGCTTCCTTCCAGTTCCATGGCCAGCAGCATGGAGGACAGCGTGGCGGCCGTCAATCCGGTGCGCTGGATCAATGAATCCATAGGGGTAGGGTCGTGGCCCAGTGCCTGCCACAAGCGCTGGTAGTCCGGGTTGTCGGGGAAGGGGGGCGGCCGTGGCGTCGTCCGGGCTGCATCAATGGGGGCGGTGGGGGCGGCCGACAAGGCCCCGATCCGGCGCGCCGCCACCGGCCCCAGCAACGCCAGGACCTCGGCCGGATCCTCCACCAGAAGGGCACCGTCGCGGATCAGGCGGTGGCAGCCGCGGGCCAGCGGATTGTGGAGGGAACCGGGCAGGGCGAAGGCCTCGCGCCCGGACTCGGCGGCCAGCCGCGCGGTGATCAGCGCGCCTGAACGTAGCGCCGCCTCGATGACCACGGTGCCAAGAGAAAGTCCGGCAATGATCCGGTTGCGCTCGGGAAAGTGGAATTGCGTGGGGGCCGTACCGGGCAGGTACTCGCTGACTACGGCCCCCTCGGAAGCGATGCGCTCGCGCAGGCGCCGGTGATGCTGGGGATAGGCCAGGTCCGGTCCGGTGCCCAGTACGGCAACGGTCAAGCCGCCCGGCAACGCCAGCGCGGCGTGGTGGGCGGCCGCATCGATGCCATCGGCCAGGCCACTGACCACTACCCAGCCGGCCTGCACGAAGGTGTGGGTGAAGTCGGCGGCATGGTCTCGTCCGCCGGCACTGGGGCGGCGACTGCCGACCACGGCAATGGAGGGGTGTTGCAGCAAGGCGGGCTCGCCGTCCACGAACAAGGCCAAAGGGGGACGGGCGATGTCGCGTAGCAGGGGCGGATAGGCGGGGTCCCGCCAGCCCAGCAGGTGGCGGCCCGGTCGATCCAGCCACGCGCGTGCGCGTGCATGGGGCGTTGCATTGCCGGCAGTCAACGCGGCGATCTGTACGGGCGTGCAGCCGGCGGCACGCCAGGCGGTCGGCCCGGCCGCCAACACGGCCCGCGCGTTGTCGTACGTATCGAGCAGGCGACGGCGGGGCGCGCGGGGACCGGCGGCCTGCAGCAGCAGGAGCAGGGCGGTGTGTTCTTCAGTGGAATGAGCGGCGTTCATCGCCGCAGCGTGACCGCCAAACGAAAACGGCGCCCTAGGGCGCCGTCTCGTTGCTTACTCGGAAATTGCGCTTACTGCGCGTCCGGATGATGCAGGTTGTAGCCGACCCTGACCGGCTTGACGCCTTCCATCACCAGCGCGTAGCTCACCTTGTCGAAGGTGCGGAACACCATCGCATGGGCGGCGTATTCCTCCGGCACTTCCGCGGTACGCGAGGTGCCGGTGAAGCCGTCGTCGGCGCGCGAGATCAGGCTGTGGGCGACGCGGTCGTTGACGTGGCGGCCATTGCGCCACACCGAGAACACCGTGCCGTTGTCCACGCCTTCGCGCGAGCCGGCCGAGATCGCGATCACATCGCGCGGGCCACCGGCGGTGAACATGTCGGCCACCGCCAGCACGCGCACCTCGTTACCCACCAGCTGGGCAGCCGGCGGATGCGGGATGAACTGCAGGTCATACGGCTGGGCCTCGACCGCGATCAGGCGATCGCCCGGGCGCACTTCGCGACCGCTGTCCTGCAGCAGCAGCGAAGCCACCTGGACACTGCCGGCCGGCGCCCGGGTGATGGTGCCGATGTTGACCTGCGCCAGCTCATAACCCAGGAACTCGTTGCGGCTGCTGGGGGCGACGAAGGTCTTCCACAGGTTGCCGGTACCCGGCTCCACCGAACCATCGGCACGCAGGTCCTCGTTCGGCTTGGGCAGGGCGTACTGCAGGGTCGGACGGACCACCGCATAGCGCTGGCCCGGCTGGGCGCCCGGCAGGTTCTGGATATAGGCGACCTGACCGGCACTGGCGCGCAGGCGGTTGTCCTCCAGGCCGACGACGTAGGGCAGGCCCCGGAAGTCATCGGTAATGCGGAGGTTCTTCAGGAACGGCTCCACGTCCGCCAGCGGGATGGCGTTGATCGGCGCTTCCTGGCGCGGGCCGGGCTGTACGCCGACGCGATCCAGGTAGGCCAGGCTCAGCACATCGCCCGGGTAGATCAGGTGCGGATTCTGCACCTGCGGATTGGCCTGCCAGATTTCCGGCCACAGCCATGGTTTTTTCAGGAACCGGCCCGCGATGTCCCACAAGGTGTCTCCCTTGCGGACCACGTAGGTGTCCGGATGATCGCCGCCTACCTGTGCGGCAGCGGCGTACGTCGCGACGGTGAGCATCGCCACGGCGATGACCGTACGAATTCGGATGAGCATAAATTGCCTTTTGCCTGATTCCCCAACAGGTCGCCGCACTATAAGTCACATACGGGGGCGCAGCGCAAGCGTTGGCGCTAGAATTGCGACGTCTTGCCGGATTGTCCCGGCGTCCGCACCTCCCGGTATTGCCATGGCGCTTCTTCCCATCCTCGAGTTTCCCGACCCCCGGCTGCGCACCAAGGCCGCGATCGTCGCGCCCGCCGAAGTGGTCGGCGCCACCTTCCAGACCCTGCTCGACGACATGTTCGAGACCATGTACGAGGCGCCGGGCATCGGCCTGGCCGCCAGCCAGGTGGACGTCCACCAGCGCTTCATGGTCATTGACGTGAGCGAAGAGAAGAACGTCCCGCAGGTGTTCATCAACCCGGAAATCGTCGCCAAGGACGGGGGGCAGGTCTACCAGGAAGGCTGCCTGTCGGTGCCGGGCATCTTTGCCGATGTGACCCGTGCCGACACCATCACCGTGCGCTACCTCGACCGCCAGGGCCAAGCGCAGGAGCTGACCACCGATGGCCTGCTGGCGGTGTGCATCCAGCACGAGATGGACCACCTGGACGGCAAGCTGCTCATCGATTACCTCTCGCCGCTCAAGCGCGAGATGGTCCGCAAGAAGCTGGCCAAGCAGCGCCGCAACGTGGCCTGAGCGCCTGCGCCGCGTACGGGGCGTGACCGTTGCCGGTCCGCCCCGTTGTCGTTTCTGCCCTTGGTTTACTCGATGGAGTCTTCAAAGCACCCATGAGAATTGTTTTTGCCGGTACACCGGAATTCGCCGTGCCCTCGTTGCGGGCCGCCGCCCGCCACCATGAAGTGGTTGCCGTCTATACCCAGCCCGATCGTCCGGCCGGCCGTGGACGTGGCTTGACGCCCTCGCCGGTGAAACTCGAGGCGATCGCGCGCGGGATCCCGGTGCTGCAGCCGGAAACGCTGCGCGCGCCCGAGACCCAACAGGCCCTGGCCGCGCTCGCGCCGGACCTGATGATCGTGGTCGCCTACGGGCTGATCCTGCCCAAGGCCGTGCTGCGCATCCCCACCCATGGCTGCTGGAACGTGCATGCCTCGCTGCTGCCGCGCTGGCGTGGGGCCGCCCCGATCCAGCGTGCGATCGAGGCCGGCGATGCCGAAACAGGCGTTTGCCTGATGCAGATGGAAGCCGGCCTGGATACCGGTCCGGTGTTGCTGGCCCAGCGCACCCCGATCGGCGAGCACGAAACCGGGGGCCAATTGCATGACCGGCTGGCCGAGTTCGGTGCCGAAGTGCTGTCCGACGGCCTGGGCCTGCTACGGGCGGAACTGCTGCCGGTACCGTGGCCGCAGCCGGCCGAAGGGGTGACCTATGCGCACAAGTTGGACAAGGCCGAGGCGCGCCTGGATTGGACGCAGCCGGCCGATGCGCTGGCCCGCCGGGTACGCGCCTTCGTGCCGTGGCCGGTCGCCGAGGCCGTGCTGGCTGGCGAGCGCGTGCGCATCCACGGCGCGGTGGCCATCGAAGCCAGCCACGATGCCGTGCCGGGCACGGTGCTGCAGGTCTCGCGGCAAGGCATCGTCGTGGCCTGCGGCCAGGGCGCGCTGCGCCTGCGGGTGCTGCAACGCGAAGGCGGCAAGGTGATCACCGCCGCCGTCTACCTC
>DASWQJ010000090.1:0-19933 GCA_036403795.1 Stenotrophomonas sp.
CGCGCATGGCCTCGGCCACGGTCTCCAACGCCATCAACAAACCGAGGTAGGCGATCGAGGAATGCGGCGCGTTGAGCAGGCGCAACTTGGCCCGGTCGTACCCGGCGATGTCGTCGCTCATCGTGACCCCAAACCGCTCCCAGTCCGGGCGGCCGGCGCAGAATCGATCTTCCACCACCCATTGCGAATAGGGCTCGCGCTGCACCGGCCAGGCGTCTTCCACTCCCAGTGCTTGTGCAACGCGCTCGTGCAGCGCTGCATCGCTGGCCGGCGTGATGCTGTCCACCATCGACCGCGGAAACGCGCCGCGGGCCTGGATCCATTCGGCCAACGCTGGATCAAACTGATGCGCGTAATGGGCGCACGCACGCGCCAGCTTGCCGCCGTTGTCGGGCAAGTTGTCGCAGCTCAGCACCGTGTACGGAGGCAACCCACGGGCACGCCGCAACCGCAATCCCGCCACCAGATAGCCGATCGCGCTGGACGGGGCGTCGGGTGCGGCCAGGTCGGCCACGATGTCCGGATGCGCCAGGTCCAAGGTGTCGCCTGCCAGGCAATAGCCTTTTTCGGTCACCGTCAGCGTCACCAAGCGCACGTGCGGATCGGCCAGGCGCGACAGCACCGCCGCTCGCTGTTGCGGCGCGCACAACACTTCGTGCACCGCGCCGATCACCCGATAACGCGCTTGCTCGCCGAGCAACGCCAGGGTGTATAGCCCATCCTGAGGCTGCAGCGCCTCGCGCACGTCGGCATGGCGCAACGAGACACCGCTGATCGCCCAGGCCGGGTCGTGCGCCAGTACATCGTCCAGGTACACCGCCTGGTGCGCCCGGTGGAACGCGCCGATGCCCAGGTGCACCACGCCGATGCGCGTGTCCGCGCGCCGGTAGGCCGGGCGCAGCACGCCCGGCGGCAGCGTGCCGAGCGTGGCGTCGGAAAGACGGGTCGGCACCGCTTCACTCATTGGCCGGTCACCGTGTATCGCTGCGTGGCACGGATATCCGCGCTCGACGCGCCCACGCGCACCTCGTAGGCACCCGGGTCGACGACGTAAGCCTTGCTCGAGGGGTCCCAGATCCGCAGGTCACGCTCGGGCACCACGGTGAATCGCACGTCGCGTGTCTGGCCCGGCGCCAACGTGATCCGCTCGAATCCGCGCAGCTCCTGCTGCGCACGTTCGCGCTTGGGCGCCACCGGGCTCAGGTACAACTGCACCACTTCGTCTGCCGCCACCTTGCCGCTGTTGCGCACCTGCACGCTCACCTCGACCGGCTCGCCGGCCGCGCCCTGGCCGCGCGCCAGTTTCAACTTGGCGTAGTCGAACTTCGTGTAGCTCAGGCCGTGGCCGAACGGATACAGCGGCGTGCCGGTGTAATACCGATAGGTGCGGCCCTTCATTGCGTAGTCTTCGAAATCCGGCAGCTGCGCATCGGCCTTGTAGAAGGTGACCGGCAACCGGCCGCTCGGGCTGGTCTTGCCAAACAGCACATCGGCCACGGCATCACCGCCGCGCTGGCCCGGATACCAGGCCAGCAGGATCGCCGGCACGTGCTGCTGTGCCCAGTCCACCGCCAGCGACGAGCCGCCGGTCAGCACGGCCACCATCGGCTTGCCGGTCGCCTGCAAGGCCTCCATCAACTCGCGCTGCGGCTTGGGCAGGCGCAGGTCGGTGCGATCACCACCGGAGAACCCCGGATAGCTCACGTCCATCTCTTCGCCTTCCACGTCGCCGGTCAGGCCGCCGACGAACACGATCGCGTCGGCATCGCGCGCGGCCGCCAGCGCTTCCTGCAACGGCGGCTGCCCACCCGGCAAGCGCCAGGCCAGCTTGACCGCTGCATCGCGCTGGTGGTCGTAGTACTCCAACCGCAAGTCATACGCCTGGCCGGCGCGCAAGCTGACCTTCGCGCTCTGCGCCTGCGCACGGTCCACGTTCTTCCAATGGTCCAGCAGCAGTTTGCCGTCCAGGTACAGGCGAAACCCATCGTCGGCCGTCACCCCCAACTCGTACTCGCCGTCGCGCGGCGGCAGCAGCTGGCCGGTCCAGCGCACACTGAATTCGTCCGACTGCAGCGCCTTGTCGCGCGACAGCTCGCCACGCGCCACCGCATCGTCGGTGGGCGCACCACGGTCCCATCGGAACCGCACCTGGGAATCGTAGCGTGTCAGTGCGGGCTCGCCCGACAGATCCACGCTGCGGAAATACTCGCCCTTCAAACCGCGCTCGTTCGCCAGCTCCGACGGCCGCAGGTAGCGCGGTTCGATCGGCGAGGCGGCATCGGGATCCTCGCGCCCTTCCACCAGGTCGCTGCCGCGCGCATACACCACGTCAGCACCCGGCAGCGCATTACGGATGCCGCGCAACACGGTGACCGGCGCCGCCGGTGTGCCGTAGTAGTTGCCCAGCAGGGCCATCGGGTCATCGGCGGTCGGGCCGATCACCGCGATGCGCTTGAGCTTGGGCGACAACGGCAGCAGGCCATCGTTCTTGAGCAGCACCAGCGATTCGCTGGCGGTGCGCAACGCCAATGCGTCGTGCGCCGGGGCCTGGTTCACCGAATACGGAATGCGTGCGTAGGCCACGCGTTCGGGGGGATCGAACATGCCCAGGCGCATGCGCGCGGTGAACAGCTGCACCAGCGCGGCATCGATCTCCGATTCCTTGATGAGCCCCTGCTTCACCGCTGCCGGCAGGGCTGCGTAGGTGCGCCCGCAGTTGAGCTCCAGCCCGCGCTTCACGCCCAGCGCGGCGGCCTCTTCGGCCGTCGCCACGATCTTGTGGTGCTTGTAGATGTCTTCGATGGAATCGCAATCCGACACCACGTACCCCGTGAACCCCCAGTCGCGGCGCAGCGTGTCCTGCAACAGCAACTGGCTGGCCGAGGCCGACTCGCCGTAGACGCGGTTGTAGGCGCCCATTACGGAGTCCACGTGCGCCTCCTGCACCAATGCCTGGAAAGCTGGCAGGTAGGTCTCGTGCAGATCGCGCTCGTCGGGACGCACGTCGAACTCGTGGCGGTTGTGTTCCGGTCCGCTATGCACCGCGAAATGCTTGGCGGTCGCATCGACCTTGCGGTACTTCGGGTCGTCGCCCTGCATGCCCTCGACGAAGTTCACGCCCATGCGGCTGGTCAGGTACGGGTCTTCGCCGTACGTCTCCTGGCCGCGTCCCCAGCGCGGATCGCGAAAGATGTTGATATTGGGCGACCAGAACGTCAGCCCCTGGTACCGGGCATGCTGGCCCTGGCGCAGGAACTCGTGGTGCTTGGCGCGCGCCTCGTCGCTGATGACGGTCGCCACCTGCTTCATCAACGGCGCATCGAAGGTCGCCGCCAGGGCGATCGCCTGCGGAAACACCGTCGCCTGCCCTGCCCGCGCCACGCCGTGCAGGCCCTCGCTCCACCAGTCGTAGGCAGGCACGTCCAGTCGCTCGATGGCCGGTGCGCTGTTCTGCATCTGCGCCGCCTTTTCGTCCAGGGTCATGCGCGACACCAGGTCGGCGGCGCGCTCCTCGAACCCGCGATCCGGTTCCAGGTAGAGGGGCCGCTCGGCGGCCGCCTGGGGGGCTGCCAGGGCCGGCGCAGCCGCCAGTGGCAACAACGACAGCGTGATCGCAAGGGTCAGGGCCAGTCGGCCGCGGGTCGGCAAGGCGTGCATATCAGTCCTTTTGGGTTGGCCGCGAAACGGCCGGTGTAGGGGGATATCCCGGAGCGGCAGGCGTCGACACCGCCGGCGCATCCCATCGTGCGTAAGGGCCCAACGTGACCCCGACAAAGCCACCGGCCATGTCGGTGCTGAGCGTGTGGATGTCCTCGTCCTGCCGCAACCAACGCCAGCCGTGGCCATCGTCGTAACCGAAGTCGCCGCGACCGTCGGCCACGTCCACGCCCACGCGCAGCTCGGCGGCTTCTTCGATCGGCGCGCGCGCCAGGATCTCCGTCTGCCCCCCGACGCGGCGTTGCAGCTGCAATTCCAGGCGCCCATCGGCGCCGGGGCGGTGTACGCCCAGGAACATCCAATGCGCTTCGTCCTGGTACATCGCCAGCCCGGCCGACGTGCCTGCGTGCGCCGGCGGTTGCATGGCCAGCCTGGCGTCGAAATGACGATGCTGCTGGCGTCGACCCAGGAAGGACGGCAGGCCCTTGCTTTCCAGCCCGTCGGCACGAGGTTGCAGGCGCAATCGACCCGGCGTGGCATCCAAACTCGCCCAATCTTGCGGCGGCTCCCGCAACGACAACCACTCCGGGCGCAACGCGGGGCCATCAAAGTCATCGCGCCAGGCGAAGTTGCCACTCAGCGGCGCCTGGTCCGCGTCGCCCTGCATCCAGCCCGGCGCCTTGAGCACCTGCGGTATCGCCTGGCCTGCCTCCAGGATCACCGGCCATCCGTCGCGCCATTGCACCGGCAACAGGAAGGTCTCGCGTCCGGTCTGGTAATGACCTTGGCCATAGGTGCGACTGGCCAGGAACACCGCCCACCAGTGGCCATCGATGCCTTCCACCAGGTCGGCATGCCCGGCGTTGGCAATGGGATGCGCACGGTCGGGCGGCAGGCCGCGCTGGGTCAGGATCGGGTTGTGCGCATAGGGCTCGTATGGGCCCCAAGGCGAGCGTGCGCGCAGCACCACTTGCGAGTGCTGTGGCCCGGTGCCGCCTTCGGCACTGGACAGGTAGTACCAGCCCTCGCGCTTGTAGATGTGCGGCCCCTCGATCCAGATCGGCTTGCTGGACGGCACCACCCCACCGTCGAGCAACACCCGGCGCACGCCGGCAGGCTGGCCGCGCTTGAGGTCGAAAGCCTGCATCCAGATTGCACGATGGCCCTCGTAGCGCGGCGCGCCCTGCGGTGGCCCATTGTTGAGCAAGTAACCCTGGCCATCGTCATCGACGAACAGAGACGTATCGATACCGTCCACACCCGGCAACCACACCGGGTCCGACCACGGGCCTGCAGGATCGCGCGCGGTCAGGTAATAGTTGCCGCCGTTGTCCACCGCCGTGTTGAACAGGTAGAAGACCCCGTCGTGATGACTGATGCTGGGCGCAAACACGCCACGCGAGGTGCCCAGGCCCTTGAAGTCCAATTGCCCGGGCCGATCGATGGCGTGGCCCAGCAATTTCCAGTGCACCAGGTCGCGGCTCTCGAACACCGGAATGCCCGGGAAATAGGCAAACGTCGAGTTGACCAGGTAATACCGGTCACCCACGCGGGTGATGGACGGATCCGGATAGAAGCCGGCCAGGATCGGGTTGCGGAAATGGCCGCGCGGCAGCGGCGCGGCCAGGTCCGGATCGTTGCCGCGATACTCGAACCAGTCGAAGGCCACCGGCTCGGGCGCGGCAACACCCGCCGTTTCGGCCGCGGGCGCCGGCACTGCAGCGACCGCCAGCATCCCTGCGACGAATGCGCCGGCCAACGTGATTGCCAGGATGCGCATCGGCCTCACCAGTCCCACATCGAGCCGTCTTCCAGCCGTGCCACCGGCAGCTGGCGCGGCTGGTAGGGGTAACGCGCGGCCAGCTTTTCATCCAGCTGCACGCCATGGCCCGGCGTGTCGCCCACGTGCAAGCGGCCGCCGCGGAACTCGTAGTCGTGCGGAAACACTTCCAGCATCTGCTCACTGTGGAACATGTACTCCTGGATGCCGAAGTTCGGCACCCAGGTATCGAAGTGCAGCGCCGCGCCCATGCACACCGGCGACAGATCGGTCGCGCCGTGGAAACCGGTGCGCACCTGGTACAGCGCGGCGAAGTCCGCCAGGCGCCGGATATGGGTGATGCCGCCGCCATGCACGAGGGTGGTACGGATGTAGTCGATCAGTTGCCGCTCGATCAGGTGCTTGCAATCCCAGATGGAATTGAACACCTCCCCCACCGCCAATGGCGTGACCGAGTGCTGGCGGATCAACTCAAACGATGCCTGGTTTTCCGCCGGCGTGGCGTCTTCCAGCCAGAACAATCGATACGGCTCCAGATCACGCGCCAGGCGTGCCGCCTCGATCGGAGTCAGGCGATGGTGCACATCGTGCAGCAGCTCGATCTCGTTGCCGTGGTCGGCGCGCAACTGCTCGAACAGGCGAGGCGCGATTTCCAGGTAGCGCGGCGTCGACCAGACCGTCTCCGCCGGCAACTCACTCTCGGCCGGCTCATAAGGCTTGCCTGCCACCGACACGCCATAGGCCTTCTTTACGCCCGGCACGCCACATTGCGCACGGATCGCCAGGAACCCTTGCTCGCGATATTTGCCCACTTCATCGCTGGCTTCGGCAATGTCGCGTCCGTTGGCATGCGCGTACACCAGCGCACCCTCGCGCGATCGGCCGCCCAGCAGCTGGTAGATCGGCAACCCGGCCATCTTGCCCAGGATGTCCCACAGCGCCACGTCCACCGCGGCGATCGCGGTCATCGTCACCGGGCCGCGCCGCCAATAGGCGCCACGGTGCAGGAACTGCCACGTGTCTTCGATGCGGCCGGCGTCGCGCCCGATCAGGTTGGGCACCACGTGCTCCTGCAGGTAGGCGGCTACCGCCAGCTCGCGGCCATTGAGCGTGGCATCGCCCAGGCCGACCACGCCGCTGCGCGTGGTGATCTTGAGCGTCACGAAGTTGCGTCCCGGGCACGTGACGATGACCTTGGCCTCGACGATCTCGCGATCGCGATGGCTGCCCTGGCGGGGTGGGGTCGAAGCGGTTGATTCGTTCATGATGGCTTTCCGTGGGGTCTCAGTGCAGCGGAATCTCGAACGGTCCGGCCGGCAGGCCGTTGCCGTCATACAAAGTGCACACCGGGCTGTCGGCCCAGCAATAGCGCACGCGCGTGGCGTCCATCCCGGCAGGAAGCGACAGCGACACCTGCCCGCCATCGATGCGCGCGTCCGCATAGCGGCAGCTACCGACGGCGGCGCCGCACAGTTCGAAGCCGATTGGATAAGCAGCGCCATAGGCGACCAGGCCCTGCTCCACATCGCCGAAGCGCACCACCGCCACGTCGCGCTCGCGCTTTGCTGAAACGGCGTCCGGACCGGACGGCGCCAGCGCCTGGCCATAGACCACGTGCCGCGCCGCACGCGCAAGGCGACGGCCCAGCTCCTGCTTGTTGGCCGGATGGATGTCCGTGCGCTCACCGATGTCCACGGCCACCGCCAGCCCGGACCTGGGATCTTCGGCGGCGACCTGGCGCTGCTGGTCGCGCAATGCGGCGCTGCCGCTTTCCACCGGCTGGCTCACCGGCGCACCAAAACCAGCCAGCTGGACTACCAGCAGTGGCAGGTCCCGGCCGAACTGCCGGCGCAGATCTTCGCGGTACAGTCGCAGCAACTTGCCGTACAACGCCGGCTCGGTCGTATTGGATTCGCCCTGGTACCACAGCGCGCCACGCAGCCCGAAGTCGCGCAACGGCGCGACCATGCCGTTGTATAGCGTGGACAGGCCCGCAGCCGATTGCCACGGTGCACGCGGCGGCGAGTCGAAGTGCACGGGCATCGCGCGATACTGCCAACCGCCGCTGAGCGGCACGCGCGTGCCATCGGCCAGGACCACCGCCTGGGCCTCGGCCGGGCCGATCAGGCCCCCGTCGCGATAGGTGTCGAGCACGCTGACGACGATCAGGTTGTCGCCCTCGCGCAGCAGTCCCGGCGGCAGCGCGTACTGCCTTGGATCACCGCCGTACGTACTGCCCACCGCACGACCGTTCACCCAGGTCATGTCGATCTCGTCGGCGCTGCCGATCGCCAGGCTCGCGCCCTGCGCGGCCTGCGCCGCGGTCAGCTGGACGTGGCTGCGGAACCAGACCATGCCATCGAACGCGGTCAGCGCCGGCACGCCCCAATGTTCCCAGGCGCCGAGGGCAGCCGGCGCCGGCGCCCAGGTGGCCTGCGGCGCAGCCTTCGGGTCCCACGGCGCATCACCAGCAACAATCCCGGGCTGCCGTTGCCACCATTCCTGCCAGATCCCGCCCCATTGGGCCGCCGCCTGCTGCGGCTGACTGGCATAGCGCGCCAGCACGGCCTGCTGGTCCCGGTACAGACCGGTCTTGGCCAACGCACCGCCACTGAGCCAGGCCTGGATGCGAGAACCGCCCCAGGACGCATTGATCAGCCCCATCGGCACATCGACCGTTTGCTTCAGTTCGCGCGCGAAGTAGTAACAGGCCGCGGAGAAGTCGCGCACGCTGTCGGTGTCGCTGCGCCGCCAGGCTGGCGCCGTGGCGAAGTCATCGCGCGGCACCACGCTGGCCTCCTGCCTCACCGTCAGCAGGCGAATGTCATCGTGTCCGGCATTGAGCAGCTCCGAGCGCGAATCGAGCGTGCGATGCACTTGCAGCTCCATGTTCGATTGGCCCGAACACAGCCACACATCGCCCACCAGCACATCGGTGGCCCGCACCTCGGCATCACCGGATCGCACTTGCAGCACATAAGGTCCACCGGCCGGCAGCGCCGGCAAGGTCGCGTGCCAGTGACCGTCGGCACCGACGCGCGCGCGTGCCTGCTGCCCGGCCAGGCTCACCTCGACAGGGCTGCGCGGCACGCCCTGGCCCCGGATCTGCAACGGCTGCTCGCGCTGCAGCACCGCGTGATCGCCAAACAGCGGATCAAGCGCGAGCGGCGCGGCGAAGGCCGGTATCGCGAGCAGCGACGTGACCAGCGTTGCGGCACGCAGCCAGCCCACCACAGTCAACTTCCCCATCATCATGGCAACCTCGATTCAGTGGTGGCCCGGCGCATACGGAAACTTCAGCGCCTGGTAGTACGACAGCGGATGCGGCGGCGGCGCCGACCCCTGCGGCAGCGGCAAACCGTTCACCGACTGGAAATAGGCAATGCTGGCATCGCGCCACCACTGCGCCTCCTTCTGCTGGATCGCCAGGAACGCAGCCACTTCGTCGTAGCGCTGCGCATCGATCTGTCCGGCCAATCCCTTCCAGGCCTCGCGCATCCGGCCCACGCCGGACACGCCGCGGTCGTAGTGGACGATCAGCTCCTCCCACAGCGTGCGCCCCGAGTGCATCCGGTGGCCCCAGGGCACATGGTGGAACCATAGGAGGTCGCGTTCGGGCACGCTGGCCAGCGAATCGAACTGGCGCGCCAGGTGCGGCGCGTACTGCGACACCGCATTGCTGCCCGTATGGCTGCGGTCAAAGCCGATGCCGTCGCGGTCGGCGCGATGGTAGTAGACCGGATCCCAGTCCGGCCGCTCGCTGCCCGCATCCCACGGCGCCGGTCCGTAGTGGTGGCCGCGTCCCATCAAATGGTGCAAGCCCAGCGGGGTCATGTAGTCCACCACCGTCTCGCGCGAACCCATCATCATCGCCACCACCGTCGACACGACCGTCGGCTCGTTGGAGAACGTCATCCGAACCCAGTCCTCGGCGATCGCGCGTGCCGACAGTTCGGGGTTCCAGGCCAGTCGACCAAACGCAAACCAGTTGGCCTGGTCAAATTGCGACCCGGTCCAGTTGCGGTCGCTGCCAATGTTCGCCACCCCGGCCATGCCGGTCAGTGCCTGGTGCTCCACGTTGCCGTCGATGACTTTCGCCACCGTCGAGCCACGGCCATCGCGCCAGGTATCGGCCTGCAACGTCTCCTCGTACAGCGGGCCCAGGTAGGCCAGGTGGGTCGCGAAACCCAGGTACTCCTTGGTGATCTGGAACTCCATCATCAACGGCGTACGCGGCATCGCGCCGAACAGCGGATGGAACGGCTCGCGTGGCTGGAAATCGATCGCGCCATTCTTGACCTGCACCAGCACGTTGTCGCGGAACTTGCCATCCAGCGGCACGAACTCGGCATAAGCCTGTTTGGCGCGGTCGTCGGGCTGCTCGTGCGAGTACACAAAGGCGCGCCACATCACGATCCCGCCATGCGGCGCCACCGCATCAGCCAGCAGGTTGGCACCGTCGGCATGGCTGCGACAGTAATCCTGCGGGCCGGGCTGCCCCTCCGAATTGGCTTTGACCAGGAACCCGCCGAAATCGGGGATATGGCGATAGACCTCGTCCGCCTTGTCGCGCCACCAGCGCTGCACGGCCGGATCCAGCGGATCGGCGGTCTTCAAACCGCCAATCTCGATCGGCGCACTGAAACGCGCGCTCAGGTACACGCGGATGCCATAGGGCCGCAACACGCCCGCCACCGCGGCGGCTTTTTCAAGATAGGGCTGCGTCAGGCTCAACGCGTTGCTGTTGACGTTGTTCAACACCGTGCCATTGATGCCGATGGAGGCATTGGCGCGCGCGTAGTCGGTGTACCGCGGATCCAGGTAGTCCGGCAGCTTGTGCCAATCCCAGATCGATTCGCCGGCATAGCCCCGCTCCACCGTGCGGTCGAGGTTGTCCCAATGGTCGAGCATGCGGAGCTTGAGCCGCGGTCGCTCGATGATGTCCAGGCCGGCCACCGCGCGGCCGGTCTGCAGCAGGCGCAGCAGATGGAATACGCCGTACAGCGTGCCCACGTCCTCGCGCGCGGCCACCACCAGCACATCGCGTCCTTCCTTGTGCAGTTGCCGTAGCAGGTAGCCCTCGCCGCCCAGCTCGGCCATCGGCAGGTCCAGTGCCGCGATCGACGGCGAGGAGGCCGGCGTACCCACGATCAAGGTGGGGGCGTTGCCCGGTCCGCTCTCCCCTGGCGCACGCCCCAGCAACCCTTGCACGCCGCGCAGCAACTCATCACGCGCCGCGCGCTGCGTGGGTGTGGCCTGGGGCGCGTCAACCCGTTGCAGCCAGGGCTGCCATGCCTGCGCCTGGGCGACGGGCACCGGGCGATAGCGCAGCCACAGGTCATGGCCGTCCTCGGCCAGCAGCAGGCCGGGCCAGGCGCACACGCCGACCAGCACCGCCCACAGCCCCATCAGCCGCGCCCAATGCGCACCTACCCTTGCCCTCATGCCCTTGCCCCCGTTTGGCCGGTTCCCGATGTTCCCGCTAACATGGCCGCGACATCACTGGCCGGGCCCGGCCGGCACCCGCGGCGCCGCCTTGCACCCGGCCCTCGGTTTGCCGCGCGCCCGACCGTCGCAGATGCAGCACAAGAGGCGAACCGTTGAGCAAGGACACCCGATCGATCCGCCGCAAAGGCCGCGCCACCACCATCGACGACGTCGCGGCGCTGGCCAAGGTGTCGCCCATGACCGTCTCGCGCGTGGTCAACGGCAAGAGCAACGTCCGACCCGATACGCGCGAAAGGGTCATGCGCGCGGTCGACAAGCTCGGCTACACCCCCAACCTGGCGGCCAGCGCACTGGCGGCCGCCCACAACACCCGCATCGCGCTGGTGTACACCGATCCGTCCGGCGCCTATCTGCGTGAACTGCTGGTGGGCTTGCTGCACGTGGCCTCGCGCACCGCTATCCAATTGGTCATTCATGATTGGGACAAGCTCGACGCCAACGCCGAGCGCAAGGCCGCGCGCCACCTGGCCCGCGGCGTGTCCGGGGTGATCCTGCCGCCGCCGTTGTGCGACTCGGAAATCGCCGTGCACGAGCTGGTCCGCGCCAAGGTGCCGGTGGTGGCGATCGCCTCCAACCGCTTCAGCGACCGGATTTCCTGCGTGCGCATCGATGAGTTCCACGCCGCGCGTGAAATGACCGAGCACTTGATCTCCCAGGGCCACCGCCGCATCGGCTACATCAAGGGCCGCGACGACATGGCCGCCAGCCAGCATCGTTTCGAAGGATTCTGCGCGGCGCTGGAATCGGCCGGCATCGCGTTGGACCGCCACCTGGTGCAGCCCGGCGACTTCACTTATCGCGCCGGCCTGCTGGCGGCAGAGAAGCTGCTTACGCGCAAGCAGCCGCCCAGCGCCGTGTTCGCCAGCAACGACGACATGGCCGCGGCCGTGGTTTCGGTGGCGCACCGTCGCGGGTTGGACGTGCCGCGCGACCTGGCGGTGGTCGGCTTCGACGACAGCTCCTCGGCCACCACCGTATGGCCGGAACTGACCACCATCCGCCAGCCCATCGGTACGATGGCCGATGCAGCCGTGGACATCTTGCTGCGCCAGATCCGCGATGGCGCCGGCATCGTTGATGAGGTTTTCGCGCACCAACTGGTGTGTCGGCAGTCGGTCATGCCCAACCCGGGCAAGCGCTGACGCATGCGCGACGGGCTTGACCGGGTGATACCACCCGTTCGCGCCAAGGTCACCACGTTCGACGAGCACGCTGCACCACGGTTGCCTGGTCAT
Source organism: Stenotrophomonas sp. (assembly GCA_036403795.1). Lineage (GTDB taxonomy): Bacteria > Pseudomonadota > Gammaproteobacteria > Xanthomonadales > Xanthomonadaceae > Stenotrophomonas_A. The sequence continues at coordinate 12,181 of DASWQJ010000090.1, forward strand.
TGCCCTTCCTCGACTTTCAGTAGCGCCGCAGCGCCAGGACGCTTGCCCGGCGCACGAATGATAGCGCTACCATAATCCCCGCCAAAAAAAGCCGCGAAAACGGCTGCGCTCTTCGTCCTTCTGCCCCGACAGTTGTGGGCTGCCGTGCATCGGACCCTGGCTACTGTAGTCAACATTCGCTGCGAAGCCATGCTGCAACGCGCCATCCCCAGCGAATGCGACGCACCTCACATCAGGCGCGGCCAAGTCGACCGCGCCCGCCTACCCCACACCGCGCGCGCCCGACCCGGCCCCCGGGGCAATGCCGCTTTATCCCGAAGCCCGGACTACCCGCCCCTGGCGAGGCCCTGTCGATACGGAACTCACGCGGTGACGGGGCTTGTCGATCGATCGACGTCTTCATGCTCGCCGAAGGCCGGAATCCGCCGGCTTGCGCCACGCCACGACGGGCAAGCAATCCTCGCCTCCCGCCGCGGCTTTCCGCTGTCCCGCGTGCCTCCCCTCAATCGTGCGCGCGCACCACGTTCAGCACTTCGTGGCAGGCACCCATCGTGTGGTAATCGGTCTTGCCGGCGGGGCTCTTCTCATCGCTGTACTTGCGGTTGTCCGCATCCAGGATGCGATACCAGGCACCATGGCGATGGTCGACGAAATGCTGCCACGCGTAGGCCCACAAACGTTCGTACCAGTCCCAATAGCGCGACTCACCGGTGCGCTGCGCCAACAACGCCGCGGCAGCCAGCGATTCGGCCTGCACCCAGAAATACTTGTCGTCGTCGCACACCTTGCCCTGCGGGTCGAAGCCGTAGTACAGGCCGCCGCGTGAGTCGTCCCACGAGCGCGCCACAGCCGTATCAAACAGGTGCATGGCCGTCGGTACCAGCCAATCGGCCTGGACGTGACGGTCCAGGATCAGCAGCAGCTTGGCCCACTCGGTCTGGTGGCCAGGCTGGAAGCCCCACGGGCGGAACAGATGCTTCGGGTCCTCGCGGTGGTAGTCCCAATCCACGTTCCAATCGCGGTCGTAGTGCTCCCACACCAGGCCGCCGGCCAGCGCCGCCTGCTCACGCGTCATGCGGTCGGCCAACAGCAAGGCGCGATCCCGGTAGCGCGCCTCACCCGTCGCCTCGAACGCGGCCAGCATCGCCTCGCACAGATGCATGTTGGCGTTCTGGCCGCGATATTCGCTGAAGTGCCATTGCGAGTCGGCCTCATCGCGATACAGCCGCGCATCCGCATCCCAGAAGCGCTGCTCGAGCACCTCCCAGGTTTCATCCATCCAGCCACGGGCCGCATCCACGCCCGCCTTTACGCCGCACGAGTACGCCAACAACACGAAGGCCATGCCATAGCAATGGCGGGTGTCATCTTCGACCTGGCCATCGCGCAGCGTCCACGCATAACCGCCGGTGGCCGCGTCACGATGCACCTCGCGCAGATAGCGAAGGCCGTGGTGCACCGCATCCAGATACTCGGCATCGCCAAACTCCCGATATGCCATCGCGTAGTTGAAGACGAATCGCGTGCTGCTCACCAGGTGGCGGTGGCCGGCGTCGTACACGCTGCCGTCGTCACGGAAATACTGGAAAAAGCCACCCGCCGGATCCAGGCAGCGCGGATGGTAGAACGCCATCGTGTCGGCGATATGCGCACGCAGGAACGCCGCGCTGCGAAAGGTCGGCAAGGGCTCGGCGGGCAAATGTTCAGACGGCAGGGGCATGGGCATTCCGCAACAGGTGTTCAACATCGGCAAGAGAAGGCATCGCAGCGAACGCGCCCTGGCGGGTCACGGCCAACGCGCCCGTCGCCGCGCCAAAACGCACGGCATCCTCCACCGCCTCGCGGCGACGCACGAACTTCGCAAACGCCGCACCATGGCCACCGCGCTCGCCGATCCGGTACAGCAGCCCTCCCACGAAGGCATCACCGGCCGCCGTGGTATCGCGCACCACCACCTCGAAGCCGGACAACCAGCCACTGTCCTGGCGGGTGAACCAGCGCAACGGCTCGCCGCCGTCAGTGATCACCAACAGCTGGGTGTTGGCATCGAACAGCCGCTTGCGCACCGCCTCGGCACCCACCGCACCACCGCCCTCGCCCGCGGCCAGGAACTCGAGTTCTTCGCGCGACAGCTTGACCAGTTCGGCCAGCGACAAGGCGCGCCACAGCGTCGGCAGCGGATCGCTGCCGGCCGGCCACAACGCAGGCCGCAGGTTGAGGTCCAGGGTGACCAGCGCGCCGGCAGCGGCCGCGCGGCGCATGCCGGCCAGCGTCACCTCGGCGATCGCCGGCTCGGTCAAGCTGTTGGAGCAGGCATGGAACACCCCGGCCCCGGCAAAACATGCCGGCACGAAATCAGACTCGCGAAACAGCAGGTCGGCCGCCGGCGGGCGATAGAAGCTGAAACTGCGCTCGCCCGCGGCGTCCAGCGCCACGAACGCCAACGCCGTCTTGGCCTTGCCGGTGCGCACCACCAGGTCGGTGGCCACGCCGGCGTCCTGCAGGCTTTCGAGCAAGAAATCACCAAACATGTCGCGACCCAGCATGCCGGCAAAGTGAGCTTCGCCCCCCAGCTTGGCCACGGCCACCGCAACATTGGCCGGCGCGCCGCCGGCATGCTGCAGGAAGGCGCGCGGCTCATCGGGAGTGGCCGGTGGCCGCGCCAGCAGATCGATCAGCGCCTCGCCAAAACAAACAATACGGGACATCGACTCAAGCTCCCTTCGGCGCCTGCAGGCGGCTGCCCGACAGACCAAAGAACACGATGTAGCCGTAGCACAGCAGCGGCAACACGAACGAAGGTTGCAGACCGATGCGATCGGCCAGCGTGCCCTGCAGGAACGGCACGATCGCACCGCCCACGATGGCCATGATCAACAGGCTCGCGCCCTTGTTGGTCAGCGGCCCCAGGCGCTCGATGCTCAGCGCGAAGATCGTCGGGAACATGATCGAATTGAACAGGCCGATCGCCACCAGACTGAACATCGCCAGATGACCGGCAGTAGCCATCGTGGTGCCCAGCAGCAGCATGTTCACCACGGCAAAGGCCGCCAGCAACTTGTTGGGCGACAAGCGCGCCAGCAGCGCCGAGCCGATGAAGCGGCCCACCATCGCCAGGAACCAGTACGCGCCCAGGTAATGCGCCGCCTGCTGTTCGCTGATGCCGCCGATCTTGGGCAGCGACAGGTAGTTCACCATCAGGCTGCCGATCGCCACTTCCGCGCCCACGTAGAAGAAGATCGCGCCCACGCCGTAGAACAAATGACGATGACGCAGCGCCTGGCCCAGCGTGTGCTTCTGGGCATCGGCCTGCTCGGTGGTCTCGGTCAGCGAGGGCAAGCGGAACAGGTAAACCACCACCGCCAGCACGAACAGCACCACGGCCAGGCCCAGATAAGGCCCCTGCACCGACTGCGCTTCCTGCACGCGATAGGCGGCTTGTTCGGCTGCCGACAGCGCGCTCAGCTCATCGCCGCTCTTCACCGTGCTCGACAGGATCAGCAGGCCACCAAAGAACGGTGCGAGCGTCGTGCCCAGCGAGTTGAGTGCCTGCGCCAGGGTCAAGCGGCTGGAACTGGTGCTCTCCGGTCCCAACAAGGCCACATACGGGTTGGCCGCCACCTGCAGCACCGTGATGCCGGTCGCCAGCACGAACAGCGCCGCCAGGAAGGCCTCATACGCACGCATCGACGCCGCCGGCCAGAAGCCCAGCGCACCGATGCCGGCAATCGCCAGGCCCGCCACGATGCCCTTCTTGTAACCCAGGTGCGCCACCAGCCGACCGGCCGGCAGCGACATCAGGAAATACGCCCCGAAGAACGTGAACTGCACCAGCATCGCGCGAGCGTAATTGAGCTCGAAAACGGCCTTCAGATGCGGAATCAGGATGTCGTTGAGGCACGTCAGGAAGCCCCACATGAAGAAGATCGTGGTGACGACCCACAGGGCGACCTTGCGGTTGACGGTGCCGGTCTCGATGGGGAGCGCGGCGCGTGGAGGAGTGGGTCCGGAGAGGATGGGCATGCTTTCGGCCTACGGGAAGAAGGTGGAAGGAAGGATGGCTCAGGTGCGACGGGTGGCGCTGCTGTTGCGGACACGCAGTTGCACGGCTGCGATGATTCTGTGGGCTGGGGCTTGCGGCTCGGCAAGACGCTGCAACAGCAAGCCGGCCGCCTGGCGTCCGCGCTCGCGCGGGTCGGCGGCCAGCGTGGTCAACGACGGCGCACTCAGCGCCGCCTCGGGAATGTCGTCGAAACCGGTGATCGAGAAATCGCGACCGGCCTGGATCCCACGGCCAGCCAGCCCCGCTATCAGCCCCAAGGCCACGTTGTCGTTGTAGCAAACCGCGGCGGTCGGTGCGGCGATGCCCTCGAACAGCTGCCCGGCCAGCCCCGCCGCTTCGGCACGATTGGGCGCGCACTCGATCATCGCCTCCTCGCGCACGGCCAGCCCGGCCTCGGCCATGGCGGTGGCAAAGCCCAGGCGCCGCTGCCGGCACGAGCTGGAATCGGCATGGCCGCCAAAGAAGGCGATCTCGCGATGGCCCAGCGCGATCAGATGCGCGGTGGCCTCGCGCGTGCCCTGGGCATTGTCCAAGGCCAGGAAATCCCAGTCGCTGTCCTCCAGCTCGCGATTGAACAACAGCACGTTGCCGTGCCACCCGATCACATCGCGCAAGGCCTGCGCATCGCTGTGCTCGGCGGGGGACAGGATCAAGCCGGCGGGGGTGTGCTCCATCAGCGAGCCCAGCACGGCCTGCTGGCGCTGCGGCGACTCCCCGGTGCTGCCGAGCAGGGTCACGTAGCCCTGGGCGCCCAAGGTCTCATCCACCCCCGCCGCGAATTCGGCAAAAAAGGGATTCGACAGGTCGTTGATCACCAGCGCCACGCTGGAAGACGTCTGCCGGCGCAGGTTGGCCGCGCCACGGTTGTACACATAGCGTTGCCGGCGCAGTTCGGCCTGCACCTTGGCGCGCGTGTCCGCGTGGACCAGCGGACTGCCGCGCAGCACCAGCGAGACCGTGGCGCGGGATACCCCCGCCGCGCTCGCAATGTCGGACACGGTTACCGGGCGGCGCGGGGCATGGGCCAGCGGTGGGCGCGAGCTCATGGACAAACCGAAGACCGCGGGCGCCCGGGCTGCCGGGCGACATGCGCGGTTTTATACGCTTTGAATCGATTCAAACCCCGCTCCGGTCATCCCCCTGGCTGCAGAGGCGACTACAGCATGGCAGCGGGGCCGGATGCATGCCGCAGTGCAGCATAAACACCTGCCGGCCGCGTCAAACGCTGACCAGGCCCCACGTAATGATGCCGGTCGCAATGGCACTGATCACCAATCCGAGCAGGAATGCCACATCGGCGATCCTCTCCAGCGCCCGATTTCGCCCGCGGTGCCGGGCCCTCAGCGCCGCGTAGGCCATCAGGCAGGCCACCAGGTAGATCATCGCGTCGACACTCAACAGGTCGTCGGCGATCGTGTCGAAATTCTGCAGCCGGGTGATCACCTGCAGCACCCCCACCACCGTCATGCACACGCCCAGCATCGCCGCCGAGGCGGTGAAGATATGGACGCAGATGTTCTCGTCCAGTTCCGCCTCGCTGGCGATGGTCGCGCGGTCCGCTCGTTTCATGGGGCTGACACCTCGGGCAATGGCGCATTCGAACGGGTGGTGGGCCAAGCGGGGCTGAACCGATCCGGGCAAACCGCCTGGCCCGGGCAGCGCCTGTCGCCAGACTACTGACCTCAGTGGGCCGCCGCCAAGCGCGCCTTCGGTGTCATTGACGCGGCCTCCCCGGCGCCTGCACGCCCGCATCACCCCTGCATTGTTTCGCTAGTGGCCAACCCCTCGCAATATGGGAGCCCCACCATGGAAGCCGCCACTCACCTCGGACCGGTCTTCTTCATCTTTGTCCTGGCCGTCATCGTCACCGCCGTGGCCCTGGTCACCCGCGCGTTCCTGCGGCGCAAGCGTGGCGACCGTCACGGCAATTGAGCACGACGGGCCCCGCGTTGGCCGGCGCGTCCCGGTCCGGCGAACAGCGACCGTTGCAACCCAAGCCCGGCTTCGCGCAAGCTTTCGGTTCTTTCAACACCCCGGAACGACGACCCCATGCAAGACCAAATCCTTCAAATCATCCCAGGCGCCGACTGGGTCGCCGTATTCGAGGAAGACGGCGAGGAAAGCGCGCAGTCCCTGGTCTGCTTTGCAGTCGTGGAGAGCGCCGGCAAGCGCGAAGTGCGCGCGATGATCGCCAACGGCAAGCAGATCAGCTTCGCCGACACCCTGCCCTCCTTCGTGCGCGTGGAAGAAGCCGAAGCGTTCGAAGAAGAGGATGAGGAAGAAGACGAAGAGGAGGAAGAAGACGAGGAGTGAGCGCTCTCCGCTTCGGATGACCCAAACGGCCAGCGAATGCTGGCCGTTTTCGTTGGAGGGATAGCGGCTTTTTGTTACTTGGTTTGATGTCTGTCCTGGCCGGAACCAGGGCAGGCAGCCGCCGAGGATTTGCCGTCATGCTCGCCCCCGGAACATTTCATGCCATGTGTGCCGCGTTCCAGTATCCCTGCGTTGGAAGATATTCGTGGACTCCCACCCCGTAAACTTCGGCCTTTGCACTGGGGCCCCTTAATGAAGCAACTGCTGGCGGGAATCTGGCTACTGATCGTGAGCGCGACCTGCCAAGCCGCAGTCACCGGCTCGGCGCCATTACTCGATCCACAAAACCGCCCCTGGCAAGCCGCCCCACCTGCCGAGCAAGTCACCTTGTGGCCGGCGGAGATGGAACTGGCGCCGCCCGCCACACCGGGCGCTGAAACCTACGGCACGTCCCGCGGCAAGATCGCCGACCGGGAAGTCACCATGGTGCAGCACGTGTCACGCCCCACCATGAGCATCTACCGCCCCACCACCGACAACACCGGCGTCGCCGTGGTCGTGTTTCCCGGTGGCGGTTACCGCGTGCTGGCCATCGATCTGGAAGGTACGGAAGTCTGCGACTGGCTGGTCTCCAAAGGCATCACCTGCGTGCTGCTCAAATACCGGGTACCCGGCTCGGGTCCGTACTGGGCGGACGAATGCAACTGCCGTCGCATCCCGTCGGTGCCCATGGCATTGCAGGATGCGCAACGCGCGATCAGCCTGCTGCGCGAACGCGCGGCCACCTTAGGCGTTGACCCGCACCGCATTGGCGTCATCGGTTTCTCTGCCGGCGGACGCATGGTGGCGGACGTCAGTAACGCGCCAGCACCCACGTATGCCGCCATCGACGCAGCGGACCGGCAGAGCAGCCGACCGGACTTTGCCATTGCGCTGTATCCAGGCCATCTCTGGAAAAAGCCCGGTCTCACGCTGGACCCGGCAGTCACCATCAATCCCCACTGCCCGCCCACGTTGTTGATCCAGGCCGGCAACGACCCGACCGACGACGTGCGTCATTCGCTCACGTATTACCTGGCACTGCAGCAAGCGAAGATTCCGGTCGAACTGCACCTATATGCCGAGGGTGGACACGCCTTCGGGTTGCGGCCCTCGCCCCACCCCGTGTCAGGTTGGCCCGCGCTGACCGAGACGTGGCTGCGCACTATTCGCGTGCTGCCTGGGGTGGCTCAAGCGGCGCAGGCCAACGCTGACCGTTAGTCGCAAGCGTCGGATGAAACCTGCCCGCCCGCGGTGGCAGATGCAGCCTGCAAGATGGCCCGCATCTTGATCCGATTGCTATGACTTGGAAGCTGACAGATCGACGCTGCTCAACAG
>DASWQJ010000091.1:0-2162 GCA_036403795.1 Stenotrophomonas sp.
CGACCAGGCCCGGCAGGCGCCGGAACGAACGCTGGCGCTCCTTCAGGGCGCCGCGGACCTCCGGAATGGCGGCGATCGCCGAGGCCAGGGCGCCGGCAGTCTCCAGTCGCAGTTCGTCGGTGGCATCCACCCCATTCACGATGACCCGGAGCCCGCCATCGGGCTGCTCGACGAAATCCACATGCGTATCGAAAGTGCAGCGGACCAGGGCGGCGGCGTCGGACACGTCGATGTCGGCCCAACTGGCCGCCACGCCCACCGCCCGGTACAGCGCCCCGGAATCCAGGTAATGCCAGCCCAGCCGGCTGGCCACGATGCGGCTGACCGTGCCCTTGCCGGCACCGGACGGACCATCGATGGTGAACACGGGCGGCAAGTCGGACATTCAGCTTCCTGGAAGGCGCGGGACCGCCATTGTATGCCTCCGACCGCGGCCCGGGACGCAACCAGTTGAAACTTTGGGGAAAAGCGGGATAGAATTGCCGGCTTACTGATCCGTGGGCAGTGCCGACCAGTGGAGTGGCGCTTCCCCTTCCCGAATTCCACGTATTTTCGCCGAGGTGTGTAATGAAAGTCCTGTCCTCCCTGAAGTCGGCAAAGGCCCGTCACCGCGACTGCAAGGTGGTCCGCCGCCGCGGCAAGCTGTTCGTGATCTGCAAGTCCAACCCGCGTTTCAAGGCTCGTCAGCGCTAAGCCGACGGCCGGCCCGGCCAGTGGCAGGGCCCGCGCGATCAAAAGCCGCCTCCGGGCGGCTTTTTGTTGGGCCTCGATCCGGTTTTCGCCGTCCACTTTCTGCTGTAATCGCATCCCGTCCATTGTTTCGTCCACTGGGGAGTAGCCGAACATGAAGCGTTACCCGCACACACTGACCGCCATCCTGGCTTTGGGCAGCCTGCTCGGAACCGGCCTTGCCGTTGCCGACACGTTGCTTGTCGACCGCGCCAACGAAAAACCCGCCGTTGCTCTGCCGGTGCGCGGGCAGTCCATGGGACAGGTAGAGGCCCAGTACGGCGCGCCGCAGCAGAAGCTCGACCCGCGCGGCGGGCAGAAGCACCAATGGCCCACGATCAACCGTTGGGTGTATCCGGCCTTCACGGTCTACTTCGAGAAGTCGAAGGTGATCGATGTGGTCGCCAACCAGGCTGGCGCCAACGAGATCGGGCCCAAGCCGCCCATCCGCTGAGCCACCCCTACCCCCGGCCACCCCGGGGGTCGCTATAGAGTCCAAGCAAGCAATGACCGAACAATTCCGCCTCCCGGCCGAATGGGAACGCCAGTCCGCCGTGCTGATTGCATGGCCCCACGCCGAGACGGACTGGGCCGAGCGCCTGGCCGAGGTGGAGGAGACCTACATTGCCCTGGTGGCTGCGATCACCCGCTTCGAAGACGCGGTGATCTGCGTCGCCGACGAGGACCTGCAGACCTACGCCGAGGCTCGCCTGCGCTCGGCGCGCGTGGAGATGTCCAAGGTACGTTTCGTGCTGGTCGAATACGACGACACCTGGCTGCGCGACTCCGGTCCGATCACGCTGCGCCGCGCCGACGGCGGCTTCCGCCTGCTGGACTTTCGATTCACCGGCTGGGGCGGCAAGTTCGAGGCCAGCCGCGATGACCAACTGGTAGGTGCCCTCGACAACGCGGGGCTGTTTTCCGACAGCGATCTGGAAAGCATCGATTTCGCCCTGGAAGGCGGCGCCATCGATAGCGACGGCGCGGGCACCCTGCTGACCACCTGGCAGTGCCTGCACGAGCGGCATCCGGAACGCGAGCGCGCGCCCTTGGGAGCCGACCTGGCCCGTTGGTTGAACCAGGACCGCGTGCTGTGGCTGGATCACGGTTACCTGGAGGGCGACGACACCGATGCCCACGTCGATACCCTCGCCCGCTTCGCGGCCCCGGACGCCATCGTCTACCAGGGCTGCGACGTGGCCGAAGACTCCCACTACGGCGAACTGCAGGCCATGGGCGCGGAGCTGGCTGCATTGCGCACCGCCCAGGGCCAGCCCTATCGCTTGTTCGTGCTGCCGTGGCCACAGCCCGTCATCGACGGGGGTCGGCGCCTGGCCGCGTCCTACGCCAACTTCCTGATCGTCAATGGTGCCGTCCTGATGCCGGCCTACGGCGACGAAGCCGACGAACGTGCCCGTACCGTCCTGGCCGCG
>DASWQJ010000092.1:0-21304 GCA_036403795.1 Stenotrophomonas sp.
ACTCGCAAGCCGGAGTCACAAACCCCCGCCACGGGTGAAGAATCCTTGATCTCCAAAAGCGCTCAGGGCGTCACCCCCAGCCGCCACGTCCCAGCCCAGCCGATCACCCCAGCGCAGCCCAGCCGCACATCCACGCAGGCCTAGGCCAAACCGCGCAGGACCAGCGCCGCCTGCACCTGCAGCAGCAAGCCCCAGCCGCACAGAACCAGCAAGCGCACCGCAACATCGAGCGCACGAGATGCACAACCCGCCACCACCCCGTGCCCTACACTCCGCGCGTCGCGGCCCACGCCGCCCCCGCAGTCGTCCGCACCGACCATGACCTCCCTACTCGACCGCCTGTTCAAGCTGCAACAGCACGGCACCAACGTGCGTACCGAACTGCTGGCCGGCCTGACCACCTTCCTGACGATGTCCTACATCGTGTTCGTCAATCCCGACATCCTGGCCACTACCGGCATGGATCCGGGCGCCGTATTCGTGGCGACCTGCCTGGCCGCCGCACTGGGATCTACGGTCATGGCGGTGGTCGCCAATTTCCCGGTCGGCATGGCGCCGGGCATGGGCTTGAACGCCTTCTTCGCCTTTACCGTCGTCGGCGCGGCAGGCTTGCCGTGGCAACAGGCGCTGGCAGCCGTTTTCATTTCCGGCGTGGTGTTCTGGGCGCTATCGCTGAGCGGCATCCGCGCGTGGTTGGTGGCTGGCATCCCTGCTTCGCTGCGCGCGGCGATCGTGGCCGGCATCGGCCTGTTCCTGGCCATCATCGCGCTGCAGAAGTCGGGCGTGATCGTCGGCAATGCCGACACGCTGGTTGCACTCGGGCCGCTGCATAGCGCGCCGCCGTTGCTGGCGCTAGCCGGTTTCCTGCTGATCGCCATCCTGGAGGCGCGCGGCGTGCGCGGCGCGATCCTCATCGGCATATTGGCGGTGACGGCGGCGGGCTGGCTGTTGGGTGACGTGCACTACGTGGGGCTGGTGTCGCTGCCGCCGAGCCTGGCCCCAACGTTCCTGCAACTGGATCTGCCCGGCTTGCTGCACCACGACGGCGGCGCGCCGCTGGCGGTGTTGCTGCAAGTGGTACTGGTCTTCGTGCTGGTGGAAGTGTTCGATGCCACCGGCACGCTGTATGGCGTGGCCGGTCGTGCGGGCCTGCTGCGGCTGCCCGACGGACAGAAACGATTTGGCCGCGCGCTGCTGGCTGACAGCACCGCGATCGTGGCCGGGTCGCTGCTGGGCACCAGCAGCACCACCGCCTATGCGGAAAGTGCCTCCGGCGTGCAGGTCGGCGGGCGCACCGGGCTGACCGCGCTGGTCGTGGCGGCCTTGTTCCTGGCCGCGTTGCTGTTCTCGCCATTGGCGAAGATGGTGCCCGGCTATGCCACGGCGCCTGCCCTGTTGTTCGTTGCCGGCTTGATGCTGCGCGAGTTGGTGGACGTGCAGTGGAACGACCTGACCGAATCGGTTCCGGCTGCGCTGTGCGCACTGGCGATGCCCTTCACCTACTCGATCGCCAATGGCCTGGCCTTCGGTTTCATCGCGTATGCGGTGCTCAAGGCGGGTACGGGGCGATGGCGCGAGGCGCATCCGGCGGTGTGGTGGGTGGCCGGGCTGTTCGTACTGCGCTATGCCTTGGACTGAAGGCTTGAAGCGCCCGGCGACCGGCGGGGGTCGCCAGCGACTGGAGTGACGTAATGCGCCGCACCGTGACGTGACCGCGAACTGCGCCGATGCCTGGGCGCCGCGTCCCACGGCGCAGTGGCTGCTGGCGATGGTTGAAGGACGCGATGCGAGCGGACTGGTCGAGGTAGCACCGCGCACGCGCTGCTGCCGAGTCAGACCTTTCGAAGACAGTACTTCTATCTTGCAAGGGTTACTTGCTGCCGTTGCGAGTCCCTGGAAAGGTGGCGATGGCGACGCCAGCAGGCGTCGTGTCTCTCCACCAAAAGGATATTCGTATGCGCGAACTGACCTCTGCCGAAGTCGAAGCCACCGTCGGCGGCTTGTTGCCTGTCGTTATTGCGATCGCGCTGGTGCTCAGCGGTTGCTCGACCACCGGTCGCTTGCGCCGCGGCGAGCGCACACCGGACGAGAAGCCTCACTGACCCACGCACTGCGCGTTGATGGACGCTCCCGCTCGCGGGAGCGTTTTTGTATTTAGCGTGCGGTGATGACGCGATGCGCTGCGCCATGACGGGCGTCGCGCCTGAGAATTTGCGCAGCAAGTAGCGGTATCTGGTCAGTCGTACTTGCGTCGATCCATCAAGCTTGCCAACTTGATGGCGCGGCGGCACCGAGTTGGGCGGTCAAGCCGCAATCCCTCAAAACGACAAGGAGTTGAAATGAGAGAATCGCTGGCCCAGTACGTCCAGCGTCGACAAGCATGAGTCCTGCCGGACTACCGGACGCTCCACGCGAGCGTCCGGTTTGCTTGGACGCGATCGATGTCTACCGTCGCTTCTGCCGCTGGGCCGTGCTGGCCATCCTGGCCGGGCTGGGCACGTTGCTTCCGCTACCTGCGCAAGCCAGCGTGCTGTGCGCATTGGCGAGCCTGTCGCTGGTTGTAATCGCGGCGCTTTCCACGCTGCGTTTCGTCCGCCACTGGCGCAATCACCCACGGTGCTGGCAATCGCCGGTGTTCTGGCTGGGCCTGGCCTTCATGGCGGCGGGCGTGGCGTTCGACATCCTCGCCACGCTGCGTCACTCCCCGGATCTCGCCCTGGAAGGAAATCCGATCGCGGTGGCACTGCTGGAGCAAGGCCTGCCGATCGCGGGGGTCAAGCTGTTCGGACTCGTGGCCCAGGTGATGCTGATGTTGGGAGCGGCCATGCTGTGGGGCAACTTCTGCGTACGTCGCGAGTGGTATCTCCGTCGCCTGGACGCACTGGGCGATGGCTCGCTGTCGCTGCATCTGCTCGGCCTGGGAAGGGCCTCGCTGGTCGGCGTGATGCTCGGCGTCGGCAGCGATATCCCGCTATTGGTCTCGACACTCGGCGCCCTGATGCCCGGCGCTTTCGCCTATCGCTGGTACCTGGGCCTGGAGTGGTTCGGCTGGGTGCCGATCTCCCGCATCTGGGCCCCACTGGGCTGCGTCGGTGCGGCCTGGCTGGCGCTTTATGCCTGGACCTCGTATCGCCTGACCCCTGGCGCACCGCCTGCCGCCGACGCGTAATGCGTGCCGCGCCCCTGGACCGGGCCGGGCAGCAATGCCCGGCCCTTTCGTCGTACGGCAACGCGGTGAGTGGACGGCACCAGACGCAGCGTTTGCCATGGATCGAAGCCTCCGCCGCGGTACGGGCTGACGTTCGGCCGCACTCGTGTTCAACGCAGCGCGATCCAGCCCGGCAGCCAACGGGTCCGATCGGGATTCAAGCGGCTATGGGTGACTTCAGTACTCGCCGGCGTACGGCGAGGTCACCACCTGCGGGGCGCGACCCAGTGCCGCACCCAAGCGATCCAGCACAAAGCGCAGGTAGAGGTTGGTATTGAACTGGTTGTAGTCGCGCGCGTTGTTCAAGGTCAGGCGTCCGCCCAGGAACAACTGGGGAGCCACTTGCCATTCCGCCGCACCGGACAGGTTGTACGACACGCCGGTCTTGCTCTCTCCCGCATACACCGGCGCCACGTAGCGATCGGTGATGCCAAGCATTGCCGCCAGCGAAGCCGCATCGTAAGCCGCTTGCTGCAACGTCGGATCGGTAGGGAAGTAGGGCGAGGCGTCGGTACTGAAGTGCTGCACGCCCACGCTGGCATCCACGCGCCAGTTCACCTTCTGGCTCGCTGAACGGCCGGTCCAATGCACCGGGAAACCCAGGTCGACATAGTCCTGCGGGCTGAAGTAACCGCCGTGGCCGTAAGTGAAACCACTCAGGTTCTTGTCGTACTGCATCGCAGTGAGGTTGACGCCGGCGGTCAAGGATTGGTTGCCGGTTTCCACTGCATGCACGTAGAAGCCCAGGTCGACCTGGCGGTGATCGTTGTCTTCCACGTTGTGGCCGGTCAGCCGGTGCGCGGCCAGGTTGGCGTAACCACCCAGCAAGCCATTGTCCAGCGTGCCCGACAGCGCCAGTCCATTGCTGGTGACACCACCCCATTCGCGACCGCTGCGCGCGTCCTGCGTACCGGCGAAAGACAGCACGCTGTCATTGACCGCGCGACGCGAAGCCTGCGCCGACCAGCTGACGTGATCGCCCGCTTCGCCGCGATAACCGACGCCACCCACGATGTTCTGCTCCTGGAAGCCCAGCGGCGTGCTGCCGATATCGGCTGCAAAGCCGCCATTGCGATAGCTGACACCCACGCCCACGCCGGTGTCGTCCTGGTCCAGTCGCCGTGAGGCGTTACCCACGGCAGCCATCGAATACAGCGTGTCACGGAACTGCACCGGCGTTTGCGTCGCCGCACTGCTTTGCGACAACGCCAGCAACTGGGCGCTGCCTTCGGCGGTGAGGCCGGCACGCAACGACGGGTCGCCCAGCACTTGGCCGGCGATGGTGGCAATCGAAGTGCCCGACAGATTGTTGCCCAGCACGTATTGCGACAACGGTTGCGCATACAGCGCCGTCAATGCGTTCTCGCGACGTTCGGCCGGGGTATCTCCCTCGGCTTCGTTGTAGAGCGTCTGGAACTGGTCGTTGGCCACGGCCGCATCGTAGAGATAATTGCGCGTGGCCGAAGTGTCGCCGTTGGTGAGCAGGCCCTGGTAGAAGGTCGTGCCCACCAGGTTGTTGATCAGGGTGGGGTCGCGGGCCAACGCATCGTCCAATGCCGCCTGCGGACCATCGCCAAAGCGGCTGGCGATGTTGTAGTCCTCGGGCACCGCCCCGGCATCGACCAGGATAGGCGTCAGGGAAACACCCAATTTTCCATCGCCGACGCCGAACTCGGCCTGCAAAGGCATTTCAACATCGTCCATGCGACCCAGGCCCGCCTCGCCGTCACGCGAACGGTAGACCGCGCCGCCGCTGATCTGGTCGCTGTTGTCGGCCTGCACTTCGCGCAGTTCGTCGAGCAATGGGTTGCCGCTGGTGCGCGTGGGCAAGGCCTGGCTGGCGATCGCGCGCTGCGGCGCGGGCTCATAGCCACTGGGCGCCGAACCGACCGAGCGTGGTCCGCCCTGCCCCGGCACTGGCAGCGTTGCCATCGAGGCGCCGGCGCTCACCGGCGGCGGCAAACCGCTGTCGTCGATGGCGTAGGCCGACGGTCCGGCGGCGGGCGGCACATAGGCCGGCGCCGGAAGCGCCGAGGCGGGATACGCCGAGGCGCTGGCGCGCGTGGTTGCCGGATAGGCGGCCGGCATCGATGGCGTGCCGGCGTAGGCCGGGGCCACGTCCGACAACACCGCCGCCGAACTGCGGCTTGGACCGGTCATGCCGGAGAACGGGTTGAGCGGGCGACCGGCGCTGGCATAGGCCGCCGGCCCCTGTGCGGCCGGCAGTCCATTGTCGAGTTGCCCGGCATCGCGCTGCTGCGCGGCCAGCGCGGCACGAAAATATTGCTCGGCCTTGCGGTTCTTGCCGGCGGCGCGATACACGCGACCGGCGGCAGCCAGCACGTCGGGCGAATTGGGGGCCTCTGCGAGTGCGCGTTGCAGGTACCGCTCGGCGCTGTCCAGGTCGGACTGCGCGGCGGCGCTGTTGGCGGCCGCCACCAGGGTGTCGATGTCGTCCGGCTTGCGTGCCAGGTTCTGCTGGTAAATCACCAGCGCCTGGCGCTGGTCGCCCGCCGTGGCATACAGCCGCGCCAAGGCTGCCAGCGCATCGGGATCCTGCGGCTGCTGGGCCAGGATGGGCGCGAGCGCGTCGTAGGCGCCTTCCAGGTTGCCCAGCTCGCGCAACGCATCGACCTGGCGCAGTACGTAGCCACTGCGCAGGGTCTGGTAGCGATGCATCTGCTCCGGTGTCAGGGTGGTGTCGTGCAACTGGCGCAGGACCGCCGACAGTTCGGCATCCTGATGCGCGCGCAGCAGCACGCCGGCATATTGCAGGCGCTGTTCGGCACCCGGATTGCCGGTGGTCACCAGCCGTTGCGCGAGGGTCAAGGCGCGCGGCGCGTTGCCGACGTCGGCCCAGGCGCCGGCCAGGGCAGCCAGCAATTGCGGATCATCGATCTGGTCACCCAGGGCGGCCTCGGTGCGCGACAACATCATCTGCGCTTCGCCGCCGCGACCTTGCTGTTGCAGGCCGCGTGCCTGCCGCGCCTGCGATTCGACCCAGGCGGTGTTGCGCAGCCGCGTCATCTCGGGTGTGCGCGACGCGGCCGGGATGCGCTCCAGATGGGCGTAGGCGCCGGCCCAGTCGCCAGCTTCCTGTGCATACAGTGCGCCCGCATACAGCGCTTCCGGCTCGCTGCCATGCACGGCCAGCAACCCCTCCATGACGCTGCTCGCCTGGTCGGGCCGTCCGGCCTGCAGGTAAAGGCGGGCCAGGTCCAGGCGAATCCACGGATCGCCGGGACGCTCGACCATCGCTGCTTCCAGCTCGGTCTGCGCCGTCACGGCATCGCCAGACTCCAAGGCCTGGCGCGCGCGTGCACGCTGCACGTTGGAGCGCAGCATCGCTTCGCCACCGGCCTGCTGGCGCTGGGCGGTCGGCAGGCGATTGAACAGGTCCGAGGCTTCCTGCATGCGGCCCTGGCGGCTGTACAACGCCACCAGGCCCTGCAGCGCCGCCGGATTGTCCGGCTGCAACGACAGCGCCTTGCGGAAGCTCGCCTCGGCCGCCTGCGCATCGCTGCCGGCCTGCAGGTTCCCCAGCGCGGCGTAGCCGGCCGGTTCGTTGGGCAACAGCTTGACCGCAGCCTGCGCCAGCGTGGTGGCCTGGGCCAGATCGCCGTGCTTGCGCGCCGCTTCCACCTGCTGCAGTTGCATCCAGTAGCGCGCGCTGGCGTAGGCGCCGTTCCACTTGCCGTTGGCAGCGGCCGCCGGACGGAGCAGTTCCTGCGCCTCGGAAAAACGCTGTTGGCGAAGCCGCACCGATCCCAGCCCGCCCAAGGCCTCGGTGTCGCGCGGGCGTGCGCGAAGGACCTGACTGAAACGCTGCTCGGCGGCACCAAGGTTGCCCGCGTTGAGCGCCTTGAAACCTTCACCCAGGGCAATGCCTTCGTTGTCCTGGGCGATGACGGCGGTGCGCCGCTCACGCAGCTGGGTCAACTTGGCCGCCACTTCCGTGTCGTTCGGATTTGCGCTCAACCAGGCCTGGTAGAGCTCCGCATCGCCGGTGGCGGGACTGAGCCAGAGCAATGCCTGGCGCCATGCGTTGCGCGCCGGGCCACCGATGTCCGGGCGCGTGCTCAGCGCGCGTAGTTGCGCAATGCCCTCGCGCCGCGTCGGCTCGCGATAAGTCAGCACCTGTGCCAAGGCCAAGGCGACGCCACCATTGTTGGGTTCGCTGGCCTTGAGCGACTGCAGCCCCTGGCGCGCGCGATCCCAGCCTTGCGGCGTGCCCGCCAGCGATTGGTAGTACTCCAACGCCACGTTTGCGGGCGGCGTCTGCCCGCCGAAGCTGGCTTCGTAACCGCGAACGGCTTCGACGTAACGGCCGGCCGCCGCCGCGCGCCGCGCATTGACCAGGTTCTGGTCGCCAGCGCTCTGACCGCCGCCGCCCAGCGCCTGGCGCAGGCGCGCCGCCTGTGGGGCATCGGGATGGGCCGCCTGGAGTTGCTGCAAGCGCTTGCGCGCATCCGCTTGGCGCCCTTGCGCCACGTCGATCTGGCCCAGGCCCAACAGCGCATCCGGCTGGGCCGGATCGATGCTCAACAATTTGCGCCACGTATCTGCCGCCAGATCGTCGCGGCCCTGGTCGTGCCAATAATTGCCCTGGTTGACCAGCTGCCGGGTGGCGTCCTGCGCGTGCGCCGCCGGCGTGGCCAGCAGGCACAGCTCGATCATCCCGACCAGGGTCAGGGGCTTCAGATTTTTGCGGAACATGGATTGGTTCTCCAGGCAGGCAGCAGGCGCCCGTCTGCGGCAAAGCGGTAACGGTTCTCAAGCCAGCCCTGACCAAACAGGACCAGCGTGCGCTCGAAGTAAGGCAAGGCAACGCCTGCGGCCGAGGTCGCGGCCGGTATGCGCTGTGCCTGGTCCTTGAGCAGCGCAGTTTCGTTGAGCGCGCTCAGGTAAGGCAGCAGTGCGGCGGCAAAGCCCGGTGGCGCATTGCCGGTACCGACCCCGCGTACGGTATCGATCTTCTCGGCCAGCCGACCGTCGCTGCGCAGCATGCCCATCGGTCCGGACAGGTCCTGCAGCAGGCGCGCACGCAGCGGTTCGCCGCGATCAAGCATGCCGGCCCACAAATACACCCGGATCGCGTCGTAGCTGCCGATGCCGCCCTTGGCCGGATCGACGCCGAAGGCCTTGCCATCCCAACCAATCCAGTCCGCCGCAAATCCGGCTGGCGCACTGCCGGCGATCATCTTCGCGCTGTTGGTCAGGAGCGCACGCCACGGGCCCTTGGGGTCGGCCCCCGCAAAGCGGCGCAGTATCTGCAGCGGCACGTAGCTGGGATTGAAGGTAAAGCGGTCGCCGTTGCGGAAACCCTGCCGACCCGGAAGCAGCATCGGCCCCAGGCCGGGCACCGGCACCACCACCTGTTCGCGCACCAACTGGAGCTTGCGCATGCCCGCGCTGGTGTAGCCGGCGCGGTTCCACAGGCGCCCGGCTTCGATCAGCGCATAGGCGATCCACAGGTCCGCGTCGGTGGCGTTGTTGTCGTCGAGCACGCGCCATTGGCCATCGGCCGCACGCCCCCACAGCCAGGCCGGCAGGCGTTCGTACGCTTGGTCGTCCATGAGGTTGTGCCGGGTCCAGCCCAGCACGCGCTCGAACATCGGTTGATCGTTGTCGATCAACGCAAACATCAGCGCATACGACTGGCCTTCGGAGGTACTGCGCTGGTCCGCGGTGGCGAAGTCGATGACCCGCCCATCGTCCTGCACATGGCGCGCGACGAAGGCGCGCCAGTCTGGCCAGGCCGGTTTCTTGCACGGCAGGCTGACCGCGCGCGCGCCGGGTACCGTGCCCAGCGCAGCCAATGCCAGCGCGCCGCCGAGCCAGCGGCGTCGTGCCGGATCATGCGGCAGCCGGGCATGGGTCACTTGCCGCGACCCTCGCGCAGGCGGATCGCCGAATGCATGCGCAGCAGCACGCGCGCGGCCCAAGCCAGCAGCAGCGACAACAGGATCACCGTGGCGGCGAGCCAGATCGGATGGTTGGAGAAATACCAACGCAGCCACGTCGGCAACGGCAGGTGGCCGACGTAATAGGTCTGGTTGCCGGCCAGGCTGGTCACGTTCTCCTGCTGCAACAACACCACGCTGCCCTGGATCCTGGCCAGCGACTGCGGATCGGCCAACGCATCGAACAGGCTGGACAGATTGCCCGGCGCATCGGCCTGCAGCGCCACCACGCTGCGGCCTCGGGTGAGTGGCGATTCGAAGCCCATCACCAGCACATCGTCCGGCTGCGGCTTCAGCGTCACATCGGCGGTAGTCGGCAGATCCGTGCGACGCGCATCGAAGGACAGGAATCCCGGCAATTTGTCGGTCAACCAATCACTGAGGCGGAAGCGCCGGCCGTTGGCCGCTTCGGACACCGGCAGCAAGTCGTTCCATTCGCGCAGCAGTGGCTGGCTCGCCGTCGAACCCAGCAGTAGCAGGTCGCGATCGGCGTACCGCTGCCTGGCCCCCGCTGCGTTGGTCAAGGCCACGCGCAAGGTCGGGTAGCCGGTGGCGGCGCCAAACTTGCCCAGCAAGGTGAGCACGTTGGTGAAGTCTTCATCGCCCGCGTTGTCCGGCAGCACGATCGCCGACTCGGACAGGTCGGCCAGGCGCGTGAACGGATAGCCGGCATTGCCGAACGCGGCCAGGTTGGGCATCGCCATGTAGTGATGGAAGCGGCTGATATCCACGCTCGAGTCCGGATCGATCGCACCGGACACATCCGGGAACGTGTTCTTGCATGCCTCGGCCTGGGGCCGGTCGAAGAAGAAATGGAAGCGCATCTGGTTGTTGGCCGACAAGGCACCGGTCGGGAGCTTGAGCGGCTGCTCGATCGGCATCTTGCCGTTGGCACGCAGCTCGTGCATCCAGCGCACCGGCAGCGACTGCGCGTACGGCTGGCCATTCAACGGCAGCGTCGTGATGAAGTTCTCGTCGACGTTGACATTGAGCGCGGACTTGTTGGCCACGTCCGGCAGGCTGTAACGGTACTTGAGGTTCACCGGGATGCCGTCGCTGCGCCACACGAACAGATCCGGCGGCAGCTGCAGGCCGACCCGGATCAGGTCCGGGTGATAGCCGGTGACATTGAGCCGCTCGGGGCGATCGACCAAGTCCCGGAAATAGACCGGGTGATGTCCGCTGATCCAATTGGGCGCATCGTAGGGCTTGCGCGGATCCGGCTGCGTCAGGTCGCCGACCTGCGCGCTCGCGCCCGCCAGCGGCGCACGCAGGGCCAACGCGGTGGCGGCACGCGCCAGTTCTTCCGCATTGCGACCCAGCACGAGCAGGACTTTGGCGTTGGGGTCGGATGGATGCGTGATCACGGCGACCGTGGGCCCGCGCACGTCGGGAGCCCCCTGCGCCACCAGTTCCGGCGGCAAGGTGTCCGGTGTGGCGAGCACCACGACATTGCCACGGGCGGGCAGCGTGCCGGTCGATACCGGGAATTGCGCGCCGCGATAACCGGCCAGCGAACCGAACCACGACGACACGATGCCGGCCGCCTGCAACGTCGCCAGGTCCGGCCGCTGCGGGAAGTGGAAGCGCAGCTCCAGCGGGCGTGCGTCATGAGCGTCGAAGAACGGCGCCGGCAGCAGCGCCAGGTTGTTGGCCAGTGGCACCGGGGTGGTGGTCAGGGTCAAGCTGCTGGCCGAATCCACGTTCGCCCACAGGCTGGTGTGGTCCGGGTCCTCGCAATCGCGCGTGTAGTGGCCAATCAACTCCAGATTGATCTGGTTGTAGTCCGAGACCACCCGCGGGTCGATCGGGATATCCACGGTGAGCGGCTTGCCGGCATCGCCGGCCGGGGTCGGCAGCGTGGCCACCGTAACGCCGTTGACCGTGACCTTGAGGTGGGACAGATCCGGCAGCAGCGATGGCGAAAAGCTATAGCGCAGATGCAACTGAGCGGCGTTGACCAACTCGTCGGTGCGCACGCCGAACGAAACCCCGGCATTGCCATGGATACCCCGCAGGGTGATCTCGTAGTCGATGCCCAGCTCACGCAAGGTCTGCGTACGCGTGCTGGAGGCGGCGCTGGGCTGGCCAACCGCCGACTCGATGCCAGGTTCGACCGAGGGATCAACGGCGGGCGCGGCAGCGACCGAGGTGGCCGGCGTATCGGCAGGCGCGGGCGGCGCCGGTTGCGCGCAGGCCAGGCCGGCGAACAGGGTCAGCACACAGGCAGCAGTCGCGGGAACGAGTCGCATCGGCATCATCTTGGCGGAAAGAATGTGAAAGGCGCAGGTGCGCATGCTCAGGTGCCCTCGCCCTTGGCGGCGGGACGAAAACCCTGGCGCGCGCTCTCGCCGATGTGCTGGCCCAGACGGCGGAAGCCGCGCAGGCTGGCCGCCAACACCTGGCCGACCGACTTCAGGAAGGAATCGCGATCGTGCTGGCCCCAGCGGCCGATCCACAAGTCGGCGCGGGCAAAGGTGCAGGCCACGAGCCAGCGCTCCTGCTCCAGATCCAGGTCGGCGAATTCGATGCTGATCTGGTTATCGCGATCCTGCCGGACGATCGCTGGCAACGGTTGCTCCACACCTCGCTGGCGCAGCCCGATGTGCACGCGCAGGCCAGGCTCCATCGGCTGCGGCTCGTCCAAGCGCAAGGCCATGCCGCCGGTGGAGAAATTCACGGTGCGGGCCTCGAGCACGCGCCCGTCCGGCATCGTCACGCTGGCCGGCACCTCCAGCGGCACGCGATGCGAGCGGCGCACCTGGCGCGACTCGCTGGCGGTGGCGATCGTCGCCCCCAACAGCAACATGTTGTAGACGGTCCATCCCAGGTTGAACCAGATCGTGTGGGCCTCGCCGCTGGTCTCGACGTACACCAGGCGCAATACGCCGGCGAGGATGCCCGCCAGGTTCAGCACCAGCAGGAACAGATAGGGCTTGGCGATCTGTGCATCGAAGTAGCTGCGTTCGACCAGGCCACCCTTCGGGGTCACGTTGAACTTGCCCAGCTTGGGGTTGATGAAAGACACCAGCGTCGGGCGCAGGATGTACCAGGCCAACGTGGTCTCGTAGACCTCGTTCCACAGCAGGTGGCGGTATTTGCCCTGCACGCGGATGTTGGTCAGATTGGCCTGCAGGATGTGCGGCAACGCGTAGGCCAGGATCATCAGCGCCGAGGCGTGGATCACGTGCGCCCCGAAGAACAGGAACGCCAACGGCGCGGTGAGGTAAATGATGCGCGGCAATCCGTAGAAGAAGTGCAGCATCGCGTTGGTGTAGCAAAGCCGCTGCGACAGCCGCAGGCCCTTGCCGAACATGGGGTTGTCCAGACGCGCGATCTGCGCCATGCCGCGGGCCCAACGGATGCGCTGCGCGACGTGGCCCGACAGGCTCTCGGTAGCCAGGCCAGCGGCCTGGGGAATGGCCAGGTAGGCGCTGCGATAACCGCGGCGATGCAGTTTCAGCGCGGTGTGCGCATCTTCGGTGACGGTCTCCACCGCCACGCCGCCGATCTCTTCGAGCGGGCCACGCTTGATCACCGTGCAGGAGCCGCAGAAGAACGTCGAATCCCACTGGTCGTTGCCATCCTGCAACAAGCCGTAGAAAAGCTCGCCCTCGTTGGGCACCTTGCCGTGCGTGCCCAGGTTGCGCTCGAACGGATCGGCCGAGAAGAAATAGTGCGGCGTCTGCACCACGGCCAACTTGGCATCGCGCATGAACCAACCCATCGCCACCTGCAGGAACGAGCGGGTCGGAATGTGGTCGCAATCGAAGATCGCCACGAACTCGCCGCTGGATTTCTTCAGCGCAGCATTGATGTTGCCGGCCTTGGCGTGGAAGTTATTGGTGCGGGTGATGTAGTGGACGCCGACTGCCTCGCAGAACTCGCGGAATTCCTCGCGGCGTCCGTCGTCGAGCAGGTAGACGTTGAGCTTGTCC
The DNA here is from genome assembly GCA_036403795.1 of Stenotrophomonas sp. Taxonomy (GTDB): domain Bacteria; phylum Pseudomonadota; class Gammaproteobacteria; order Xanthomonadales; family Xanthomonadaceae; genus Stenotrophomonas_A. The sequence goes on from DASWQJ010000092.1 coordinate 13,110, forward strand.
GCCGGCCAGTCCATCACGGTGGCCGCCAGCACGGTGGTGCGCACCACCGACAGCGGCTCGTTGTAGGTTGGGATGAATACATCCACGCTGGGCCATTGCGACTGGTCGGCGGGCAGCGGCACCGGCTTGCGGTTCAGCGGCCACAGCACCTGGAAGAAGCCCAGCACCAGGATCACGAACGCGTAGGCCTCGGCGCAGAACAGCCCGACGCCCAGCAGGAAATCGATCGGTCCGCCGAAACCCAGCGTCTCGGTCAGGCGCCACCACATGTAGCGCGAAGACACGGCCAGCGAGATGCCCATCAGCAGCAACACGATCATGCGACCGCCGCGCCGGCGCAGGATCATCGCCACCACGAACAGCACGGCCGAGAAGATGAGCTGTTGGGTGACGTCCATCGGTACCGCCACGACGAACACCAACAACAAGGCGCCGACCAACCAGAGGGACCAGGTCGCGAGCCTGGGCAGCAACGAGCCGGCACGCGGCACAGAGGCGATACTCATCAAACCTTCCTTTGGACTGTGCCGCCGGCAAGGTTGCCGGAGACTTTGCAGGTGCCGCCCCCCAACGGCACCCTCGCTCGCCTCAGCGCTGGATCAGCGCCCGAACATCCGCTTCAGCACGCCAGAAGACGGCGCGGCCACCTCGGCCTGCAACAAGCGTTGGAACATCTGGTCAAGCGGTGTCTGCCCGGCACCGGTGGCAACCGGCGTCGGCATCGGGACCGGTGCGACCGGCGGCTCGGGCCGCAGCGAACGCACCGCGGCCAGCGGCGGCGGTTGCGGGACGGCCGGCTCGGTGGCCTTGTCCGCAGGGTTCTGCAGCGCCTGGCGCAACGGCGGCAAGCGGTTCGGCTCGAATTCCTGGTACAGCCCGGCACCGGCACTGCCCAACTTGTCGAACAGGCGGCCGACGTCGTCGTTCTTGCCGTCGGTCGAACCCGTCTTGTCGTCTTGCTGCTTCATGTTCGTTCTGTCCCCAATCAGAAAAGTCAGGCGGCTCGTGCCAACAGGAAGCGGCGCAGGTCCGGCGAGTCCGCGCGCTCGGCTCTTACCCCCAGGCCAGCCAGCATCCCCAGTTGCTGGAACCACCCGTCATAGGTGCCCGCCAGGAATCCGTCGCTCCAGTCCATCCCGGTCAACAGCACCGCCAGCGGCGCGCCGGCGTGCAGGATCTCGACGCCGTCGTCGGCCTCGACCATGCGGCACTGGCCCCATTCGGCGTCGTCCCAGATCCGGTTCGCCGCCGCTTCCACTTCGCCCAGCGCCGTACAGGAGCCGATCGGGTGTCGCTGCGCAAACCGATGACCGATCCGGTTCATCAGGGTGCTCAGTTCGGAAGCCGGAAGTTCGGCGGCAAATTCCTCGGCCATCGAGTGGACGAAGCCGCGCCACTGCCGGGAGCACCCTCGAGTCCGATAGAGCTGGAATGGATCTGGAGCCGTCATGCGGTAACCGAAGCGTTGCAAGGGGTGCGCGGGCCATCATGCCCCGGGCGTTGGTGAAGCTGATGCAAGCGCGATGCCAAACACGACGCACAGCCGATCACAACTGAGATTTGCATCTCAGTTTATCCGATTCGGATAGGATTTTTCTGATTGACGGTACGGCGGGGAACCACATTGCGGCCAAAAACGCCGCTCCACGTCACCCCGCCGGGGTCGGATCCTCGACTTCGAAGACCTGGCGCAGGTACCGCAGGTAGCCAGGGTCGTCACACATGCTCTTGCCAGGTGAATCGCTCAGCTTGGCCACCGGCTGGCCGTTGCAGCGAACCATCTTGATGACGATCTGCAGAGGCGTGGGCCCCAGGTCGTTGGTCAGGTGGGTGCCCACGCCGAAGGACAGCAGGCAGCGACCCTTGAAGTGGTCGTACAGGCGCATCACCCGATCGATGTCCAACCCATCGCTGAACACCAGCAACTTGCTGCGCGGGTCCACGCGGTGGGCCTGCAGGTGGGCCAGCACCCGCTCGCCCCACTCGAACGGGTCGCCCGAATCATGCCGCATGCCATCGAAGAGCTTGCAGAAGTACAGGTCGAAGTCGCGCAGGAACGCATCCAGCCCGACAACGTCGGACAAGGCGATGCCCAGGTCGCCGCGGTACTCGCGCGCCCAGGACTCCAGCGCGGCCACCTGCGAATCGCGCAGGCGTGGCCCCAGCGCCTGGAAGGCTTGCAGGTATTCATGGGCCATGGTGCCCAGCGGCGTCATGCCGTAGCGCCGCGCGAAATAGACGTTGCTCGTACCGACGAAGCATTCGCCCCAGCCCTCGCGCAGCAGCGGCAACAGTTCGCCGTGCCATTGCCGCGAGTAGCGGCGGCGCGTGCCGTAGTCGGCGATCCGGCAGCCTTCGTAGCCGGGCGTGTCGCGCAGTCGCTCGACCTTCGCCTGCAGGCGGCGCCGCCCCTCGGTGAAATCCCCCACGCTGGTGTTGCGGAACCACACCTCGTTGATGATCGCCAGCAGCGGCACCTCGAACAGGATCGTGTGCAGCCACGGACCGACGATGATCAGTTCGATCTCGCCCGGCATCCGCTCGGAGGCGCGCAAGGTGATGTATTTGCGATCGAGGTGGAACAGGGTCAGGAAGTCGACGAAATCCGGTTTCACGAAGCGCATGGCGCGCAGGTACACCAGTTCGTCGGGCTGGAAGCGCAGTTCGCACAACCGATCGATCTCGATGGAGATCTCGTCCAGGAACCGGGCCAGGTCGATGCCCGGCGTGCGGCACTTGAAGCGGTACTCCACCAGCGCGCCGGGATGCTGGTGCAGCACCGCCTGCATCATCGTGAATTTGTACAGATCGGTGTCGAGCAGCGAGGTAATGATCATGGCGACATTATCCCTCCTCCAGGGGCACCCCACGCCCGCCGGGGGACATCATCGCCCGCAACAGTCGAGGCATCTGCACCAGCGCGTGCGCCCAGATGGCAAGCCACACACCGGCCTGCACCAGCGGGCCACGATGCGGGGCTTCGAACTTGCGGAAGTAGCGCCATAGGCCACGATGCTTGTGCCATTCGACGAAAAACGGACGCGAGCGGCTGGAGACACCCCGCAGATGCAGCACGCGCAGGTCGTTGGCAACCCCCACCAGCGCCCCGGCCTGGCGCGCGCGACGGCACAGGTCCAGGTCCTCGGCATGCAGGCGGTAGCCGGCGTCCCAGCCACCGATGGCGTCGAACAGGCTGCGCGGCATCAGCATCAACGCACCGGAGATCGCATCCACCGGCTGCAACGCCTGCGTCGGATCCACCGGCACCGCCAGTTGCGCGCCCTGCCGCGGATTGCGCAGCATCCCAGCAAAATCCGGATCACGTCGACGCACGGCGCCGTCGGGCTGGCCCTGCTCGTCAACCTGCTCCACGCCCAGAAGGCAGGGACGCGCTTGCGCCAGCGCGCGCTCACGCAGTCGCGTCAGCGTATCGGCCTCGACCATCAGGTCGGGATTGATGAACACCACCCACGGCGCCTGCGAATCGGCCGCACCCTGGTTGCAGGCCGTGGCAAAACCCGGGTTGTCCGGGTTGGCGATGAAGTGGACACGCACGTCTTGGGTCGCGTGCCGTTGCACCACCGCCAGGGTGTCGTCTTCCGAGTCGTTGTCCACGACACGGATCTCGGTCACGCCTTCGGCGGCGCGCAGCCGCGACAAGCACTCATCGATCGTGCCGGCGCTGCGGTAGGTCACCACCACCGCCGCTATTGCTGCATTCAACTGTGTTCCTCCCCGGGCGCCGCAAACAGTTCGCGCTGCGGCGCGGCGCTGGGCGTGCGTTCGTAATCGTGGCTCAAGCGCTCCCGCGCCTCGCGTAGCGGGTCCTGCATGAGGAATTCGGCCAGGCGCGGGTGCCATGCCGGCCAACGCGTGCCAAGCGCGTCCATGTCGCCGTCGGCGGGGACGCCCTCGCCTTCGCGCGCCACGAAAGCGGTTTCGCACAGCACGTTGCGCCAGCCCAACCCCGACATGCGCAGGCTCAGGTCGATCAGTGCGGCGTACCAGGAGCCATAGCTGTTGGCATCCAGGCCACCGGCACGTCGCCGCGCGCTGCCACGCAAGACCACCGCATGGCAGATCGCCGCCGGCAACTCGGGATGCAGTGGCGGCATGCCGGCACAGGTGCTGGCCAGGCGCTCGGGATCACTGGGCAGTGGGTTGATCTCGCCCAACCGCGGCCAGGCCGCCGCCTCGCCTGCATTGCTCCAGGGCGTGGCGCTGGCAATGGCCGCATCGCGCGCCAGGCACGCCTGCAACTGACGCAACCAACCCGGCAGCGGGCGCGCCTGCGCCGACAGCACTGCCACATCGGCATCGCCGCAGGCACGCAACATTTCATCCAGGTGCGCGACCTCGCCGATAGGCCTTTCGCGGCGCGTGTAATCCGCGCGCAGTTGGGTGTGGGCGAGCCAATGCTCGATCACCGCCTGTACGCGCGGACCGCCCTGCGCATCGTCGGCCAGCCATACCGGCGTACCGGCCGGCGTGCCGGCTTCCAGCGCGCCGAGACAGGCGTCGAACGCACGGTCGTCGGTACCGACTGGCAGCAGGACGACGAGCGGCGGCGATGTCATTGCCGAGGGGTATACAGCGGCTCCATCGTGCGGAACTTGCGGCCGTACTCGTCGTTGAAACGACGGGCTTCGGTGGCGTCGCGCACGATGGTGGGGGTGATCAGCACGATGACTTCCTGGCGGTCTTCCTTATCGGTCTTCTGGCCAAACAAGGCGCCGATCACCGGCAACCGGCTCAGGAACGGCACCCCGGAAGAACCTTGTTCATTGCGATCGCTGATCAGGCCGGCGAGCATGATCGTGTCGCCGCTCTGCACCGCAGCCTCGGTGCGCACCCTTCGCGTATTGATCGGTGGATTGCAGGTGGACTTGGACACGTCGCAGCCGGCCGGCGGTGCGCCAGCGGTGCTGACTTCCTGAGCGATGTCCAGAAACACCGTGCCCTCGCGCGTCACGCGCGGACGCACGCGAAGGATCACGCCGGTATCGAGATATTGCACCTGGCTGTAGGTGCCCTCCGAGCCGGTGCCGTTGTTGAACGACACCGAATTGATCGGCACCTTGGTGCCCACGTTGAGCGTGGCCTCGGCGTTGTTGCGCACGAACACCGAGGGTGTTTGCAGCAGGCGAACGTTGGTTACCTTGTCCAGCGCGGATATCACCGCAGCCGCGTTCTTGCCCAGGAAGGTCCAGCCAAGGCCGGCGGAGCCGGTGATGCTGCCGGAGATATCCCCCCAGATGCCGCGACCCAACGCACTGGGAAGGCCCGCTCCCCCTGCATCCACCGGGGCATCGACGGCATTCTCGAAATACCAGTTCACGCCATAGTTCAATTCGCCGGTCAGGCTCACTTCGGCCACCTGCGCCTCGATGTGCACCTGCATCGGCATCACGTCGAGCTTTTCGATCACTTCGCGGATCGAGTGCCAGGCCTGCGGGGTGGCACGCACCAGCAAGGCATTGGTCTCTTCCACCGCCGACACGCCAACGCGATCGCCTTCCACTTCCAGGGTCACGCTGCCATTGCCGTTCTGGCGTTGCGGCAGGTTGAAGTTCCCGCTCAAGGCACCCACGCCGCTGGAACTGCTACTGCTGTCACTGCGGCCATCGCTGCCGCCCGATCCCGAGTTGGTAACGCCCAGCGCGCCACTGCCTGCGTTCGCCGTGCCGCCCAGGCTGTCGCCCAACTGCATCGACGTGGCCCCCGGCGCCAGCGAGGCGGCACTGTCGCCGCCGCCGCGGTTGCCGGCGCCGAACACCTCGGCCAGGCGATCGGCCAACTCGCGTGCCTTGATGAACTTCAGCTCATAGGAATATAGCCGCGCCGGCCCGCCGGCACTGTCGATACGGTCCAGCCACTGCTGGATCTGGTCCAGGTAGCGCGCCTGCGGCGTGATCACCAGTACGGCGTTGGCATTCTCCAGCGGCATGAACCGGAACATGCCGGCGCTGGGCGTCTTGCTTTGCTCGCCGAATACTTTTTCCAGGTCGGCCGCCACGTCCTGCGCCTTGCCCGACTGGATCGGGAACACGCCCACGGACATGCCCGACAACCAATCGACGTCGAAGATGTCCACGGTGCGCTGGTAGTTCTCCAGCTCGGCGCGGGTGCCACCCAGGCTGATGAGGTTGCGGGCCGGATCGATGCCGACGATGGCATTGGGACGCGCATAAGGCTCGAGCACTTTCTTCATCTCGCTGGCCGAGATGTAGCGCAGCGGTACTACCCTCACCTCGAATCCGCGGGCACTGGAGGCGGACCCGGTGCTGGGCGCCACGGTGCCGGCCAGCGCCTGGTCGGCCGGCACGATGTTGTAGCGACCGCCGGTGAAGACCATGCGCGCATTGTTCCAGCCGAGCACCATCTCCAGCAGGTTCATCGCTTGTGCCGGGGACACGGGCTTGGGCGTGGCCAGCGTGACGGTGCCCTGCACGCCAGGGGCGATGACGTAGTTCTGCCCCAGCATGTCGCCCAGGATCGCCTTGACGACCGCTTGCAGCGACTCGCCCTCGAAATTGAAAGTTGCCTCGCCGGTGGAAGCCCCCGCCAGCGACGGAGCGGGTCGCGCGGCGGCGCTGCGGTTGATCATCTCGCCACTGCCGCGCCGGATCACCGGCTGTGGACCGGCGTCGACGCCGGCGTCATCGGTGTGCGCCGGTTGGGTGCCGACGGGAATAGGAACCGGGGCGCGCCTGACCTCCGGCGCGGGCACGGTTGCACAGCCGGCCAGCACACCGATCAGCAGGGAAGTCAGGAAGAAACGTGACGTCATGTCATTCACTCTAGCGGTTCTGCCCAGGCGGCGGCGTGGCGTTGCCTTGGGACCGGTTCTGTTGCTGCAGGGCGCGTCGACGCGCTTCGATGCGTTCGCGAATCTGATTCAACTGCTCCGCCGAGGGACCGGTGGGCTCGTCGCTTGCCTCGCCGTCGGCATTGTCCGCCGTCGGCGACGGCAGCGGAGGCGGTGCATTGGGCGTGGTGGCCGCGGCCGCAGGCACCGTGGGGGCGGCGCCGGCCGAAGGTGCCACGTGCGCGGCAGCACCGCTCGAGGAGGCGCGACTGCCCGCGCCTGCGGGACCAGCCAACACCGTTGGCGGCGTGCCGCCCTGCCCATTGAACACTTGCAGCTCCAGGGTCTGGGTGCCGTTGGGGCCTGCCACCGTGGCGCTGCGAGGCGCCAGCGACAACAGTTGCCAGCCGTCCACGCCATCGCCTTGCAACCGCAGGCGCAACGACTTCCCCTGGTCGGTCGTGAAGGTCGCCATCTGGAAGTCCGGGGTGATCAGCACGCCGGTCAGTCGCAGGCCGCTGCTGCCGGCGCCCTCCGTGCCGCCCAGCAGGAACGGATGCGGTCGGCGGTCCTCGGCAAACACCGGACGCGTGGCGATGACGTCGTACTGATCGAAAGCGCCCAGGCGGTTGCTGCCCGCAGCAGGCAAGGCCGGCAGCGGCCGCGTCGAGCCATCGTCGCCCAGGCGCTGCACGCGTCCACCCAGGCCCAATGCCCCCAATACGCACATCAACAGTGCCCAACCGGCAAAGGTTGCCAACCACCAGGTGCGCAGGCCGATCGCGTCAGGACGCATCCTGGCCTCCCGGGGTGCCGCCATCGGTGGGCGCATCGGTCGGACCCGGCGCCGCCGCCGGCAGGGCCGCGGCTTTGCCGGTCGCTGCGCCGGGACGAACGTAGCCGGACAGTTCCAGCGTCACGTCCAGCCCACTGCCCACTTCATTGGGCGAGAGCTGGGCGCGCTGCGCCAACACGTTGAGGTTGTCCACGAATAGGCGCGGGGTACCGCTTTCCAACGCGTGCAGCACGGTGGCCAACTCCGGCGTGCCGCAGCGCAAACGGACCTGCACCGAGACGCGGGTGAAGCGGCCCTGGGTGTCGGCCGGCAACGGCGAGCGATTGCTGATGGCGCAGCTGCGGTGGCCCGGGCTGGCTTGCACGACCACGCCTTCCAGCCGCTGCACCAGGCCCGCGGTCGCCAGCTCGGCAGTGGCTTCGGGCAGGAAACCGGGACGGGATTGCAGCTGCGTACGTGCGCGCGCCAGTTGCTCGGCCACGCCCGGCGCTTGCCGCAGTTCGGCGCGGATGCGCAGGTCGCGCTCCTGCAGCGCCTCGATGCGTTGCTGGGTCGCACGCCAAGGTTGCACGAAGAAGGGATGGACCAGCA
>DASWQJ010000093.1:0-15286 GCA_036403795.1 Stenotrophomonas sp.
TTGATCGTGATCTTCGTGCTGGCCGATGTCGGCAGCATTGCCGGGGGCTGGCTCGCCGGTGCGCTGATCCGGCGGGGCTGGAGCACCAATCGCGCGCGCAAGGGCGCCATGCTGGTCTGCGCGTTGGCGGTGGTGCCGATCGTATTTGCAGCGCGCGCGGACAATCTGTGGCTGGCCGTGGCGCTGATTGGCCTGGCCACCGCGGGCCACCAGGGCTGGTCGGCGAATGTACTGACCCTGCCTTCGGACCTGTTTCCGCGCCAGGCGGTGGCCTCGGTGGTCGGCATCGGCGGATTCGCCGGCGCCGTGAGCGGCATGATGATCGCGACGTTCATCGGCTTTCTGCTGCAGGCCACCGGCAGCTATCTGCCGGTGTTCCTGATGGCCGGTTCGGCGTATCTGCTGGCCTTGGCCGTCGTCCACCTGTTGGTTCCCCGCCTGTGGCCCGCCACGTTGGAAAGCGACGCGGTCGACGCCGCGCCGCACTGAGCCCTACCCTACCTTCGCCCCTGCCTTCACTCCTGCCTTCACTCCTGCCTTCACTCCTGCCTTCGCCCCTACCCTCGACCCCGATGAGCCAGCGCGCCCAACCTCTCGAACTGCATCCCGATCGCCTGCTGCCGTCGGATCCCACCCAACGGGCGATCGCTCGGCGCCTGCACGCGCAGGTGCGCACGTTGCCCATCATCAGCCCGCATGGCCACACCGACCCGGCCTGGTTCGCCAGTGACGCGCCGTTTGCCAACGCGACCGAGCTGCTGCTGGTGCCGGACCATTACGTGTTCCGCATGCTCTACAGCCAGGGCGTGGATCTGGACCGGCTCGGCATTCCCCGCGCCGACGGCACGCGCGCCAAGGTGGATCCGCGCGCGGCCTGGCGGGTGTTCGCCGAGCATTTCACGCTGTTTCGTGGCACGCCTTCCTCGATGTGGCTCAACCACGTCTTCCATGAGGTCTTCGACCTGCGGGTAAAGTTGGCGGCCGACACCGCCGACCATTACTACGACCGCATCACCGCGGCGCTGGAAACGCCCTCGTTCCGTCCGCGCGCCTTGTTCGACCGCTTCGGCATCGAGGTGATCGCCACCACCGAATCGCCACTCGATGACCTGTCACATCACCGTGCCATCCGCGACAGCGACTGGAGCGGGCGCATCCTGACCGCGTATCGGCCGGATGCGGTGATCGATCCCGAGCACGAGCAGTTTCCGGCCGCATTGCAGCGCTTTGGCGAGCTTACCGGCGAAAACGTGTACGACTGGGACGGCTACCTGCGCGCGCATCGGCAGCGGCGCGGATTCTTTGCCGAGATGGGGGCCACGTCTACCGACCACGGGCACCCCAGCGCGGCCACGGCGGACCTGTCCGCCCTGCAGGCCCGGGAACTGTTCGCCAAAGTGGTGGCCGGCCGCGCGGACGCGTCGGAAGCCGAACTGTTCCGTGCGCAGATGTTGACCGAGATGGCGCTGATGAGCCTGGACGATGGCCTGGTGATGCAGCTGCATCCGGGTTGCTTCCGCAATCACAACCGAGCCCTGTTCGAGCGCTACGGCCGCGACAAGGGCGCGGACATTCCGTTGCGCACCGACTACGTGCGCGCACTCAAGCCGCTGCTGGACCGCTGCGGCAACGACCCGCGGCTGCGGTTGATCCTGTTCACGCTCGACGAAAGCACCTATGCGCGCGAACTGGCGCCGCTGGCCGGGCACTACCCCAGCCTGTTGCTGGGGCCCGCCTGGTGGTTCCACGACTCGCCCGAGGGCATGTGGCGCTTCCGCGAGCAGACCTTGGCCAGCGGCGGCTTCTACAACACGGTGGGCTTCAACGACGACACCCGCGCGTTCCTGTCCATCCCCGCACGCCACGACGTCGCCCGGCGCGTGGACTGCGCCTTCCTTGCCAAGCTGGTCGCCGAGCATCGCCTCGACGAGGACGAGGCGGTGGAGACGGCCGTGGACCTGGCGTATCGACTGCCCAAGCAGGCCTACCGCCTGTGATCGCGTCGCGGGGCGCGGCTGGCTTGCGCCCGGCACGCCTGTCGTGGGCCTGCGGGCGGGCGTGGGTGGCTGCGTCGCTCCTGGTCCTGTTGCCCGCCTGCCCCATGATCGCGGCACCCGCCTCTGCCGCGCAGACGATTGTCCACCCGCGCGAGCGGCTGTCGCTGGATGCCGGCTGGCGTTTCCAGCGAGGCGATCCCCCCGGCATCGACGGGCAGCTCGATTACGAGGTGCGGCCGCTCGTGCAGGACCCCGAGGACGGCAAGGCAGCCGACGCGCGCCCGCAAGCCGCCATCGTCACCGGCGCTCAGCCGGCGACGCTGCGCGCCTGGATCCTGCCCTCCGCCAATGCCTTGATCCGCGAGCCCGCCGATCGACACGTGCGACCCGCGGGCAATCCCGGTGGCCACCTGCCGATCGTCCAGCACGACTACGACGACAGCACTTGGCAACAGGTCGATCTGCCGCACGACTGGGCGATCGCCGGTCCGTTCCTGGTCGAGGGGCCTTACGGCGGCATGGGTCGGTTGCCTAGTTGGGGCGTGGGTTGGTATCGACGTTCGATCGATGTCCCCGCCAGCGACCGTGGCCGTCGCATCGCCTTGGAAATCGATGGCGCGATGTCTTATGCGGCGGTGTGGTGCAACGGCCGCCTGGTGGGCGGTTGGCCCTACGGCTACAGCAGCTGGCAGGTGGACCTGACCGATTGCCTTCGCTATGGCCTGCCCAACCAGCTCGCGATCCGGCTCGACAACCCACCGGACTCGGCGCGCTGGTATCCGGGCGGCGGGCTCTACCGCCATGTGTGGTTGCGCAAGACCTCGGCCATGCAGGTGGATCACTGGGGTGTACAGATCGACACACCGCAGGTTTCCACCGCCTCTGCGCAGGTACGCGTGCGCACCACCGTGCGCAACGACGGCGCCACGCAGCGCACCGTGCAAGCCGCCACCCAGCTCTATGCCCTCGATGCGCGAGGCCAGGCCACGGGCCAGGTCCTGGCGGCGGGTGAACCGATGAGCGCGCGCGTGGCGGCCGACGCCACGACGTTGTTCGACCAGACATTGGTGCTGGCCCATCCCCGTTTATGGGGTCCGCCGCCCACCCAGGCGCCGCATCGCTATCTGGCCGTCACCAGGCTGCAGGTAGACGGTCGCGTTGTCGATGAGGTCCGCACCCCGTTCGGCGTACGCGAGGTGCGCTTCGACCCGGATCGAGGGCTGCTGGTCAATGGCGAGCACGTGCCCATCCGCGGCGTGAACAACCATCATGACCTGGGTGCCTTGGGTGCCGCCTTCGACGCCCAGGCCGCCGAGCGGCAATTGCGACTGCTGCAGGAGATGGGCGCCAATGCGGTGCGCATGAGCCACAACCCGCCTGCACCCGAACTGCTCGACATCACCGACCGGCTCGGCCTGTTGGTGGTCGATGAAATCTTCGACAGCTGGCAGATGAAGAAGACCCCGCTCGATTTCCATCGCGTGTTCGACGATTGGCGCGAACCCGATCTGCGCGCGATGCTGCGCCGCGACCGCAACCATCCCTCGATCATCCTGTGGAGCATTGGCAACGAGGTCGGCGAGCAATACAGCGGCGATGACGGTGCCGCCATCGCCCGGCAACTGCGCGACATCGTGCGCCAGGAAGATCCCGCCCGACCGGTCACCGCGGCCCTCAACTACGCAAAACCCGGCATGCCGCTGCCGAACGAACTGGACGTGATCGGCTTGAACTACCAAGGCGAAGGCATTCGCGACACGCCGCAGTTCGAAGGTACCGAGCGCATTCGCACCCCCCCGATGTATGCCGCCTTTCACCAGCGCTACCCGGACAAGGCCATCCTGAGTACCGAAACCGCCTCCACGCTGAGCAGCCGCGGCTTCTACGCATTCCCCGTCGCACCCGACGCCAGCGCGCCAGTACGCGACGGCCATGGCGGCGATCCAAGCACACGCCAGGTCAGTGCGTATGAGCTATACGCGGTGGACTTCGGCGCAAGCCCGGACAAGGTGTTCGCCGCCCTGGACGCCCATCCGTTCGTGGCCGGCGAGTTCGTCTGGACCGGCTTCGACTACCTCGGCGAGCCCACCCCGTACTACCGGTCGCGCAGCTCGTACTCGGGCATCGTCGACCTGGCCGGTTTCGCCAAGGACCGCTACTACCTCTACCAGTCGCGTTGGCGCCCCGAACAACCCGTGGCGCATCTGCTGCCGCATTGGACCTGGCCCGGTCGCGAGGGTCAGGTGACGCCGGTGCATGTGTTCACCTCCGGCGATGAGGCCGAGCTGTTCGTCAATGGCGTGTCGCAAGGTCGCCAACACAAGGCACCCGGCCAATACCGGCTGCGCTGGGACCAGGTCGTCTATCAACCCGGCGAGTTGCGCGTGCAGACCTGGCGCGCGGGCCGACCGTGGGCCAGCGAGGCGGTCCAGACCGCAGGGCCGGCCTCGCGCATCGAGCTCACTGCCGAAGCGCAGGTGGGCGACGGCCCGCTCGCCTTCGTCCAGGCACGGATAGTCGATGCACAAGGACGCACCGTGCCTGCGGCCCACCCTCCCATTCGATTCCAGGCACGCGCGGGTGCCGTGCTGGTGGCCACCGACAACGGCGACCCCACCGACATGACGGCATTTCCCTCGGCCACGCGCGCCGCCTTCGGTGGGCGCGCCCTGGCCATCGTGCGCCGCGATGCACGCGCCACCGGCTCGATCTACCTGCATGCCGAAGCCGACGGCCTGGCCGCCGCCGACCTACTCCTCACCCCTGTGCCACCTGCCACCGGAGCCACACCATGACCACGACCCACCCGCTTGCCCGCGCCCTGCTGGCCACGGCCCTGGCGGCCACGCTGGGCAGCGCCCAAGCCGCTGGCGGCACACCGCCTACCACTTTGAAAGAGGCTTATCGGGACGACTTCCTGGTCGGCGCGGCGATCAATAGCTCGGTCGTTGAAGGCAAGGATGCCGCGGCCCAGGCCCTGGTGATCCGCCAGTTCGACACGGTGACCGCAGAGAACGAACTCAAGCCCGAGAACCTGCTGACCCGCCCCGGCGTCTACGACTTCACGCGCGGCGATGCCTACGTCGCGTTCGGCAAGAAACACGACCTGTTCGTCGTCGGCCATACCTTGCTGTGGCACATCCAGACGCCGCCGTGGATGTTTACCGATGCCCAGGGGCGCCCCCACGATGCCGACGCGCAGATCGAGCAGCTGCGCAGCTACATCGAACACGTTGCCGGCCACTACGCCGGCAAGGTGCAGGCGTGGGACGTGGCCAACGAGGTGATCGACGAAGACGGCAGCTATCGCCAGAGTCCCTGGCTGAAGAATGTCGGCGACGGCGACCGCCTGCTGCGTGAGGCCTTCCGATTCGCGGCACGCTACGCGCCGGACACCGAGCTGTACTACAACGACTTCAATACGTTCAAACCCGCCAAGCGGGACGGCATTGTGCGCCTGGTCAAGATGTTGCAGGCCGCCGGCCTGCGCATCGATGGCGTCGGCATGCAGGGCCATTGGGGCATCGACGGACCGTCGATCGCTGAGATCGAGGCCACCATCGATGCTTTCGCCGCGCTCGGCGTCAAGGTCATGATCACCGAGCTCGACGTGGACGTACTGCCGCAACCGCCCCGTACCGACGGCATGCCGGCCGACCAGCGCCTGAGCCTGCCGGCCGACGCTACCGAGCGAGCCAAGCTCGATCCATGGCCCGATGGCCTGCCGCCGGACATGCAGCGCAAGCTGGCCAAACGCTACGCCGACCTGTTCGCGCTGTTCCACCGCAAGCGCGATGTCATCGATCGCGTCACCTTCTGGAATGTGCACGACGGGGCATCGTGGAAGAACGACTATCCGGTGCAGGGCCGCACCAACTATCCCTTGCTGTTCGATCGCCAGGCCAAGCCCAAGCCGGCTTTCGACGCCGTGCTGGCCGTTCCCGCCGCCACGGCGCCCCCGGGCAACTAAGTACCGATGTCGATAAAGCAGTTCACCGATAGCCGCCCGGTCAATGGATCGGGCGGCGGCACGTGGGCGTTGTCGATCCGGCCCGAATGCAGCGAGTTGCGCCGGTAGACGACCATGCGGTTGTAGACCGCATCCACCCGGCCGATGCGCTCGAACAGCGCGGTATCGTCATCGATGTAGGCCGCTGCCGGCGCCTGCGCGCTGCGGCTTTCCTGGTCCAGCTGGCCGAAATAGGTCTCGCGCCGCGCTGCATCGATGACCTCGAAACCCGTTGCCCGGTGGCGATAAAACGAGGTGCCACCCCAGTTGCCGCGAAACAGGTAATGCACGCTGGCCAGCCCGTCGCCGCGCACCGAATCGATGTGCGGCACCCGCTGCAGGAACGCCAACTGCCCGACCGGCGTGGTGACCAGCGAGTAGTGGCACATCGGAAACGCAAACGGCCCCGGCGCCAGTTCGAAGTACTGGGCCAGATGTGGCCTGAGCGCGGTTTCCAGGAACTGGCGGTAGGCGAACGGCGCCTCGGCACGGATGCCGGGGAACATCGTGGACTGCGGCACGAAAGCCTTGCCCACCGCCTTGCGCACCAGCCGGTCCGGGTCGGCCAGCACGTTGTCGATGACCAGCAGCGGCGCCCCTTCCACGCCCAACGTGGAAGGGGTGAAGCGAACCTGCGGGTGCAGCGCCAGTTGCATCTCGCTCCCCTCGCCTCAGAGCGCCGGCACGGGCTTGCGGGCGCCCCACACTTCCGGCGCCGCCTGGCAGTAGCGTTCGATGAAAGCCTGCTGCGAGGGCAGCTGCGCAACCTGCTGCTCGATCCCCTGTCGCAGCGAGGCCAGCAAGCGGGTCAGGTCGGCATCGGACAAGGCGCGCGCCAGCGGATGATGTGCCTGCGGGTCGATGCCCTGGCCCAGCATCACGTGCGTCCACGAATCGACGCGGAACAGTTCGTTGGAGGTCTGCCAGGCGTGCGCGCGCTCGCGCCAGGCGCCGATGCGATGCGCCAGCGACTCGGGAAGTTCCATCTCGCGGCACTGCTTCCACATCGGCTCGTCGCGCTGGGTAGCGTGGTAGTGCAGGATGATGAAGTCGCGCACGTGTTCCATTTCCGCGCGGCCGACGTCGTTGTAGCTGTCGATGAGCGCCGGCTCCATGCGCCGGGTCGGGAACAACGTGAGCAGGCGCATCACCGACGAAATCGTCAGATGGATGCTGGTCGATTCCAACGGCTCGATGAAGCCGCTGGCCAGGCCTAGCGAAACCACGTTCTTGTTCCAGGCCTTGAGCCTGCGACCGCTGCGGAATGGCACCAGCCAGGGCTCGCGGATCGGCGGCCCATCCACATCGCGCAGCAGCCTGGCGCGCGCCTCGTCATCGGACATGTGGCGACTGGAGAATACGAAGCCGCACCCGACGCGATGCTGCAGCGCGATGTGCCAGCGCCAACCGGCCTCGTGCGCGATGGCCCGCGTATACGGCACCGGCGGTCCCACCGATTCGGTCTGCACGGCCACCGCGCGGTCGCTCGGCAACCATTGATTCCAGTCTTCATAGCCGGTTTTCAGCGTTTGCTCGATCAACAGGCCGCGGAAGCCCGTGCAATCGATGAACAAATCGCCTTCGATCACCTGCCCGTCTTCCAGCACGATGGCTTCAACGGACCCATCGTCGTCGTTCTGCCGCACTTGCTGGATCTTGCCCTCGATGCGACGCAAACCGTAGCTTTCCGCCTTGCGGCGCAGATAGCGCGCGTACAGTCCCGCGTCGAAGTGATAAGCGTAGTTGAGCTGCGGCGTGACGGCGAAACGGTCCTGCAGCGAGGCACCAGTCTCCAGGCAATAATCGCCCAGTGCCGACGCCATGCCGCGGCGCTTGCTCTCCAGCCAGTAGTGGTGGAAAGCACAGACGAGCGTGTCCTGGCCGGTGACGCCGAAGGGATGGATAAAGCGGTCGCCGGGTCGGCGCCAATTCTCGAACGAGATCGACAGCTTGAAAGTGCCCGCCACTTCGCGCAGGAATTCACGCTCGTCAATCTGCAGGAAGCGGTGGAACGCGCGAATCGGCGGCACCGTCGATTCGCCGACCCCCACCGTGCCGATCTGCTCGGACTCCACCAAGGTGATTTCCACCTGGTCGCGGAACTGGTGCGACAACGCGACCCCCGCGAGCCAACCGGCGGTACCGCCACCGGCAATCACGACCTTGCGGATCTGACCTTCTTTCATCACTGGCTCCCCAACAAAGATACGGACCGGCGGCGCACCGTCGATCAGCGGTTGAGCCGGGCGAGCAGCATCGCGCGCAGTTGCCGCGCCAGCGTCTCGTCGATCGGCCCCAGCGTTTGCCGGGCCACCGGCGGCAGGTGCTCACCTGCGGCTTCCGACGGCCCGAAAACGTAGTAATCGAAAACTTCGCGCCAGGCTTCCTTCTCGGCCTGCGGCCGGTCGCGGATCGCCCACATCGCGTGATAAAGCGCCGGCACCGGCGTGGGCAGCCATGCCGGCACGCTGCTCCACCAGTAGTTGACCAGCACGTTGAAACTGTCCAGCCCCTCCACGTGGTGCCACCACATGCTGGGAATGAACAGCGCATCGCCCGGCTCCAGCACCGTGGTACGCGCATGCCGCAGCGCTTCG
Source organism: Stenotrophomonas sp. (assembly GCA_036403795.1). Lineage (GTDB taxonomy): Bacteria > Pseudomonadota > Gammaproteobacteria > Xanthomonadales > Xanthomonadaceae > Stenotrophomonas_A. The sequence goes on from DASWQJ010000093.1 coordinate 8,604, forward strand.
CGAAAGCGTGGATAGCGATCCAGGTCCGGTCGAGCGAAATCCACCACGCTCACCGCCTGCCCGCCCGGCGTGGGCTCCAACGGCCCCGGATACAGGTTTTCGATCTGCGATGGCGGGAACAGCGTAAAACGCCGGCGACCCACCGCGCAGCAGGCCAGGTTGTTCGGCACATCGTAGTGGCATGACGCCACCACCCGATTGCCGAGCCAGATGCTGGTCCGCGGGGTGATGCCGTGCGTGGCGAAATCGACATCGTTGGCCGAACGGAAACCCGGCAGCGCATCGTCCACCGGCAGCGATGCCAGGTAATAGGTCGGCGGCTGGGCGAGCCCGGCACTGGCATCGATCTGCGCCAGCAACTCATCCATCCCGCCGCGCCGCACCTCGAAATTGAGCGCGGTGAAATCATCGTTGTAGAACGGCCGCCCGCGCACTTCCGGCTCGCCAAAGGAATACTGCACCGGCCGCCCATCGTAACGGGCACGCAGGTAATCCATCGCCGTCACGCGGCCCTGCAGGCCGGCCTGCACCAGCGGCCAATCGCGCACGAGGCCGCGCAGCACGACCGGCTCGCCGCCGGCCATCAGGTCGTCCAACGGCAAGGCATGGGCATGCTCGCCGCTGCGCTCGACGATCGCCGCGATCGATGGCAGATCGACCTCGGCGACGGCCGGTGCTGCGTTCATCGCGTTACGCCGCCTGCTCGGAGGCGCTCGCTTGCTGGGACAAGCGACGCTGCTTTTCGGCCATCAGCCGACGCACGTTGTGCAGCGAGGACATCACCAGATAAGCGCCTTCCAGATAACCGGAGCGATGCAAGCCCTGCAGTGCTTCCGGATCGAGCGCGGCGAGGCGCTCGCGGTCGATACCGAACAGCCCGGTCAAGTTGACCGAATGCGCGTCGTCGAGCTTCACGTCCAGTCGCATCGGCTGGATCAGGCCGGCCGCATCGAACGCAGCGAACATGGCCTTGCCGCCTTCCACGCCGTCGTGGATGCCGCGCAGCACGGTGATGACGTGTTCCAGATAGGGCGTATGCCCGCCCTGCGGCAGGAACACCCGCTCACCTTCGTTAAAGCTGACCCGCGGATGGTCCATGTCGACATGGATGACCGGCTCGCGGCGCAGTTCGCCGTCGATGCGCTGCTCCTGGAAGCCGATCGCGAAGGGTCCCTTGGCGAGGATGCCCGGCAGATACCCCGCATTCCAGCGCTGGTCCTGCAGGAAGAGATTCTCATCGCGCTCAAGACCCAGCAACGCGACCGATTGGTACTGACCCGACTCCGGGTCCTTCTGGAAGAAAATCGGATACTCGCGCATCAGTTCGGCGTATTCGGTCGGGAACGCCGCCACCGTGGCGGTGTGGTCGCCGAATTCAGGTCCGAAGCGGAGGATCACGCGCAGGTCTTTGTGCGCGACATTGTTGAGCAGTTCGTAGCGGGCCATCGATACTCCGGAAGCGTGATCCCAGCGGCTACGTTGCCGCCGTGGCGGGCCGGGGCAATCGCGCGGATCGCGCTACCGGTACGCCGAACATTGCAGAAAAACAGCGGGTCGGCAAGTTGTTCGCGCCGCCCCCCCTTCGTAGAAAGGGACCGCTGCTGGCGCAGCGGTCCCGCCCTGTTGCGACATCCGGGGAGGATGTTGTCGCAGGACACTAGAAGGCGTAGCGCACCCCGAGCGCATAACGCGGGCTCTGGTCGATCAGCTTGATGATCTGCTTCTCGGAGCGACCGTGCCAACGCACGTCCTCGCCGGTCACGTTGATCGCCTCGAAGCCCACCGACCAATGGTCGTCGAACTGATAGCCAACGCTCAGGTCGAACTGGTCATAGGCTTCCACGTAGTACGGATTGCGGTTGGAGCCCTCCATGTTCGCCGCGATCAGATACTCGTCGCGCCAGTTCCACGCCAAGCGGGCCGACCAGCCGTACTTCTCGTACATCAGCACGGCATTGGCCGTGTCGCTGAGGCCAAGCAACGCGAACTGGTCACGGTCGATGACCGTGTTGTCGAAGCCGACGTCACCCCGCACGATGGTGTAGTTGGCCAGGACGCCAAAGCCGCTCTCGCCGAAGAAGTACTGGCCACCCAGTTCCCAGCCGTGGATCTTGGCCTTGTTCTGGTTGACCGGCTTGGAGACGTCGAAGTCATACAACGGGTCATCCGCTTCGCCAACAAGGTTGTAGTTGGTCTCCAGCGCCAGCGTCTGCGCCGAGCTGCCGTCGTAGGCACCCAGGCCGCCGGTGGAGGCGTTGCGGATCATCGTGGTAGCCGAGAACAACGAGGTGTCGTTCGCCGAGCAGGCCGCCACCGCGTCATTGCCCGAAGCGGTCACCTGGGCGACGCACGCCTGGCTCTGCAGGAAGGCCAGCGCCGCCTGCGCATCGGGACCGGAGGTGGGATCGCGCAGGCCGTACAGCGACTCGCGCGAGACCGTGTTGCCGATGAAGTTGTTGACCTGCTTGTTCCAGAACGTCACCGAGACGTAGCTGGCATCGGCGAAGTACCACTCCAGCGCCAGGTCGAGGTTGTCGGACTCAAGCGGATCCAGCTGCGGGTTCTGTGCACTGCCGGCCGCACGGGTCGACGGATTGATCAGGATCGAACCGGTCGGCGTACCCGGTACCGGGCCGGCGATCAGATTGTTGTACGGCGCACGGGCAATGGTCTGGCCGAACGACGCACGACCCTTCAACTGGTCGGTAAAGCTGATGTCGAAGTCGAGGTTGGGCAGTACGTAGTCGTACTTGTGCGACTCGGCGAACGGCTGCATTTCGGTGGAGCGCAGCAGCTGGAAGTCGTTGTTGGCCGTCCACTGCAGCGCAGTCGGCGTAGCCACCGCCGACACCGAGGTGACATCGGTCTCTTCGTAGCGCAGGCCGATGCGGGTATTGGTCGGCATGCTGGCGATTTCGCCCTCCAGCTCCAACTGCACGTACGCCGCCTTCGTCTTTTCCTCGATTTCGTTGTCGCCACTGAGGTTCTGATTGCGGTCGGTACCGACGCCGTAGACGCCAGACGCCCATTGCGCGAGCTGGTCGGCATTGCCACGCCAGGCATTGGGGGCAGCCCCATTGGCGTTGAAGTCATTGAACATGCCGGTGATGCTGATCGGCCGGATCAGATCCATCAGCCCCGGCGCGGTACCGGCGTCGGACACGCCCCAGTCGCCCAGCGCGGCATACGTGTCGCTGGTCTGGCGGCGCATCTTGGTATTGGCCGAGCTGACGCCGAACTGGAAGCGGCCGGTGTCGAAGGACCACTCGCCGTCGACGCGACCTTCCTTGATCTCGGTGACCTGCTTTTGGTAGTAGATGCGCAGCACTTGGGTGCCGATGTTGTCGGCGGTGAAATCCGGGTTGACGAGGCCGTTGGTGCCCGCATACGAATCGGCAGCCGTCGGATACCACGTGCGCGCACCGATCGGCAGGCTGTTGTTGAAGAACAACTCCTGGCCCCACTGGCCGCCGCAAGTCTGGCCGCCGGTGCAGTTGTTGGTGCCTGCCATGCTGAAGTAAGTGGCGCTGCCGCCGGTCAGCGGATCGTTCGGCAGCGACTCGGTCTTGGAATCATGCGCGTCGAAGCTCAAGCGCAGATTGTCGGCCGCCTGCCAGTCCGCATTGAAGCCCAGCGAACCCAGCTTGTACTTCTGCATGTTGCGCTGCTGCTCCATGCCGAAGTCCTTGGACCCGGTGGGCACGTCGCGCAGGTAGACCGGTGTGGCCACCGCCTGGTTGGTATCGAAGGTGATGTCGGTGACGCTGTTGGCACGCTGTAGCCACATGCCCTGCTCGCCACGATTCTCCTCGATTTCATTGGTCGAGTACGTGTAGTCCAGGGTCATGATCAGGCTGTCGATCGGCGCGAACTGCACCACGGCCTGGCCATTGGTACGCTCACGCTGGAAGTCGGCGAAGGCGTACCGCAAATCGTTGGGCATGCCGTACAGCTGGCCGATGGAAGGCGCGTTCTGCACATTGGCATCGGCGCGCAGGGCCGGATCGGTACCGGTCCAGCGCTGGATGTTCCAGGTGTTTTCGGTGGCCTGCACCGAGCCGCCATGGCGCTTCTGGTAGCTGGCGTTCAAGCCGATGCCCCAGACCTTGTCCTTGCTGGTGTAGCTGAAGATGCCCGAGATCTCGGGCGTGATGCTGCTGCCCAACACCTGGGAATCGTCGGACACCATCTTGGCGCCGGCACTGGCCACCAGGCCTTCGTGATTGAACGGACGGTCGGTCAGGATGTCGATGGTGGCGCCGATACCGCCGCTGGGCGCATCCGCACGGCTGGTCTTGAAGACCTGGATGCCGGTGATGGCCTCGGAGGCAAGCTGGGCGAAGTTGAAAGCGCGCGTGCCGACATCGACACCGCCGATCGGCACCTGGCCCGGCGCGCCGAACGCATCGGCGCCGGGAATCAGCCGGCCGTTGAGCGTAACGGTATTGAACTGCGGACCAAAGCCGCGGGCGGTCACCTGCGCGCCTTCGCCGTCACGACGCTCGATCGAGATACCGGTGATGCGTTGCAACGATTCGGCCAGATTGGTATCCGGGAACTTGCCGATGTCCTCGGCACTGATCGCGTCGACCACACCGGCCGAGTCGCGCCGGATGTTCATCGACTGGTCCAGGCTGCTGCGGATACCGGTGACCTGCACCGTATCCAACGTCTTGGCCGGATCCTGCGATGCCGCGACGGTTTGCGTCTGCGTCTGCGTCTGCGGTGCGGTGCTTGGCGCGTCCTGGGCGAACGCGGGATTGATCACCAGCACGCCACCTACGAAGGTGAACATCGCCCTGGACTTGAACCTCGTCAGCTTGCGACTCATCAGTGTGTCCTCAGGTCTGGAGTTGAACGGACAACGGTGGCGTGATTCGCCTGCGACGCGTCAATCGCGCTCGCTCCGACCGTTCCCGGTGTGTGGCTAAAAGGACTGCAGAACTTCATTTCCCCTCTCTCCTTTCGATCTATGTTGGATCGCCCTCCCCCAGGGCATCGGTGGGCCGCAGCCCCCGCCTTCCAGCCCGGGCGTGCTGGAAGACGCCCGTTACAGCCACTGCTGATTGCTTGATCGATTGCACGGCCGATGGGCCGTTTGGGGCTGGCCACAGGGAGCCGATGGCTCCCCTGGCGCTCATGCGGCGCGCCCCCTTGATAGCGCTAACATGAGACCGTGCGCAAAATTAATCCGGTATGACAGCGCTTGTCACCGTGCGGTGCAGCAGAAAACGTTAACAATGCGCTATCCATGCGAAAGAGTGGGCGGTCACCGCTCTTATCGGGCTAAAACGGCATACCGAGCTCCGCAGTAGTCTCAACCGCAACCGATTAATAGGGCGCTGGCCATGTGCGCTCTAAAGAGATTGCTTTCGGCCCGAGATCGGCCCTGTGGTGCGACTCGTCAACCCAAACGCCAACCGCCGGGCGACTTCGGCATTTTCTGATTTGAACTAAGCGGCATCTGGTGCAGCTTGTATTCGGGCCGCCCGCGCAGGTAGCGAGCGCATAGATTCTCTCGATGGATCGAGGGAGCCGAGGATCGGACCGGAAGTCCGATCGATTGGAGCAAGTAGATGCGCAATCTCCATGAAGTTGAGCTCGAGTTAGTCAGTGGCGGAGCGCCACCTCCTTACACTGAACAACACTTCCGCCAGTGGCGGAGCATGGTAATTGGGGGAATTCTAGGCCTTCCGGGTGGTCCACTAGGCGTCGCAATTGGCTTAGTGGGCGGCGCGCTGGTCGAAGCCACGGTGCGTAGACCCCGCCCCACCAAATAACAGTCGTGCTCCCAAGTGATCCGTCGCTTGGGAGCACACCATCTCGCTGAGTGTCCAATGATGAATAACGTACCCAGCTCGGTTCTTCAGGCACGGGACTATCTAGCCGCTGCATCTGGTGGCGGCCAGCCTCTCAAGAGCTCTTGGCTGCACCGATTTCTGTGGCGCCTTGGCGTGCCAGTTCCTCCGGCTGCGTTTGCCGGTTTCATGGCTAATTTCACGCTTTTCGCTTTGGGCTTCGCGATCGGCTGGAGTGGATTGATGGCGTTGGCCAGCATTCTGTTCTCTGGCGGCGTAAATTCGAACTTGATGGTGGTGGGGATGCTCGCAGGCAGCGCTTACGGCTTGATTCGGGCGACAGAAGCCGGTACTTGGTCCAGACAGCGACGTATACCGTCATGGAACGAGTTCCGAGCAGGACCGCACCATTTGTAGTCAGGGGCATGCTTAGTTTAGTGGGTCGGTACAGCTATCCACTGGACGAAATTGCGTACTTGATCAAAGTAGTGTCGGTGCCGTTTAGCTTTTCAAACGCTAAGGTGAGCTGGGAGACAAACTGGTCATTAGCAGACAACCCTTCGAAAATATTCAAGGCGAGCGCTAGTCGCATGTCGTGTACCGGTTCGCCGGTCATGCTTCGGCCGATCGTACCCAGCCGCTCGGCCATCGGATCAGACAACGCGACACCTGCCCTGGCCTGTCGCCGCACGAACTGCAGCCACGCCGCCACCGGCAGGCACAGCACCTCGATGTTGCGCCCGGCCGCCAGCGCATCGGCAATGGTGCCCAGCAACCGCACCGGGATCTTTTGCGAGCCATCCTGCGCGATCTGCGCCAGCCGATGCTGCACCGCCGGGTTGGCAAAGCGCGCCAGGATCGCGTCGATATAAGCGTCCACGTCCA